>JAXDDP010000022.1:0-14117 GCA_034676785.1 Anaerolineae bacterium | reverse complement strand
GCGGCCGTGCACATAGTCAGCAGGGTACACGTTGCGGAGAAGCCAGAAATTCCCATGGGGCGTCGCGTGCACCATCCCGGGCAGGCCTTGCCTTATCCATTTGGGCGCCTCAGTCCCGGTGACTGGTACTCGGTCCGGTTGTGTCCCATGAGACATCGAGGCGGCCCGAGCCGCGCTCAATTCCCCAAGACCCTGCACCAGACCCAGCTTCTTCAGGCGCGACCGCAGTCCGTCATCCATAGCCACCCACTCAATGCCTGATCAGGCCAATGGCCACTTGCAGGTCGTGTCACACCACCGGCTGATCCGTGCCCCAAGAGGCGCCAGCTTGGCCTCAATCTGCTCATAGCCGCGATCAATCTGGTTAATGTTGTGAATCCTGGAGGTACCCTTGGCTGCGAACGCCGCGATGAGCATAGCCATCCCCGCGCGGATATCGGGGCTCGTCATCGTGTCTCCCGCTAGCGCCGATGGACCATAGACCAGAGCACGGTGCGGGTCACACACGACAATCCGTGCACCCATAGGGATGAGTTTGTCTACGAAGTACAATCGGCTTTCGAACATCTTCTGGTGAAAGAGCACAACACCAGTGGCTTGCGTAGCCGCGACGAGGGCAATGCTCATGAGATCCGCCGGAAATGCTGGCCACGGGGCATCGGAAATGGAGGGTATCGCCCCGCCCATATCAGCCATGATCTCCAGAGATTGGCTCCGTGGTACGAAAAGGTCGCCACCTCTCGGCTCTGCCGTGATCCCCAGGCGCTCGAAGGTCATCAGGATCATACGCAGGTTCTCGGGCTGCGCATTCCGGATCAGAATCTCACCCCCCGTCGCCGCTGCCAGAGCAATGTAGCTACCCACTTCGATGTGATCAGTACCAATCGTGAACTCGACACCGTGAAGGCGCGGAACGCCCTCGATCACCAAGGTGTTGGTCCCGATTCCCGTGATCTGAGCACCCATCGCATTGAGCATATGGCACAGATCCTGAACGTGCGGCTCGGATGCCGCGTTCCGCAGAATCGTCGTTCCCTGCGCCAGCGACGCAGCCATCACCGCGTTCTCTGTGCCGGTGACGCTCGCCTCGTCAAGGAGAATATCGGCCCCTCGCAGACGATCCGCGCGAACCTCGAAATGACCATTGACGACCTTTACATCAGCACCAAGGCCCTCAAATGCGAGGAAATGCGTATCCACACGCCGCCGTCCGATCACGTCGCCACCGGGCGCAGGTATGGCCAAACGCCCCACACGAGCCAGCAGGGGCCCGGCCATCAGTATCGACCCGCGTATCGCCCGAAACTGGTTGGGGTCCAACTGATCGGAATCCGGACGTTTCACCCCGCATGCCTCAAGACGCCAGGTGTGTGGGTCGAGTCTCTGAACGCTAACGCCCAGCGCCTCCAGCAGCTCAGCCATGACCTCAACATCACGAATGGCAGGAAGGTTCCGCAGGATCACGGGATCCTCGGTCAACAGGCAGGCCGCCAGGGTCGGCAGGGCGGCATTCTTGTTGCCTGCGGGCACAATCTCACCGACCAGTGGCACCCCACCCTCGATCACGAAGTAGTCGCTAACGTCCGCCATTATCCGCTCCTTTCAGGTTACTGACGATCAGGAACACGTCATCGCCCACCGCGAGGCCAAGCGCATCAGCCGCGTGTCCGCGGTTGACAGCGATCTCGAGCATTCCTTCACTGCCAACAAGAGCCATGGGAACGCCCTTGTCCACGTCGCCATAGGTTCTGCAGACCCTCCCCACTGCATGTCCACACACGAAGACGGTCAGCACGGCTGGATCAAGCATCTCGGATACTGGAGGTCCAAACACTGGCACCAGATCTAGCCCCGACGCCACCCAGTTAAGCCGACCGATACTCGTCACGGCATTGCCGAACCGGTCAATGTGGAGGATCTTCCCGCGTATCTCTCCACGACCGATCTCGACCAGCGGCAGCGGAAGGTGCACTTCGTCCCTCACGGCACGACCGAGGTGCTCCAGGGGGACACCAGCAGCGATATGCGCCGCCGCCGGCCCGAAGACGTCGCGCCCGTGAAAGGTGGAGCTCACCTCACTTCTGCGATAGTTCGGATTCTCCAGGACAACCGTTAGTTCCGGAGGTGCGGCAGCCCAGACATAGGAGAAGACACCGTTGTCGGGGCCTACCAGAACGCCCCACGCGGTGCGCGACGCGATGGGTCGTCGAGTCGTTCCCACACCGGGATCAACCACCACCAGGTGGACACTATCGGGCTGGAAGTAAGAGAGACTCGTCCACAGGATATAGGCAGCCTCGGCAACCGCCTGCGGCCGGATGGAGTGCGTGATGTCGATCAGCGGCACGCCCGGAGCGATCGCCGCCATCACACCCTTCATGGTGCCAACATAGCCGTCATCGTAGCCGAAATCCGTCGTCAGCGTGATGACCATAGCACTCCCTAGGCTCGCGCCCGGTCCAGGATCATGCGGGCAGCGGATCGCAGCTGCTCAACGCCGAGTACCCAGGCCAGCAGCAGGTAGACCACCGTACCGAGGGGCACGCCGACAAGCGCCAGCGACACCAACGACGACGGCCAAACTCGGCCAAGCGCCCACAGGACAAGTCCCATGCCGGCTGAGGCCAACGCGACCCGAGCCGTGGTGGCGACCAGCGCGCGCCCGCGGAGAGAGCCCAGGCGGGTCCGGATCCGAACTAGAAGGATCGTCATCTCGACCAGGGTCGCCACCGCTGTCGCCAGCGCGAGTCCCCCCAGTGGTAACAGCCCTAACTGCGCGAAGAGGGGCGGAAACAGCAGGCCCAGCACCGCGTTCAGAGCCACTGACACGGTTGCCGCCTTTGCAGGTGTCCAGGTGTCCTGCAACGCGTAGAAAGCTCTTCCGACAATCTCAAGCGCCGAGTGTCCCACAAGGCCCAGAGCGAAGAAGGCAAGCGCCCAGGCCACTGCGCCGGTTGACTCAGCATCAAAAGCACCGCGCTCGAACAGCAGCGCCACAAGGGGCTCACCGAGCACAATCATCCCAATCGAGGCAGGAAGTGTTAGCGCAACAAGCGTTCGCAATGCGTTGATGAGCGTCGTCCTCAGGCCGTCAGTCTGTCCAAGCGCCGCCTGCTGTGAGAACGTTGGGAAAACTGCCGTTCCTACGGCTTGGGCGAAGATCCCTTGAGGTAAGAGCATCACCCGCCACGCGTACTCAAGCGAAGAGATCGCGCCCGCCCCCTGTCGTGAAGCCAGGTTGCGCGTTACGACCATGTTGATCTGGGCAGCAGCCATGCCCAGCATCCGCGGCGCGATGAGTCGTCCGACCTCAAAGACGCCAGGGTCGCCTCGGCCCACGGTGAGACGGAACCTAGCCCCAAAGCGCCAGAGGCCGGGCATCTGAATCAACAAGTGCCCCAACGCCCCAACCACCATCCCAATCGAGGCCCCCATCGCACCCAGCGGCGTGAGGCCACCCCAAAGCGCACCGGCGATGAGCCCGATGTTGTAGACGATAGGAGCCACCGCAGGCAGAAGGAAGTGCTGATGGGCATTCAGTGCGCCCATCACGATGCCACTGACGCTGAAGATCGTGGGCGACAGAAGCATCACACGCATCAGGGCTACTGTCCGTGCCTGCACTTCGGGTGACAGAGCTGGAGCAACAACCGTATCGACCAACCAGGGCGCCAGCACGATGCACGCCAGGCTAATCGGTGCCACGACGGTGACAAGAAGCGTGACCACTGCGGAGTAAAGCCGCCAGGCAGCGACTGTCTCGCCACGAGCAAGTCGTCCGGTAAACAGAGGGATGAAGGCTGACCCCAGGGCTCCGCCAGCGACGATCAAGAAGATCGCGTCAGGGATGCTAACGGCGGCTACGTAGGCATCCATCTCAGGGCCGGTGCCGAAGTACGCACCAAACACCATCTGGCGCACGAGGCCGAGAAGCCGGCTCACGGCGAAGGCCGCCATGACGAGCGCTGCCGCGCGCGCGACCTGTCGCTGGCTTGTCTCCATACGGCGATTATAGCACAGGCCGCACACCAGCACGGCTGAGAGATCGGGAACGCAGCGCCGATGCCATAGATCCGTAGCAGGTGGGCACGCGAACGATCAGCGCACGAGGATGTCGTCGCCGATCAATGCCGCGGCAGCCTTAAGGATGAGTGTGGCATACCGCCCGGAATCCAGTGCGAACTGCACAGCAACCCGCGCGCGTCCTGGATTCACCTCATCCGGCTCAGCCTCCCCAACACTCACGTCAGTGGGAACGAAAGCGACCTGACGCTCACCCTTGGTGAGGTAGACCCGGCGCAGAATGCGAGCTTTGAAGTCGTGAAGCGCCAGTCCTTCGGCCTCAAACGCCGCTTGGGCTGCGGCGTCAAAGGCGCTGTCATAGTGTGCCGTCAACCTGGGTAGGTCAACAAGCTGTCCCTGCAGGGCTGCCAATTCGGGGCTGGGTTCGGGCAGGCAGAACCGGCTACGCATGATCCGCACCCGATAGGGGCTGCTATGCGTCCCATCAAGGTAGATGCCCACAATGTGGTTCCAGACCCAGGACTGGTAGGCAGCCAGGTAAATGGATAACAAGCGGTCTTGGATGAGGTTGACGGCTGTTCGGTATTCGTGGGGATGATCCTTGAGATAGGTAATCACACTTCGATAGTTCGAGGGACGCGGCGCCTGATGAAGGAGGTACCCCCACTCACCCCAGTGTGATGCCACAAGCCGTTTGAACTTGCGGATCTCGCGGCGGTCGCCAGCCATCGACTCTGCCAGATACATGTGAACGACGCGCTCTGCGTCGCGCTTGAGGATCTCCTTGCCAATGAAGCCATCACGTGTGAGGGAGCCAAAGCGCTGGTCGTCAAAGTAGTTTGGCAGTCCGTAGCGCCCGAGCTTGTCCATCGCTGGACCCAACGCCCTGGCAGCAGCATCACCCAGATCCCGCACGGTGACGACGAATAGATTGCCCCCCAGATCCGTGGGGCGCAGGGCCCGCGGCCCCCACCCGACACGCGTTGCCTCGAAGCCCTCGCCGCGGATGACCTCCGGGCCGCGTTTGCGCACGCAGGCATACTGCACTGTCACAGCGGCCTTGTCCTTGAGCGCCGGAAACACCAGCGCGCTGGGCGTCACCTTGAGTCGCGCCGCCATCGCATCCCGGACCGCTACAGTCGTGAGGCCTCGTTTCTGGACGCGATAGTAGGCAAATGGGCCAGTGTCGCCCGGCCAAGCGATCTGCTCTTCCACCTGGAAGTCCTCGGGAAGTTGCTTGATCCGCATGGGTAACTCTCCCCTTGTCCGTGGATCAGGGCGTCGTCGCCGCGGCAGTCGGGGTGAGTGCCGGTGTAGCTGTCGGTACCACGTCAATGAACTCGACCTTCTCAAAGCCCAATGCAACAAGGAAGGTCGTAAGGAACGCGCGCGCGTTCGTCTGGGCCTGGTCCACGATCCCGTCCTCCAGCGCTCCCTCAAGGATCATCTTCTCCGCCTCGCGACGGGCTGCCGTCTCCAGCTGCGGGTTGAGCCCAACCACGCCCGTCTCCCGATCGTAAACGTACGTCGTCTCGTTGTCGAGAGTGGCGACAAACACTTCGGCCTGCGGCAGATGGATGTACAGCGTCCCCTCAGCAGTGACCGCCACATCGGTCTCTGTTAGCTGTCCCAGATCGACTCCGGCAATGACCTCACCAGCCGCAACCAGTAGAACTCGATCCCCAAAGAGAAACCCCAGCGGACCCTGGCCTGTCTCAGCAGTGATGACCTTCTCGACGTGGTAGGAGACCGTTTCCAGACGCGCAAGCCGCTGAACACTGCGGATCACAGTCGAGGAGCTGGGATAGATCGTGGGTGTAGGCTGAGGAATCAGTTGCCCGAGGAGGTTTCCATCATCAGCCTCGAGTGTCTGGGCGGGCGTCCGTAGGCTTGCGATCAACCAAACGCCCACGCCGACGATAGCAAGCAGGGCTGCGACTAACAGCACACGCCCGAGTGCGTTCATTGCGCCACTCCTTTCGCAGACTTTCGATGTGACTACCGGGTACGATCCACTGGCATCGCGAAAGCCTGGACGAGCACGACCCAGCAGAAAGAGCATACTACCCTTTGGGCCCGGCGTCAATCGCATGCCCTTCGCCACGCCAGTTCTGCCACGCTGGCATGCTCCGGCGCTGGAGCCCCAACAGCACACACCGGATGCGCTCACCCGTGCAACCCAATACTGCTGGGATGCGTATACACCATACCAGCACGGTGCGGCTCACTACGCTGTGCCGAGCGCCGAAGGAGACGAATATGGTAGCCAGACCAATGATCACAGCTCTAGTCGTAGTAGCCGGCCTCGCCGTGCTACTTGGATGCAGCATCAGCACCTCGTCGCCGGATTGGGTATCCATTGGCGAGCGCGTATCGCAACCCGTTGCCGTAGCTCCTGAGGGAGCTGATACGGCGCGCATCGCGCTGCGAATGGGAGCTGGCGAGTTGACCGTTGACGGGGGCGCAGATGCGCTGCTTGACGGAACGTTCACGTACAACGTCGCCGATTGGGAACCGGAGGTCCGCTACACCGTCAGCGATGGAGAGGGGCGTCTGACCGTGCGCCAGCCCAATTCCGACCAGATCTCGCTACGCGGCGGGGTGTACAACGCATGGGATCTGCGGCTGACGGATGCGCTCCCCCTCAGCCTGCGTGTCGAGTGCGGTGCCGGCGAACAGGACATCGACCTCGTCGGGCTGAACATCACCGACCTCGACGTCAAACTCGGTGCCGGTGATGCGAGGATCAGCGTGAGCGATACCCCAGCGCTCAGCCACCTCGATCTCGATATTGGCGCGGGCAGCGTCAGCCTCGACCTACGCGGTCCCTGGGCTGGAGACGCCGAGATTGACATTCAGGGCGGAGTCGGTGAGACACAACTACAGCTACCGCAGGACGTCGGCGTGCGAGTCGAAGTGGAACGGGGCATTGGAGACGTCGATGTGAGTGGTCTCTTTCGTGAGGGCACTGCCTGGGTCAATGAAGCCTTTGGCACTGCTCCAGTGACTCTTGACATCACCATCCGCGCTGGCATCGGACGCGTAGTGCTCGAGGTACAGCGCTAGGCGGACTGAGGATCATTGACCCGGGGATCAACAGCGCTCGACCAACGATGCTCCCCGGGTCCGGGTTCACTTCACCGCTAACGTCGCCTGCGTTGCATCCACGGAGATTGGAATCGCAGCCCCTTTGGAGCTGGCAAGGATAATGCTCTCCACCTTCAGTGTCGTCACGCCCGGCGCCTCCCCCTTCACAACGAAACGAAGCAGATCGCCCGAGCCGCTGACCGCCCTGGTCGGTGGCATTTGGGTAACGGCATAGTCCATAGAGCCCACCAGATTGTCTACTGCGTTGACGACCGAGAACCCCACGTCAAGCAAGCTGCCATCGGTTACACGCACTCCGTCGGTCCTGCCCTCAGCATCGACGATGTCCAGAATTGCCGGATCGAAACGCAGGTGAACCTCGACAGCATAGAGGTCTTCGACATCCGTGACGGATAGTGTCACCTCCGAAATGCCGCCCACCCCAAGCGACAGCGGCGCGGCGGCCAGCACCGCGATGACCGGATCCGCACCTGGAGTAGAGTCGTCATGCACGTCTTCTACGGGTGCTTCAGTGGTGGCGGGCACAGGAGTCATAGGGCGGGTCGCGGTGGCTGTCTGCGGCGGAGTAGAACCAGGCACAGGATCCCCCGCGCATGCGACAATGCTGAGCATCACAACAACCACGGCCATCATATGCTTCGGCTTCACAGTCACCCCCCTCAGTCCTCGGGCCAGCCAGCAGCAAGCCAGGCCAGAACCGCCCAAGTCACCATGTGTACAAACGCCAGATCGATGACAAAGTACGCAGCGTCGACGAGCCCATGGGCGAGGAAGTCCGCCATCGAGCCTGCTATGCCGATCAAGAGCGCGCGCCCCAGTCCCGCGTCGGGTCGTCGTCGCCTGCGCACCCAAGCAACCGTGCGCCAGAACGCGACCTGCATCCACACCAGGCAGGCCAAACCAGGCAGACCCAGGCGAGCAGCAAAGTCCAGCGCGATATTGTGAGGATGCGAGAGGTTGAACTCCTCCCACGCCGTTGGTAGCACATAACGAGTTCGGAAAGCGTACAGGAAGTTGTCGAGTCCCACACCCAGCAGCGGGTGCTCGCGGACGAGTTCGAGTGTGCTGTACCATAGTGCTACGCGAAATCCAGTCGTCCCCTGAGTCGGATCCAGCATCCCGGAGAAGCGCGGCGTCCTCAGCAGCGGGACCAGCGCCACGAGGCCGATCGCCAGAACGACGAGCGTAAGTGTACGCCAACGCTTGCCCGCGAGCCATCCCATGGTGAGCAACGCAGCGGGAATGCCCAAGACGATCGCCCCCCGCGAAAGGCTGAGGGCCAACGCAGCTACCAACGGAGGAAGAGCAACCAGGTAGGCAAGTCGGCGCCTGTCACGCAGCAAGGTCGCGAGCCAATCAAGCACCATCGTCGTCCTGGGCCCAGTCCGAGTCACACTGTTGGCCTTGGCTGGGCCTGCCCATAGCACCACCGCGGACACCAGCGGCACCAGCCGTCCAAGGTAGAGTCCCACGTTATTGGGTGACCCATAGATGCTTCGGAGGCGTTGTACACCTCCCTCAGCCGTGATCGCATCGCCCAGAACCAGGAACTGCACGAGCCCGACCAAAGCGACCATCAGACCGCTGATCACCCAGGCATCGAGGATCCGTAACCTTGCCCGGCGGTCCATAGGCAGTGTGATGCAGATCCAGAGAAGCAGGACCGGCTCGATGACAACCAGCCTAAGTTCACGCATGGCTTCGCGGAGGTGCTCCGCAGCGACGGCTGAGACTGCCGAAAGCACCATAAAGAGGACAACGGGGGCGAGTAACCTACGCATGATGCGTCCGAGATCCCCATTCCCCACTGCCATTCCCTTGTGCTGCCGCGCACCAGCCAGCCCCTGTAGGGCCCAGCCAACAATAGTCGGCAGCAGCAACAGCTCAGCAAGCGAGAACGACTTTCCAAAGAGAGACAGGGGGTGCAGGTAAAGCGGCGCAGCCACCACCGTCAGAGCAAGACCAAGCTCCGGGCGTAGAAACACCAGGACCGCCATAACCAAGCCGGCGCCGAGAGCGACAAGTAGCCACGGAGAGAAGTAGAAAAGCCCAGCGCTCAAGGCCAAGGCTGCCAGTTCGCCGTGATCCCCCAACCGACGGAAGAGGCTGTTCCCTGTCAGGACCTGCCAGCTGGCAAACAGCGTGACTGCCGTCACCGTGGCAGCTATCGCGAGCTGAAGCCACTCGGCCACGCGCCGTCGCGCACGTGCCAAGCACTCACCCACACTGCCAAAGTTGGCGCGCGGAGCTGAGACGGCAACTACCAGAGAGCCAACCAGGCCGATCGCCAGGAACGCCATGTAGCCCCACCCACGTGCACCAGCCGGATCTGGGCGACTGACGACCCTCCAGTCGGCAAGTGCCCACTGTCCCCACCCTCTTTCCGCCACCACCTCCACGGTATGCGTGCCGTCCGGCAGCCCTTCGGCTAGGGGTACCGTGGCGACTGCTGACAGGGGATCGTAGAGTACGACGTAGGCATTCCCCTCGCGGTCGCGCGGCAGAGCAGGTGCCGGGAGACCGTCCACGGTCACGAATAGGAACGCCCTGTAGGGCCCCCGGCGCACCGTAAGCGCAACATCGGTTCCGTCAAATGTGAACGTCACGCGGTCACCCGACTGGCCAATGTCAGCTCCCTGCGGACCCAGGGTCCACAGCCCCTCATACGTCGCTAGCTCGGTGTCCGCCCGGTACGCACCACTGACAGCTGGTTGAGATGTGAGGGCCCACTTGCGGACGGCTTCATAGATCGGGCGTGGCACACCCGGGCCGGTTCGGCCATCGTGCCCCGGCGTGACCAAGGCGAAGCCCCAGTGCTCCAGGGCATCCGGTGTCCCGCTTTCCGCCACGTTGTCAACCTGGGTCTCCGGTCGGGGCTGGAGTCCATTGAGACACATCAGCCCCATCCAGGGCCATTCACGTTCCACACGCTCCAGCGCTTCTACACTGTAGCGGGCCTGGGTGATCTCGTCCACCGTTCCCCAGATGGACTCGGGGCCTGGCCAGGACGTCGGCTTGCTGTTCCATCCGAAGGCGGATGCCCATACGGCTTTATCACTCTCGCCGTGCGCGACCAGTGCCTCCCTCACCAGGATTGCCCGCGAGAAATTGAGTACGTCATCGGCTACGCGCCGGTCGTCGGGCCCGGTGTGGAACCCGTAAGGCTGAACTGCAACGACATCGAAGGCTGGTCCCGCTCCCGCATCATAGAGCATGTCGAGAAACAGCGACTCCGCGAAGTTACTGCCGCCGCGCTCGATTGTCGGCGCCAGGCTGCCCAGCACGATCCGCGCGCCCGCATCTGCGGCCCTGATAGCTTCTGCCGCCCGTGTCAGGAGCGTCGTGTAGGCGTATGCGTCAGCCGTACCGCCCCACGCTTCGCCAAGGTTCGGATTGTGCCATATCTGGTAGTAGGTAAGTTGGTCGCCGTACCGCGCGGCCACAGCCCCCGCCCACCGAGCATACGCTTGCGGATCTGGCGGCCCTCCGGCCCACGCCGGGGCATCGTCGAGCACTGCAACCAGGCCCAAACCACGTGCGAGCGTACCCTCCACTATCGCGTCAACAGCCGCCCAGTCCTGAACGCCACGTTCGGGCTCGACAGCGGCCCACGAGATCCGCTGCCGGACCCAACCGAACCCTCCGTCTCGGATCACATCCAGAGCCCAAGGCAGCGTCTCCAAGGAGTAAGACTCGAGTGAGGCGTTGACGCATGCACGACTAAAGACATCGTTGTGGTATCCAGGTGTGTCAGGCACGCGTTCCGGATACTCAACGGTCCACCCTCGCTTCAGGAAGGCATCGCGCGCCCTCCACTGCACCGCGCCAAGGGCAGCGAGCACAGTGAGGATGAGACCGAGACTGAGCATGACGTTGGGTCGTTTCACCATACGTGGGCATTATACAGCGCCCCGAGGAGGCACCAACATGCTTCCGGGATCCCATTGCCGGGTAGGGATCACGGCTTATAATGGCGCGTGTTATGAACGGCCTGATGCATCTGGAACGCTGGATTGAGCAGTTGGTCGAGGAGCCCTTCGTTCGGCTCTTTGCTGGGAGACTTCTGCCACAGGACGTCGTGTCCCGGCTCATCGATGCCCTCGAGGACGGGGAGCGTGTGGGCGAAGACGGTCTACCCGTGGTACCGGGAAGGTACCACATAGAGCTCAACGTTGAGGACCTGGCTGCGCTCCGGAGACACCATCCGGACCTGGACAACCAGCTTCGAGACGCGCTCGAAGCACTCGTAGACCGGCTTGCTTTGCGAACACTGGAACCTCCAGCCGTCCAGCTGCAAGCCAACATGGCCCTTCCAACACGAGCAGTGAGTATCCGCCCCATCAACAGCTTGGATCGGCAGATCCCCCACGCGATGGTAGCGTCGGGACTGACGCAGGACCTACCACCCGGACGGGTCAGGCACACCACCGAGGGCGCGCTGGACGCTTTCGCGCCGCGGGCTTACCTTATCGTCAAAGGCGACCGTACCTTTGATCTCGTAGAACCTGTCGTGCGCATCGGGCGGGCGCTCGACAACGATCTGATTCTGGAGGATCGCCAGGTATCTCGGTACCACGCCGTACTTAGACACCGCTATGGACGCTACATCCTGCAGGACCTGAACAGCACGGGAGGCACTACCGTAAACGGTTTCGTGGTGCTCGAGATCGTCCTGCGCCCCGGAGACCTGATCTCGCTATCGGGAGTCGACCTGATCTACGCCGAGTGCGAGCCCCCAGAGTGCGCACCCAGTGGCCACACCCAACCCCTGGCACCACAGCCAGGCTAGGTACCCCATGCCCGAGCTGCTTCTTGTCTTGCGAATAGTTCTGGCAGCCCTTCTATACGGCTTCCTGGGACTTGCATTCTACGTCGTCGCACGCGACCTCCAACAACGGGCAAAGGAGATGCCGCAGGCTTACCCGGCTGCCTCGCTGATCGTAGAAGCCGAGACGCAACCCGAACAGAGCTTCGCACTCAGGCCGATCACGGCGATCGGGCGAAATCGTGACAACCACGTGATCATTGACGATCCATTCGCCTCGGGGAACCACGCTATTGTAACTTGGCGAGATAGCGCCTGGTGGGTCGAGGATCTCGAGAGCCACAACGGTACCTATTTGAACGATCAGCGAATCGCCAAGCCACAGCTCCTCGTCCACGGCGATCGCATCCGGATCGGAGAGACTGTGCTTCGATTCCACAATGCCGCCCGCTAGCCGCCCCGAGCACCAAGCGCGCTCTGAATCGCACGCCCCCTGCCTCTGGCACCCACGCACGACCAGCGTGTGGGCTGGTTGGTAGGCAGCACAGCCCACCGAGTTCATATTATTGATCTCATGCCTTGATATTATCAAGCATACTATTGACAATGCGAAATATGGACCTAGAATGGGATCGAGGTGGTCACACAGATCCAGGCGTAGGGGTCCGTTGACCCTATCTCCACGACACAATCCGTCCGTCTGAGAGGTCGCATGGCAGACAAGGCACAACGCTCCACGGGTATGACTGCATTCACGATCATCTGGATTGGTCAGATACTGTCGCTGTTAGGAACAGCGGTCGGCCAGTTCGGGTTGCGCCTCTGGGTGTTTGATGCCAGCGGCGGCCAGGCGACGCCCATGACGCTCATCGGCTTCTTCTTCTTTGTCCCGATGGTGGCGTTCACCCCGCTCGTGGGCGTCCTTGTGGACCGAGCAAACCGCAAGCTGATGATGATGCTCAGCGATCTGGCGGCAGCCCTCACGACGCTCTTCGTGCTCATCCTCTTTGCCACGGGTAATCTCCAGGTATGGCACCTCTACATCACCGCTTTTGTCACGGGGACGTTCCAGGGATTTCAGTGGCCTGCCTATTCGGCAGCGATCACGACGATGCTCGACAAGAAGCACTACACGCGGGCAAATGCAATGCTCGAAACAGCCGGGAACGCGTCAGGGGTGTTTGCCCCGCTGATCGCCGGTGCACTTATCGGGCCGCTCGGACTATGGATGACGCGCACGTTTGCTAGCCTTTCGCAGACCGCATCAGGTGACACTGGATTACTGGCGCTCCTGGTCCTGGACCTGCTCAGCGCGTCCTTTGCGATCGGTGCGCTGCTCTTCGTTCACATCCCGCAACCCGAACAATCGTCGAGCGGGAGGGAGGCGCAGGGCAGCTTCTGGCATCAAGCCGCCTACGGCCTACGCTATATCCTGGCCCGTCCCAGCCTTCTCGGGCTCCAGCTCGTGTTCCTGGCAGGTAACTTCTTCTCGTCGTTGGGCTTCTCCATCTGGGATCCGATGATCCTCGCTCGCACCAACAGCAACGCGATCACGTTCGGGAGCGTCCAGACCGCCGGTGCAATCGGCGGAATCGTCGGGGGTGTCGTGGTCGGCGCTTGGGGGGGATTCAAACGCCGTGTCCACGGGGTGCTGATCGGTTGGGCGCTATCGGGCATTGGCATAGTCGCCATGGGTCTGTCCAAATCCCTCGTGCCGTGGCTCGTGAGTGCCGTCGGCGTGATGCTGTTCACCCCTCTTGTCAATGGGTCGAACCAGGCAATCTGGCAGGCCAAGGTACCCCCGGATATTCAGGGGCGTGTCTTCGCCACCCGGCGTTTGATTGCCTGGCTGGTATCGCCAGTCGCCCAGCTTGCAGCTGGACCTCTTGCCGACCGGGTGATGGAGCCGTGGTTCACATCCGGCACCCCGGGAACCGTGCTGACAGCGCTGTTTGGCCAAGGGCCTGGTGCAGGCATGGGCGCGCAACTCGCGCTCGCCGGTTTGCTCTCTGTCGTGGTAGGTCTGTCGGGCTACCTGTTCTCAAGTGTCCGCAATGCGGAGACCCTACTCCCGGACCACGATAGTCCCGCTGCCTGACCGGTACCTAGCGCAGAAACGGCGTGATCGGTTTGGCCGCCACATGGCCCTGGGGGGGGGGGGGGGGGGGGGGGGGGGGGGGGGGGGGGGGGGGGGGGGGGGGGGGGGGCGGGGCGCGGGGCG
>JAXDDP010000084.1:0-4450 GCA_034676785.1 Anaerolineae bacterium | reverse complement strand
CCTCGTGGCACAGGATGATGGTCAGCCTGCAGAGGGCGCATATCCCACGTCCTGGTGGCTCGAGGGAGATGTCGTGCGCGACCGCCACGAGGTCAGATTGGCCGGCGAAGGGGACGCTTTGCTGCGTCTCGGGATGTACTCTCCCGAGACCGGCTCGCGTCTACCTGCTTTTGGTTCAGATGGAGAGCGGTTGCAAGATGACGCGATCCTTCTCGATTTGGACAAGTGAGCAGCCGTGCGGATCACAGATCACAGGGAACGGGTGAACGTACGGAATCGTCGTGCCTGATCACGGATCCGGGGTATACAAACGACGGCGTATAGCGCCTACACTGGTTGCCCCGGCGGTGGAAAGCCTCGCGATGGGTCGTCGAGCACGAGCACCCAGTCGCATCCTCGCCCTGAGGTTGGTGGTTCGAATGTCTGGAACCCCACGCGCTCGCCGGTGTGGATGGGCGTGGCGATACCGTACCGCGGGTCGAACCATGAGGCCGCTACCCGCTGAGCCCGAATGGTGCCCAGTTGCACAGTTACAGCCTCGCCTCGTGGCGTGTAGATGAAGGCGAAAGACCCGTCGACGGCGCGGGCAGCCCTCACCTTTGCGCCACCATCCCGCGGACCGTTGACGATAAGGCTCTGATCAGGGACCAGAGTCTGATAGGGTCGAGACTCGAAGAGGCGGCGCACGTAGCCCATCTGGAACGCGCCCGGGTGATCGAGTGCCTCGTACCAAGGTACACAGGCCCGGATCATGGGTTTCCGACCCGGTGCCCACATCTGCCAGATGGCGTTATTGCCGTAGGTGTGACCACACGCACCAGCGAGGAGCGCCCAGTAGGCTGCTTGCCGCACGTCATAGTCGTCGAAGCGATCATTCTGGCGCGCATCGGTGTTGTAGAATCCTACTGGGATCGTTTCGTACCGCGGTTCGCCATCGATCGTCGGCTTGCGCGGCTCAAGAGCCAGATCTTGATCGACGAACAGGCCGTTGTCGTGGTCGCGCGCGCCGTGTGATGACTGGATCATGTTGAAGTCGAGCCACGGCGCGTTGTAAAGAGCCTCGGATGATTGCCCGGGGCCCCGTGGGTGGAAGGTGATTGGGTGTGCCCCACCGTCCCCTTCGCGAAGGCCCAAGGCCATCGCGTCAATGACAGCGCGCTCGGAATCAGTCTCGACGGTGTGGTCTCCGCCGAGGATCCAGATAACGGGGTAGCCCCGATAGCGTTTTCCGACGAACTCGCAGTAGATCCGTGCGTTGCTCTCGTCGAAGATGGGTGTCTTGCCCTCCCCCTGCTTCCAGAAGCTTCCCCACGTGGGCAACAGGCCTATGACAAGGCCCAGCGACGCGGCTTCCTCGACGATCGCGTCGACGTGCCGGAAGTAGGCCTCATTGGGTTGCGTGGGGTCCCAGTTAACGAGCGGGAGATGGCCCTCGGGTGTGGGCTCCGTGATACCCCCAAGCTCAGCGAGCACCACGGCCTGGATGACGGTGAAGCCCTTGGCGGCACGGTCTGCCAGGTAGCGGCGAGCTTCAGGCAGCGTCAACCTGTGAAAGAGCTCCCAGGCGGTGTCCCCGAGATAGAAGAACGGCGTTCCGTTGCTCCGGGTGAGGTACCGGTGGTTGTTCGAGACGCAGATCTGCTGGGTCATGGTGACTGTCCCTCCTGTGAGTCTGGACTTGATCGGAAGCCTCGCCCCACTATACTGGGGGGGTCTCGGAGCGTCAATTGAGGGGAGGAAACCGTATGGCTAAGTTCGAGAAGGCGCGCGATCTGCTGCGGACGTTCAAGGGCGACCATTACGTCCACGGTATGGGGGTACTCTGGCGTGCCGGCGAGGCAACGGCTGCGCTGGGACGATGCGCGACTCTGGTGCGGTCGACGTTCGCCGGCAGCGAGAGCTTCCTGCAGACACTTCGGGAGGCGCTGGGCGCCGCGGGCGTGGCACTCGTCGGCGAAGTCGAAGGACCTGCGCCGAACGCGCCCATGGAGGATCTGGTACGCATCGCGGCAGCGCTGGAGGCGCAGGAGCCTGAAGTGGTCATCAGCTTCGGTGGCGGAAGCACGATCGATGTCGCCAAGGCCGCGCTGGTACTGCATGGTCTTGGGGGCGACATTGAGTCCTACTTCGGCACGGGACTCGTCAGTGCGGCGCTGAGGACGCAGGGCAAGGGGACCGTGCCGCACGTTGCGATCCAGACGGCGGCCAGCTCCGCGGCGCACCTGACCAAGTACTCCAATATCACGAACCTGGCGACCGGTCAGAAGAAGTTGATTGTCGACGACGCGATTGTGCCTGCGCAGTCCGTCTTCGACTATTGTGTGACATTCGGTGCGCCTCCTTCCCTGACCGCCGACGGTGCTGTGGATGGGATGTCCCACGCCCTGGAAGTGCTCTACGGTGCCGTCGGCAAGCCTGGTTACGAGAACATCGAGGAGGTGGCGCGCGAAGCCATCGCGTTGGTGGTTCGCTACCTGCCACTGGTTATGGCACGCCCTGCTGGCGCAGAGGGGCGTGAGGCGTTGGGGCTGGCCACGGATCTGGGCGGATACGCCATTATGTTGGGGGGGACCAATGGTGCGCACTTGACCAGCTTCTCCCTGGTTGACGTGATGCCTCACGGTCGGGCATGTTTCCTGATGAACCCCTACTACACCGTATTCTTCGCTCCAGCGATCCAGCGACCGCTCAAGGTCGTCGGGCGGATCTTCCAGGAGGCGGGCTACCTAGAGGGCGACGTCGATGCTCTGGAGGGTCGCGCCCTTGCCGAGGCAGTGGCCCGGGCAATGATCGCTTTCGAAGCGGCGATCGGTCTACCCACGACGTTGCGGGATGTCGAAGGTTTCACCGACGCACACATCACGCGGGCCCTCGAGGCTGCGAAGAACCCACAACTCAGGATGAAGCTTGAGAACATGCCGGTGCCACTGAGCCCGGAGCAGGTAGAAGACCTGATGGGGTCTGTTCTCCTTTCGGCCCGCGACGGTGACCTGAGCAAGGTTCGGGGTGCCTAGATGCACTCCGAAAGCTGCAACAGAGCACGGAGCACACGGCGGCCCAACATCGTCTTCGTGTTGACCGACGATCAGGGCTATGGCGACCTGGGATGCCACGGCAATCCTGTCATCCGGACTCCCGCCATTGATGCGTTCTACCGCGAGAGCGTGCGGCTCTCCGACTATCACGTAGGGCCCACGTGCGCGCCGACGCGTGCCGGCCTTCTCACCGGGCACTACCACAACAGTACGGGCGTCTGGCATACGATTGGTGGGCGTTCCTTGCTACGCAAGGATGAATGGACGCTGGCCACGGCGCTGTCGGAAGCCGGCTATGTGACCGGGATTTTCGGCAAGTGGCATCTTGGCGATAACGCGCCTTACCGTCCGCAAGACCGTGGTTTCCGGCACGCTGTGGTGCACGGTGGTGGGGGTGTGGCTCAGACGCCTGATTACTGGGGCAACAACTACCACGACGATGTCTACTGCGCCAACGGCACCTGGCAGCCCTTTGAGGGGTACTGCACCGATGTCTGGTTCGGCGAGGCGCTGCGCTTCATTGAGGCACACCGCGAGGAACCCTTCTTCTGTTACATCAGCACCAACGCGCCGCACTCGCCTTACATTGTCGATTCTGCCTACAGCGAACCCTACGCGAGTCAGGTCCAGAACGAGGAGCGCGCCGCCTTCTACGGCATGATCACGGCCATCGACGATAACTTCGCCGCACTGCGGCATCAGCTGGATAGGTGGGGGCTGAGCGACAACACGATCCTGGTCTTTATGACGGACAATGGCTCCTCTGCTGGCGCGACGTTGAACACGGAGCAGTTCGTCGTCGATGGCTACAACGCCGGCATGCGTGGGATCAAGGGTTCACCCTATGACGGTGGACACCGGGTGCCCTTCTTCGTATTTTGGCCCGCAGGCGCCGTCGGTGGTGGACGAGACGTCGTCGAGCTGACAGCAAACGTGGATATTACGCCCACGTTGCTCGAGTTGTGCGGTGTGAATCCTGGAGAGCATCGTTTCGACGGGGTGAGCCTCGTGCCGTTGCTGCGAGGTGAGGCGGCAGCGTGGCCCGACCGGGTGATGGTCACCGACTCGCAGCGGGTAGCCAGCCCTATCAAGTGGCGCCAGAGTGCTACGATGATGGGTCGCTGGCGACTGGTCAACGGCGTCGAGCTCTATAATATCCTTGCCGATCCGGAGCAGCGCTATGACGTTGCTGCTGACCATCCGGGGGTCGTGGCGCACCTACGGGAGGGCTACGAGGCGTGGTGGGCCAAGGTCTCGCGGCAGTTCGACGCGACGATACCGATCACAGTGGGGCGGGAGGTGGGCATTGCCGAGTGCCTGACGTCGCACGACTGGCGCAACGACCCTGTCGAATGCGCCTGGAACCAGGCCGACGTCCGGGCCGGCTTGGTGTGCAACGGCTATTGGGAGCTCGA
>JAXDDP010000017.1:0-2966 GCA_034676785.1 Anaerolineae bacterium | reverse complement strand
ACCGCTGAGATCCGGCACGGGTGGGGTGGTGGGAGGGCTCTCCCACTGGAATCGGCACGTCTCTGCGTCGGCGACCGGACGTGGAACCAACCGATCGACGAGGAGCAGCATGCGGTCGTGTTCGATGTCGATCTTGTCGCAGGGGAGACTCAGGTACAGAGCACCTTCCTCGGCGCCGACGGGCGTGATCTTGGCGCCTATTACGTCTATGTCGAGCGCCTGTCAGGCCACCAGCCTAACTGTCTGTCCGACCTGGCGACAGACACTGGGGCAGTCGCTCCACCTCCGGGCCTCTCGCACAGCCGGTAGGTACGGCCAGATGCTGAACGACAGAGGGTAGGGGCCAGGACAACGTCCTGGCCCCTATGAATGCCAGGGTGGCTAATCCGTGACGACGACCGTCGCGGCGCGCAGGCGATCTTCGTCGAGCTCGAGGCCAAGGCCTGGCTTGTCCGGTAGTGGGATACAGCCGTCTGCGTCGATGTGCAAGGGCTCGGTGAAGAAGTTCTGCGTCGTGGCCTGGGTGAGCACCGGTGGATCGTAAGGGTACTCGACCATCGGGCAGTTGTCGACAGCCGCCATCACGTGCAGACTTGGCGCCAGGCACAGGGGGAAGGCAGCACCGCTCATCAGGACGTGCGGGATGATCAGCCGCCCATAGGCATCCGCGTACTCAGCGACCTTCCGCGCGCCGGTGATTCCCAGATTGCCGCCCATCACGAGGTCAGGTTGGAGGATGTCGTAGGCGCCCGCCTGCAAGTAGGGCCGCCACCCGTAGGTAGTGGGCACGTGTTCGCCCCCGGCGACGTACATGTCCACCGTGGCCGCGATTTCAGCCAGCCCCTCAATGTCTGTCCGCGGAAGAGGTTCCTCCAGGAAGTAGAGTCCCAGAGAGTCGAGCTCCTGTGCCACGCGCAGCGCGGTCAGGCGCGACCAGGTGGGATAGCCCTCGGAGAAGTTGTTCTGGTTGGCGTCGACCATGAGCAACACGTCGTCATCGAGCACCTCGGCAACCGCGGCCACAGCCGCGAGGTCGTCTCGCACGTTCTGGCGGTGCAGGCGCAGTTTGATCGCGCGGAACCCTGCAGCCTGGAGCGCCAATGCTTCATCGACCAGGGCTCCCGTAGGCAGTAGGCGGCTCGTGGCAGCGTAGACCAGAACGCGGTCGCGGCGGCTGCTCAGCAGTCGGTGGAGTGGCTGTCCCGTGGCCTTGCCCATCAGGTCCCAGAGCGCGATTTCTAGCCCCGAGGCGCCCTTGCCCGAAGACTCTGAGCGGACGCCGCTCATCGTGCGCGCCCAGAAGCGTCCCACTTCGAAAGGATCCTGGCCGATGGCGAGGCGGGGGTCGCCCCCCGTATAAGGCCCGATCCCGACCAGGCCCTCATCGGTTGTCAGGCGGTAGATGCTGAACCCGAGCGTCGTGCGAGGCTTGCCGCTTGGTTCCCACCACGCAGCTGACCAGGGTTCAGGCAGAACGACTGCCTCATCGATCCTGATGATGTCGACCTTGACTACTTTCATCGTGTCTCCTTGCTCCGGTCATCCGGACTCAGGTGGTCTCTGTTCTAGTGTGACGCCGATTCCAAGACCCCGGCGGATCCACGACCCGCCGGGGTCTTCTCATCTTGCGAGCCCGGACTTGCAGTTTCTCGGAATGGCGACGGTGTTCCCGGGCTTAGTCGAAGAAGTCTTTATCCTCGTCGTTGAGGTGCCCCACAGCCTTGTCGATGTTGAAGGTAACGCCCAGACCGGGTGTGTCCCAGACGTCGATCAGGCTGTCTTTGACGATCGGATCGGGCAGGCCTTCCATAATGTCGTACCACCAGTCTGGCCTGGCAACGGGATACTCGAAGCCAATGAAGTTCGGCGGCAGTGTGGCTGCGACCTGCACGTGGGCAGCGAGGCCGATGATGCCGTCAAAGACGCCATGGGGCGCCATCAGGATACCGTGAAGGTCAGCATATTCGGCTACCCACTTGAGCTCGGCAATCCCGCCGATATCGGCAGGATCGGGACCGATGACGTCCACTGCGTGCGTCTCGATCAACTCGCGGAAGTTCTCGCGTAGGTAGATCTGCTCGCCGGTGTGGATGGGCGTCGTAGTGGCTCGCGTTAGCTCGCGATAGACGTCGGCCATCACATAGGGCGTGTAGTCACCCGTGATGGTGTCCTCGAGCCACATCACGTTAAGGGGCTCGAGTGCCTTGGCCAGGCGGATGGCGTCAGGCACCATAAAGCCCGGGCCACAGTCGAGCGCAAGGCCGACCTCGTCGCCCAGCACATCTTTCATAGCCTCTACACACGTGACGATGTGCTTGAGCCCTTTCTCGGTGAGGGGCGCGCGGTTGGCATGGGGAGGACCGCTACGGGTCTCGCCATAGGTCATGTTCGGAATGTCTGCGATCATCCGACTGTGGAAGGCAACGCCCTGCTTGATGAAGCCAAAGTGCTCTGGCGAGTCTTTCATCTTTTGCATATTCTCGGCGTAGTCTTCTGGCGAAGATCCATGCATTGGGAAGCGAATGCCACCGTTGTAGCATCGCACCTTGTCGCGGACTTTGCCGCCCAGTAGCTTATAGACTGGAAGCCCGGCGGCTTTGCCTGCGATGTCCCACAGGGCCATCTCAATCGCGCTGACAGCACTCCCCCACGGTTTGAAGCTACCCATGCGGCGGATCTTGAGCATCACTCGCGCGACGTCGGTGGGATCCTCGCCCAGTAGGTACTGCTTGTAGAATAGAACGTGCGGCTTCAGGTATGGCTTGGAGTTCTCGGCTTCGCCATAGCCATCGATGCCCTCGTCAGTCACGATGCGGACGACGGGGTTCTGTCCGATGATCGCGCACTTCAGGTCAGTGATCTTCATGAGCGTTGCCTCCGAGTGGGATTTGGGTATGGGCTAACACGCTTCACCATAGGGCCGTTCAGCGGTTACGTCAAGCGTGACTTGTCGGTTGCCCTGGCTA
>JAXDDP010000012.1:0-3731 GCA_034676785.1 Anaerolineae bacterium | reverse complement strand
TCGGCGAGCCCTGGGCGCCTATTGCCCCTTCTCCTGGCGGGACTACACTGGTGGGTAAAACACGCCGCGCCGCCTCTCAGCGTGGCGGCGCGGGCAGATTGTAGAGGGATCTCGCTACTGTTTCTTGGACTCCAACGCCAGTGACGCCTTCAACGCCGACACATAGTAGCGCTCGGTGTACTCCTTGACCATCCTACGCGTCGAGAACTGTGGGCCCACGGTCCGGATGGCCTCGCGCATCATCGCCACCCAGTCACGCGGAACGTAGTCCCGATCGCGCTGGTAATAGAGCGGCACAACTTGCTCCTCGAGAATGCGATAGAGCGCCTCAGCATCAGTCCGGTCCTGCTCGTCCCAGTTGTCGGTTGCAACCCCAGAATCGATCGCCCAACCATTGCGGCCATTGTAGGCCTCGGCCCACCATCCATCAGGAATGCTCAGATTGAGCACACCGTTGAACGCCGCCTTCATGCCGCTGGTGCCACTCGCCTCATTGGGTTTCCGCGGTGTATTGAGCCACACATCCACGCCCTGTACCAGATAGCGCGAGATGTGCATGTCATAGTCCTCGACGAAGGCGATGCGCCCCCCGAATTTCGGGTCGCGGGCGTAGTTGTATAGGCGCTGCAACAACAGCTTGCCAGGATCATCGGCGGGATGAGCTTTGCCGGCAAAGATCACCTGTACAGGACGATAGGGATCGTGCACCAGCCGCATCAGCCGGTCAATGTCCTGGAAGATCAACGTGGCCCGCTTATATGTCGCAAAACGCCGAGAGAAACCGATCACGAGTGCATTGGGATCCAGAAAGATTCCCGAGGCCAGTAACTCCTCCGGGGGCATCGAGCGCGTTATCCAATCCTGCCGCGCTCGCTCGCGGATCGTCGCAAACATCTTCTGCTTGAGGATCACGTGCGCATCCCACAATTCCCCATCGGGGATCTCCTCGACGCGCGCCCAAAGCAGAGGGTCATCCTGACGCCGGATCCAGTCAGGGCTCACATATCGGCGATACAGCTGATGCATCGCGTCACCCGTCCACGACGAAAGGTGCACCCCATTGGTCACGTGGCTGATGGGCACGTCCTCAACGTTGCGATCGGGCCAGAGACCGTGCCACATCTTGCGGCTCACCTCGCCATGCAACGCGCTGACGCCATTCGCCTGTCCCGAGAGCTGCAGGGCCAGCTTGGTCATATTGAAAGCCGCTCCATAGCCGGGATCATGACTGCCCAACGCCAGGAAGTCACCGCGGGTGAGGCCCAACTCCGGCCAGAAATCGTGGAAGTATTTGTCGATGAGGCCAAAGTCGAAGGCGTCGTGGCCCGCCGGCACAGGCGTATGCGTCGTGAACACGGTGCTGGCACGAACGCGGGCAGAGGCATCATCCAACGTCAGGCCCTGGGCTACATACTCGCGCATCCGCTCCAACACCATGAACGCCGAGTGACCTTCGTTGATGTGCCACACTCCCGGATCAATGCCCAGCGCGCGCAGCACGCGCACGCCACCGATCCCCAACAGGATCTCCTGCTGGATGCGCATCTCACGATCACCACCGTACAGCCGCGCTGTCAACTGCCGATCCCACGGCGCATTCTCTTCGACACCCGCATCGATGAGATAGAGGTGCGTGCGTCCGACCATCACTTCCCAGAGCTTCAGGCAGATCTCACGATCCCCCACTTGAACCAGGATCGCACCACAGGCATCGCGATCCGGCGTAATCGGTCGTAGCGCCACCTCATCCGGGTCGAGCGGCGGATAGATGGCCTCTTGCCATCCACTATGATCCAGACGCTGCCTGAAATACCCCTGCTCATAAAGAAAGCCGACCGCCACAAACGGCAAGCCAAGGTCACTGGCTTCCTTCGCGTGATCACCAGATAGAACGCCCAGGCCTCCGGAGTAGATGGGCAATGAGCTGTGTATTCCAAACTCCGCGGAGAAATAGGCGATCGGATGCGTACAGAGCTCCGGATAGGTCATCGTATACCAAAGATGGCCGTTCTTGGTCTCCCGATCCAGTTCCATCAACACCGCGTCAAAGTCACGCAGGAACGCTGGATCACGGGTCAGGCTTAGCAGCCGATCCTGAGGCACCTCGCGCAGGATGCGCACCGGATTGTGGCGCGTCGTCGTCCAGAGAGTCCGGTCCAACTGCTTGAACAAGTCCCGTCCGGGCCGATTCCATGACCACCAGAAATTGTAGGCTAACTCCCCAAGCCGCGCGAGGCGCGGCGTCAGCTTCTCTGCGATGAGCGTGCTCTGTCGTATCTCCACTTCCCTAGCCCCCAACCCTACTTAGATTTTCCGCAGGGCACTGGTAACGCCATGCCCAATGTAAGTGAAAACGGTGCAGCGTGCGTCACGGACGAATGACGACCACCAGTATCAACATCAACAGTCCGATGACGGCGAACTCCGCGATGATCTGGCGCGTCAACCGCCCCAGCAAATACTGATAGCCGATTCCTCCCCAGATATACAACCCCAACGTCAGCACTGTCGCCGCCGTCCACGTCGAGATCGGCCAATACCCCAAAACCCATGCCAGCTCGCCTTCAAGAACTCCGATCGTGGCACTGTAGAGCAACACGCTGCCAATGGGCGCCCCCGTCGCACTCAGGAGATCGAGTGCCAGCAAACCGCTCAACACCAACACCAGGGGCGCTATCACCAATCCCCGGCCTTCCTGGCTCAGACTCATACTGAATAGCACGAACCCCATCAAGTAATCTACGACGTTCAGAAAGGTTCGAGCGCCCGGATAGGCCGGGTTCTGAGGCGATACGGCCTGGTAGCTCAGATGGACCAGAACACCAATCGCCGCGCCACCCAGGAGCAACACCGCCAACCAAAGCGGCCACGTCGCGGCCTGAATCAGGAAGATGGAGATCAGGAGTGCCCCAATCGACGGGGTGATGAGCGCGAGTAGCAGCGGGCGTTCGCGGCTCTCACTTAAGGGATGATCCTGAACGATGGCGAGCGTGCCAGTAGCAACGAGCCCTACGACAAGCAGCGTCAAGAGCGTGCCACCATCGAGGCTAAACCCCAGAGGCGACCCGAAAACCTGAGCGACACCCCAATTCAGTGTGGGTAGCTCGACAAAACGAAAGAGCGTCACGCTGGAGAGGGTGACGGCTAGCAAGACACTAAGCTTTCCCCGCTCCGGCCCGAGACGCTCTAGAGCTCGATCTGGCATTCGGTTATTGTACCGGTCTGCGGCTGAGTGTCAACCTGCAGTCTGCGAGGTGCAACTTACATTGCACGCGCTGGGCACAGGTCCCCGCGATACACCCTCACACCTATCCCGGAGGCCAATCGAGTCGACGGCCTCCCAGAATATGCAGGTGCAAGTGATCAACGCTCTGCCCACCGTCGATGCCGGCATTGATAACGAGGCGATAGCCCTGTCGGGCAAGTCCCTCTGACTCAACGATCGTCCGCGCCGCCCAGAGAAGTGCGCCCAGCAGCTCCTGCCCGTCTGCTCCGAGCTCAGCCAGATCGCGGACGTGCCGGTTCGGAACAATCAACACGTGGCACGGGGCTTTGGGGGCAATGTCACGAAAAGCTGTCACCCACGCATCGCGATAGATGACGTCGGCTTCGACCTTGCCCCACACGATGCCACAGAAAACACAAGCGGTGTCCAATCGACCGCCAGGCCTACTTGAGATCCTTGGTCAGGACATCGAGGAACTCACGGTTGGTGCGCGACTTGCGCATCT
>JAXDDP010000006.1:0-5291 GCA_034676785.1 Anaerolineae bacterium | reverse complement strand
TGTGGAAATGGACGCCCAGGGCCAGCGGGTCCTTACCGATGAGGCTCAGGTGCGGGAGACGCGGACCCTCCAGGCTGCTGATCACAGCGCGCACGAACGGTCCGCTCCCGTGGCACGGCCCGATGCCATAGACGCCGGCATCCGTCTCAACGCGAACCAGTGTCGCGCCACGCCGCTGCGCGACGGCCCGGATCGCGGTGATTCGAGCCTGACCTGCTCCGCCAGGCGCTAGCTCCAGTAACGATGCATGAGTATCCATAACCACCTCCCTACCGCACGCCGGGTAACCACTTCTGAGCGCTTGACCTCGCTTCTGAGCGCCTGATCTCGCTTCTGAGCGCCTGATCCGACGTGCGCAGAATGCCCGGCGCTACCCGCCGATTCTGATCCGCGGGCAGCGCGCTACCAGTTCCTCATTCAGCGTGACGCCCAGCCCCGGCCCCTCGGGCACCGGCATCGCACCATCCGTGATCTGCGTATCGAGCGGCTCGTTCACCAGCTCGTAGGCGATGGGCTCGCGGAAGGGCACCATCTCCTGGGTGAGAAAGTTGGTAATGCAAGCATCGATTTGAGCCGCAGCAGCGGTCGCGATCGGCCCGTGACAGTTGTGCGGCTGCACATAAAGGTCATAGGTCTCGGCATAGGCCGCGATCTTCTTCACCTCGGTGATCCCCCCTGCCATCCCGATGTCGGGCTGCAGGATGTCGATGGCCTGCTGCTCAATGTATTCGCGGAATCCGTAACGCGTGTACAGGCGCTCACCAGCAGCGATCTTGAGAGGCAGGTTGTCGGAAACCTTCTTCATACAGGCCACGTTCATCGCGTCGACCGGTTCCTCATAGAAGTAGGGATTCAGGTCAACCAGGCGGCGCCCCATCTCGATGGCCGAGGCAGGACCGAACCAACCGTGACATTCGACCATGATGGCCACGTCAGGGCCCACAGCATCGCGGACGGCCTTGACGCGGGCATAGCCCAGGTCAGCACGCCACGGCTCCAGGACGCGTTCGTGGCCCGGGCGTCTCTCACCGCGAGGTGCAAAGAAGGGGTTGAACTTGAGGCCGCTGTAGCCCAGCGCCACGACCTGAGCCGCAAACTCGCCGAACTCCTCAACCGTCGCCGGGACACGGTTGTTTCCGGGAGCCCACTCGCCACTGTACCATCCATTGGCGTAGACTGGAATGCTATCCCGTACCTTGCCGCCCAACAGGTCGTAGATCGGCCGCCCGAGGGCCTTGCCCTTGATGTCCCAGAGAGCTTCGTCAATGGTGCTGATCCCGCCATAGACCACGGGGCCGCCGCCCTGTCCCCAGAACGTGCGCCGGAAGAGCGTGTGCCACATCGCCTCGATCTGCATGGGATCAGCGCCGATCACATAGTGCTCGACCATCTCCTTGGTCATCGCGATAGCGGCCTGGCGGCCTGTCCCATAGGCAAGGGGGAACTCCCCCAGTCCATAGATCCCCTCGTCAGTGATCAAACGCAGGATAATCGGAGGCTTCCAGGGATGGAGGTCAATGTCGTAGATATCTGCAGCGATGATCTTCACGCGACAACTCCCCCCATCACAGGGCGCCTGCGCACCAGCGCAGGGCGTTGGCAAGCAACACCTGGTACGAGGGCTCAAGCCAGACCTCGACGTTGTGTCCTGGGGTGAGCACGCAGACCCGCCCGGCCCCCTCCGTGCGCGTCCAACCACCGGGCTGGGAGCTGTGCTCGGACGTCGTCGTCAAAAAGACATCGGTGACACCCGGCTCCAGCACCATGTGGTAGTGCTCGTCGGTGGAAGTGAATGGGGCGACGCCCACCGTCAGCGGATGCCCCGCCTTGGGTTCGTGGGCCACCGGGCACTGCGCCGGATGCTGCACAAACGCACCGCCACAGAGAGGTCGCAGGATCGCGGTATCCTTCACAACCGTGCCAGAGTGCGTGACCAACAGCCCGCCCCCACGTACGACGAAGTCGTGGAAGGCCTGTTCCACCTCTGGCGTGATCCAGGGCGTCTTGTCTGTCTGGGAGGTGTTGTTGGACTTGCTCAGGATGACAACCGGATAGCCAGCCATCTTCTCGGCCGACCAGTCAGCAGCGTCATCGATCCAGTCGAACTCGAATCCCAGAGCCTGGAGCGGCTCTAGTCCGGCGTGGACCACCGTTCCGGGATGCCAATAATCGTTGGTGATTGCCAGTACGCGCATGTGAGGTCTCCTAGCGTGTGAGATGACCTGAACTGGAACGTCGTGACCAGGCACGATCGAAGGTGCCGGGGATCCAGGGCCTCGGGATGCTCACGCTTTCCGATGCCCATGATCCCCGGCACTCAGAAGCTACTCTTGCGTGAAGCGGAAGAGCCGTAACATATGCGGCCCAACCTTGGCCGTGAAGTGGGTGGCACCGGTGGGTTGCTGGCGCCAGTCAAGAACCGGCTCGCCCTGGAGCGCCTCGCCGGTCAGCACATCGCACACCCCGGCGACCCCCTTGGCCGCAACAAGGGTGACGTCGGTCACCTCGGGCAAGAAGGACTCGATGATCACCGTGTCATTGTCATAGGCGAAGAGCGATACCTGCGCCGGCGCGTCTGCGTAGAGGGGTAGATCAGCCACAACCACCTCTCTGATGCGAGCCAGTACGGCGTCAGGTAGCTTGTAAAGGTCATCAAGGTTGTCAGGGATCGTCAACACATACAGGACGCCGGGACCATACGCTGCCGAATGGAGGAGCGGGTGGCCCGTTGTCTCGGTTAGCCCCGAGATCTCTTCCCAGGAGTCATTGGTCATGTAGCGGACATGCGGGATCGTGATCGGGCCCTTGGAGGCAACCCGGGTGCGCCAGCCCATCAGGAACTCGTTCACCGTCGCCTTGGCGCCCGTGACTTCCAACTCCGCGATGTCCTCAATCGTCGATCCGGGCTTTCCGCCCTGCAAGGCGCGGTAGAGTCCCGAGGTGACGACCACCTTCTTCCCCTGAAGCAGGTGTGCCGAGATCTTGGCGACGATGTCCGGATCGTGCTTGGCTGCCTCAGTCAGAAGGACGGTCTCTGCAGCGGACGGGAAGGTAGCCTGCAACGCAATCGGGATACCGATCATGCCCAGGTAGTTGTGCAGGAAGTCCTCACCAGAGGTCCCGTGGTAAGGCCGGTAGCTGGCAACGCCCACCGGACCACCCAGTTCGCCCATCACGGCATCGGCGAGCTCGAAAGCATAGCCAGCAGCCAGGGAGAAGTTGGCCTCCGGGACGAAGGTGCCATCTTCCTTCCGATAGTCCGCGATCATCCTGTCGAAATCGACACCCACGCCCCACGCCCGTGGCGCGGCGGGCCGGTCTCCCTGCCAGGGCGCGCGCTGCATCGGGTGCAGCGGCATCTGCAGGGAACGGAAGTCAAAGAGCGTGCACTCCGGCGCTTTTGCGAAGACCGTGAGCCAGAGCTGCTCGGCATAGCGATCGATCGTCATAGCCCCACCGGGATCAACCCAGCCGCCAAAGTTAGCCCCGGGCTTCAACGATTCCAGGTAGCGAACAAGTTGATAGCTCTCATAGGGCTGCAGGTGCTGCATGCTGACCACGGAGTCGCGCGTCTCGGTCCCCGTGTACAGACCGTCGAAGACCGCGGGCTGTAATTCCAGGTTGAACCCCAATGCGGGAAAGTGCTCGTACCAGTTGGGGTACTTGATGATCACGCGTACGTTGGGATTGACCGCCTTTGCCGGGCCCACGACCAGGCTCTGCGCAGCCTCTGCCATCAGCCCCAATCGATACTCCGTCCAACTGCGATCGCCCTTGGCTTCAATGCAGGCCGGACACTTGCAGTTGGTGAAGAAGAAATCATCGAGGATGAACTCATCAAAGAGGCTTGCCGTGAACTCGGCGATCTCTCGTACCTTGGCTCGCGAGTCGGGCCGCGTGTAGCAGTAGGTCTCGAAGCGATTGCGCTCGTTGACCGTATACGTGATGCCACCTGCCGTTTCGACACCGCGGTCCGCGAAGAACCGTCGCGCGCCTTCGATCGTAGCCCTGTCAGCCATGACGGTGTCGCGGTGCGTCTCGAGGTAGACCTTGTTGATCTTGACGTGGCGCTGCATGACGTCAAAGCGCGCCTTAAGCCAGTCTAGGTCGGCCATCTCCCGTACTTCATAGGAGCGCGTGTAGACTGCCACACCAAAGTGTTGGTACAGTTCGCCAGTCGAAGACATACGATGACCTCCAGTGTGAGATTGGGGCGAATTCTGATGGCGGTGCGCACGCAGGCAGGGAGCCACGCCCAGACTCTGCATGGTGCACCTACCCGACACACCACCGTGCGACGAGGATCGTAGACCAGTCTCCGGGTATGTCAAAGGAGCATTGGCCACGCGCATTTGGCATGGTGGAAGCCTCGGATACAATGACCGTCAGCCAACAGAAGGGGTAGCCCATGAGCACATCCGCGATCATCGAGCGTCTCAAGACGGAGCCACGGACCCGGTTTGTGGCTTTCGGTTCCTCGAACACGGAGCGCCGCATTCACGGCCTGCACTGGTTTGACTGGCTTGAGTTGGGCATCGCGCAGACCTATGGGCGTGTCCACACCTTCATCAACACTGGCATCGGAGGGGATACCACCCGCGGGCTTCTTGCGCGATTTGATGAGGATATCGCGCGCTACGCGCCACACGTGGTTTTCATCACCATCGGGGGCAACGATTCCAAACCCGACTCGGGGATCGACGAAGTGACCTTCGCCGCCAACCTTTGCACGCTAGCGGAGCGCATTCGCGCCATCGGAGCAACTCCGATTTTCCAGACCTACTACTCCGCTGATGTTCAGGGCCTCGGTGCGGAGCATGGGGCGCGCTTTCACACCTTTATGGCTGTCGTGCGCCGCGTCGCCGCCGACGCGCGCGCCCCACTGGTGGATCACCTGCGCCGGTGGGAACGCCTGCGTGCGGGGCACATCGAGCTCTATCGCGAGCTCATGCAGGACCCGCTGCACGTCAACCCGCTCGGCAATATGGTCATGGGGCTCGACCTGATTCGCACCTTCGGAGCACAGCTTGCCGAAGAGCAGCAGCTCTACTGCAACCGCGGCCTGCTCTTCCAGCGAATCCTGGACGCACTCGCCTAGTGCTTTGCCAGTCTGATGTCTGGAGTTCGTAGGTCGGCAGTCTGCTGCCGCTTCGACTTCAGTCGTTCCGGTGCCTCAGCGGGCGCGTGGCGGCCTCGAGAGCGTACAGATAGGCCAGCGCCTCCTCGGCGGATGTACCACACATTGCGGGTTCGGGCCGCAGGCGGACACAGACCTCGGGCCGCTCAGGCCG
>JAXDDP010000005.1:0-32102 GCA_034676785.1 Anaerolineae bacterium | reverse complement strand
TCGGCGCGGACCTGATCGCGGATGCCGTCGCAGCCTATGCCCGGCTGGAAGAGGCCTGCATCGTCGTGGACTTCGGTACAGCCACGACGTTCACCGCGATCGCCGCCGATGCAGTCGTGTTGGGTGTGGCTATTGCACCCGGCATGAACCTGGCCGCCTCAGCACTGGCGGGTGGCACAGCGCAACTGCCCCAGATCCGGCTGTCCCCACCCGGACGGGCGATCGGCAGGAATACTGTGGATTCGATTCGTTCTGGCGTCGTTTTGGGGTATGTCGGCCTGGTGGAGGGGATGATCAGCCGTTTCCAGGCGGAGATGATGCAATCGTCCGCAGAGATATCCCCTTCCGGAAGCGACATTAAGGTGTTGGCAACTGGCGGGCTATCGAGCATCATTGCGCCGTTGACCCGACGGTTCTACGCTGTGGATCCGTGGCTAACCCTTGATGGCATCCGTATCATCGGGGAGCGCTGTGTCCCTCAGTGACGGCCTGCTTATTCGGCTCAGTGCCATCTGACGGAAGAGGAGGGCAGCGGTAGCGTCGCTGCTGACGATGCTGACTCGGCGTCGCGTCCCGCTTGCCTTGATGTGGAGCCCCCTCCTGCTGACGGCCGTTATCCGCGCGCTGTGGATTGCAGCCTTTGCTCCGGATCCCATCGGTTCCATCGATGCTGAAGGTTTCCACCTGTTGGCGCTCAATGTGCTCGATGGTCGTGGTTTCTCCATTGCCTGGGATGCTCCTTTCTGCCCGAATACGGTTCGCACGCCTGTATATCCTCTGTACCTCGCGGGCGTCTACCGTGTACTCGGGCGCCTCCCCGATGCAGCTGTCCTGACCCAGATCCTTCTCGAGGTTCTGACGACAGCGTGGGCTGTGGCACTGGCAAAGGCGGCGCGCGCCGGTCGTGGAACGGGTCACATAAGCGCTGTCTCTCTGGTTCCCGGGTTGCTCTATGCCCTCAACGGCACGACGCAGCGTTACACGGGCCAACTTCTCTCTGAGGCACTGCTGTTGCCGATACTCGCTAGCGCGGTTTTTGCCACGCTGCGCCTGGTTCAGAAACACACCATGCGACGCGGCATCCTGGCTGGACTTGCCTGGGGTCTGGCGGTCCTGACAAAGCCGAACGTGCAGTATCTGGCCCTGGCTGCGTGCGGATTGGCGCTGGTTAGCCATCGGTGGCGGTTACTGCGGCGACGGAACCGTCCGGTGGCGGTTGCGCTGTGGGCTTCGCTGCTTCTCGTGTTGTTGCCCTGGTCTGTCCGCAACCGCGTCATCGCTGGTAGGTGGATGGTATCGACCGCGTTTGAGGACAATGTGGCACGCGTGAGCGCGGTAGCGACGCAAGCGGCGCTGTTGAGGCTCGATGTCGAGCCGTGGACCGAGACTTGGGAGCACCTCTATCGACAGCTGGCCGCGACTGCAGGTTGGGACGTGACGGCGGAAGCCGGTCTGAGCTGCGCTGATCGTTTGCGGCAGCAACGTGAGATAGCGTCCGCTGCACGCGCTCTCGTGTGGACCCATCGCAGAATCTACGTGCAGAGCCACCTCTGGAGCACGGTGCGCAGTGTGCTTGATCCCGGGCACAGGTTCTGGTACCAGCTGTTGTCCGGTGCTACGTGGGAGACGACGGGTGTAGTGCCTGACATACTGGGGCGTATGGTCTGGTCCCTTGAAAGGAGGGCTGTTGGCGACGCACTCTCTGTGTTCTGTCGTGAGCGACTTGTGCGTATTCCCTGGCATGCCGCGCTGCTCTGGTGGGGGTTGGCTGGAGCCAGGCTCAGCCTGGCCGTTCTTGGCCTTCGCGGGTTCCTGGGCCTGGTGCGCGGCAGGCTGACGATCGCGCTGCTGTTCCTCGGGGTGGTGCTGTATCACATCGTGCTTCCCGGACCGATCGCCCATGACCGGTTCTACGTGCCCGCCATCCCCATCGTCTGTGTCCTTGTGAGTCGTGGCGCAGAAGGGTATAATGACGGGTACCATTGCCCAACTGGGTACAGGCGCCCTCGGGAAGCTACCACCACGTCTGGAGGACCCAATGATTGAGGTCACGGTAGAGACGATCCAGGTAAGCCTCGTCTCATCGCATCGCATCGTAGTTCTCAAGGAGATCGCGGCTGAACGCTATCTGCCGATCTGGATTGGTCCATGTGAGGCTGAAGCGATCTCGGTTGGTGTAAAGGGGATTGACGTTCAGCGCCCGCTGACCCATGACTTGATCGTGAACCTAATTGACGCGTTGGATGCTGAGCTGAGCCACGTGCAGGTGAGTGAACTATCGGACAACACCTACTTTGCGACGTTGACCCTCTCATCCGCAGAGGCCGAGATTGAAGTCGATGCGCGTCCCAGCGACGCGATTGCCGTTGCTGTGCGGCTGGGCGTGCCGATCTATGTGGCAGACTCCGTGATGGCGGATGCCGGCATTGTGCCCGAGAAGGACCTGTTAGCTCAACAGGATGAGGAATCGGAGAATCTCGGCGTCTTTCGCAACTTCCTCAGCTCGTTGAACCTGGATGAGTCTCAGGACGAGGAATGACCGGCGCGGGCTGATATCGAGAGTAAGTGGGGGACATGGGACTACCAGACAAGACAGTACCGAACAATATAGAGGCGGAAGAGGCGGTGCTTGGTGCACTGCTGATCGATCCTGAGGCAGTCTATCGTGTCCTGCCGTTTCTGCAGATGGACGATTTCTACCTGCAGAAGCACCGTTGGGTCTATGAAGCGATGATCCGCGTTCACGAGCGCCGCGACCCTATTGACTTTCTGACGCTAACGAGCGAGCTCGCACAACAGGACCGGCTCGATACAGTCGGCGGCGATGCTTTCATCTCCCAACTCATCAGTGCGGTGCCGTCGGCGATCAGCGTGGAGGCCTACGGACGGCTGGTGGAACAGACGGCGGTACGCCGCAGACTGTTGGATGTAGCCAGTGATATCGCACGTTTCGCCTATGATGAATCGCTTGCGGTTGAGCAGGTCGTTGACCACTCTGAAAAGGCCCTGTTCGGCGTCTCCCAGAAGCGACTGACCCGCGGCCTGCAGCCGATTCAGGAGATCGTGCCGCGCTACTATGACCACATCGAGACCCTTTACGCACACCGTGGCGAGATCATGGGGGTACCGGCCGGGTTCCACGACCTTGACCATTTGCTGGGAGGGTTCCAGAAATCCGATCTGCTTATCCTCGCGGCTCGCCCTGGTGTGGGCAAGACGTCGCTGATGCTGACGTTCGCATTGCATGCAGCCCAGCAACACAAAGTCGTGGCGTTGTTCAGCCTTGAGATGTCTGCAGAGCAGTTGGTCCAACGTCTGGTAGCTCAGGTTAGCGGGATTGATGCTCAGAGGCTGCGTCTGGGGCAGCTTGAGGAAGATGAGTGGCCTGCGTTTGCGGAGGCGATCGGACACCTTTCAGAGCTTCCGATCTACATCGATGACACACCGGCGATCACGGCCCTTCAACTACGCACAAAGTGTCGCCGGTTGGCGTCAGAGCGTGGACTCGACATTATCTTTCTGGATTATCTCCAGCTGATGGACTCCGACTTCCGTTCAGAGAACCGCGTTCAGGAAGTGTCGTTCATCTCCCGCTCGCTCAAGGGGTTAGCGCGTGAGGTTGAGGTGCCATTGATGACTGCGTCACAGCTCTCCCGTGCGGTCGAGCAGCGGCAGGACAAGCGCCCCCAGCTCTCTGACCTGCGCGAGTCGGGCTCGTTGGAGCAGGATGCTGATGTGGTGATGTTCATCTACCGCGAGGAGCTCTACAATGAACACACTGAGAACCCCAACGTAGCTGACGTGATCATCGCCAAACATCGCAGTGGTCCGACTGGTACGGTTCAGTTCTACTTCAACAAGCGCCTGACGCAGTTCGCTGATGTGACGATGCAGGTCAAGCCGGACGACTACCAGGCGCTGTCCATTGGACCAACTTCGCCCCGTGCGAGGCGCTGATGGATCAGGGCTACCGCTTTCCCGGCTTCTCCAGTGGATCGGTGGTCTCGCTGCCCGATCAGGTGTTCAGCGAGCTGCTGCCGCATCTTGATGACCCAGATGAACTCAAGGTCGTGCTCCACATTCTGTGGCGCCTTGCCCGGACGCGCGCCAGCGGAGCACCGTGGATCACGGACCAGGAGGTGCGTGCTGACGCGGTACTCCGTCAGGCGTTTCAGGGAGAAAACGGGTTGGCGCGGGTGGATCGTGCATTGGAGAAGTCTGTTGACCACGGCATTCTGCTTGTGGTCTCGTGGGAAGGGGCGGATGGAACCGTAGAACGCCGGTATTTCGCCAACAGCCCCCAGGGCCGGGCGACAGTTGCCGCGCTGGACCGCGGTGCCGTGGTCGAGCGCTCCGCGATCGAGGATCGACCCAACATCCATACACTCTATGAGCAGAACATCGGTCCATTGACCGCTCTGTTGGGTGAGGAGCTTGCCGAAGCCGAGGAGACGTATCCGGCAACGTGGATTGAGGAAGCCTTCCGCGAGGCTGTCAGGCTGAATAAGCGCAGTTGGAAGTACATCCTGGCCATCCTGAAGCGCTGGCAGAATGAGGGACGAGGTGACGAAGAGCCACATGGAGTCAATCGAGGATCTGGCCGGGAGGCTGGCAAGCGAGATCGAGAAGAGGAGACGCGACGCTACATCGAAGATGCCTATGACAGGATCGTCCGGCACTGACGTGGACGACGTTCGCGAAGGTCCAGCTCAAGCCGCCAACACTGGAGGCGTCGGTGACCCTGGATGTTCGCTATGCCATGGTTTGGGCTACATTCGGCTGGACGTTCCGGTGGGCCACCCGCATTTCGGCAAGCTCTTTCCTTGCACGTGTCGTATGCCAGCGATCCAGTCGCAACGCGATGAGACACTGCGCTCATTGGGCAATCTGGAAGCGCTCAAGCGGTTTACATTCGATACGTTCTGCCCTGATGGTCATGGGCTGTCGGCTGAGCGGCAGCGGAACCTGCGGGCTGCCTACCAGGAGGCTGTCTCTTTTTCCCAGCGGTTGCAGGGATGGTTGCTCCTTATGGGCGGATATGGGTGTGGCAAGACGCATCTTGCTGCAGCGATCGCCAATGATGCGTTGAGTCGCGGCATCATGCCCCTGTTTGTGACGGTTCCTGACCTTCTTGACCATCTTCGGGCTTCCTTCTCGCCGGAGGTGGCGCAAAGCTACGGTGATCGATTCGAGCAAGTGCGCACGGCTCGTTTGCTGATCCTGGATGACCTTGGTACCGAGAATGCGACGCCGTGGGCTCTCGAGAAGCTCTTTCAATTGCTCAACTACCGCTACATGGCCGCATTGCCGACGGTGATTACCACCAACCAGGATCTGGATCGCCTCGATCCTCGGTTGCGGTCTCGACTGGCCGATACGGGGGTGGTCGAAATGGTGACTATCCTTGCCCCGGACTTCCGACTGGGAGGAGTCGAGCGCGAGGCCACACAGCTCAACACGCTCACCTACTACTCCGACATGACGCTCGATAGCTTTAGCCTTCGTCGTGACGAGCTTGCCAAGGACGATGCGGAGAGGCTAGCTGGTGCCTTGACGCTGGCACGTAGCTATGCTGCAGCGCCTGAGGGGTGGTTGGTGTTCAGTGGTGCCTACGGTGTCGGAAAGACTCACCTCGCTGCTGCCATCGCCAACGAGCGGGTCCGCCTGGGCAATCACGCCTTGCTGGTCGTTGTTCCCGACCTCCTGGATTATTTCAGGGCTGCCTACAATCCACAGAGTTCTGTCTCACTCGACCGGCGCTTCGAGGAAGTACGCCGGTCACCTCTTCTCGTGCTTGACGATCTTGGCACTGAAAGCGCTACACCGTGGGCCAAAGAGAAGTTGTTCCAACTCATCAACTACCGTTACGTCACCAAATTGCCTACTGTCGTAACGACAGTGATGGGGTTGCAGGATCTTGACCAGAAGATCGCGATACGGTTCTCTGACGTTTCGCGCAGCACAATCTACGAGATCAGGGTGCCGCCCTATCTTGGCGGAGCAGGCGGTGCACGACGCTCGGTGCCGGATGGGACACGCTCCCGCAAGAGCCCGGCACCGCGGCGCAAGCAGTCTGCTGGTTAGCCGCTTGCGCCACTAGAACATCCGTGCTATAATGAGGACACGGATCAGGATAGAACTCCAAACCTAAGCGAGGCGGCTTGGGGCCCCGCTTTACCGCGAAGCGTTAGTCACGGAGGTGCATGATGGCAGGTGGACGCGAAAAGGCACTGGAGCAGGCTGTTGCGCAGATCAAGCGCCGTTTTGGCGATGGGGCGTTGATGCGCCTGGGCGATGCCACGCATTTGGCCGTCGAGACCGTACCAACGGGATCGCTGGCTCTTGACATTGCCCTCGGTGTAGGAGGCGTGCCACGTGGGCGCATTACCGAGATTTATGGCCCCGAGGGATCTGGCAAGACCACAGTGTGCCAACACATCGTGGCGCAGGTGCAGAAGGCGGGCGGCGTCGCAGCCTTCATCGACATGGAGCATGCGCTAGACCCGCGCTATGCGGCGCAGTGCGGTGTCGACGTCGAGAGCCTCTACATCTCGCAACCTGACACCGGCGAGCAGGCGCTGGAGATCGCAGAAGCCCTGGTACGCAGTGGTGCCGTCGATGTGATTGTCGTCGACTCGGTCGCGGCGCTTGTGCCGCGGGCGGAGATCGAGGGCGAGATGGGCGATTCACATCCCGGCCTCCAGGCGCGCTTGATGAGCCAAGCCTTGCGCAAGCTGTCGGGCGCTATCAAGCAGAGCAACGCCGTGATGATCTTCACGAACCAGTTACGTATGAAGATCGGTGTGTTGTTTGGCTCGCCCGAGACCACGAGTGGCGGCCGTGCTCTCAAGTTCTACGCCTCCGTGCGTCTCGATGTTCGGCGTACCAAGTCGATCAAGTATCAGGGCGAGGTCGTTGGGCACACAACGCGCGTCCGGGTGACCAAGAACAAAGTTGCCCCGCCTTTCCGTGTCGCAGAGTTCGACATCATGTTTGGGCACGGGATCAGTCGCGAGGGTGATGTCCTCGATGTGGGTCTCAATCTGGGAGTGGTCGACAAGAAGGGGTCCTACTATTACTTCCAGGAAGAGAACTTCGCGCAGGGCCGTGAGAATGCTAAGGCATACCTGCAGGAGCACGCTGAGTTCACCGAAAAGATCGAGGGCCTCATCCGCGAGAAGTTGGTCAATCTCGATGACATCCCTCTCGAGATGAGCACTTCCGACGAAGAGGACGAGAGCTACACCGACGACGAAGCTTAGGACGCTGGATCAGTGTGAGGTTGGGGACCGGGCATGCTGGTGTTTCCGGTCCCTGACTACCAGCCCTGTGTGATAAGCTCAGTGCCAAAGCGATCGAGGATGCGAGCGATCGGCGTGATGATTGTCGTCTGGGCTGAGCCCGCAAAGATCAGTCCCACAGCTCGGCGTTGCATATCGAGTACACTCGAACCGGAATCGCCTGGACTGCTCATTGGACTGGTAAATACTTGGTCGGTGAACCGAGCAGTTTGCCCTGCGTAGTCCACGTCTGCTGTGACGCTGACCTGTGTCACTATGCCCTTGGTCAACCCCGTCGTCCGTCCCATCTTCTGGACCTGCTGCCCAAGGAAAGGTTCGGCAAGTCCTGAAGGAATGCCTATCCCCAGGATGTCCGGAATGACGAATGTGGCCTGTACGGGTAGTGCAAGCGCTGCGTCCATCAGGTTGAGCCCCGACGTCTTCAGCACCGGTGTCAAACGATGGCTGGAGCCTGTGAGGCGAGCCAGCAGGTTCAGCACACGCGCGAGGGTCTCCGCGATCGCGCACTCGGGCTGTGTGTCGCCGAAGTCCAGGGGCTCGAATTCGGCAAGTGTGGCGATCTGATCGACTGGGGTCCCTCCATCGGCCGAGCCCGGCTGGTAGATGGGGTCGCCCGTCTCTCCGGCGTTGCTGTCCGCAAGCACGTGGTTGTTGCTCAGAATGAAGGTGCTGCCTGCTCTCCGAACAAGGAGCCCTAAGGTTCCTGCGGTGATATCGCGGTGACCGATGGAGATCCCCGGTTGGGCAGGCCGTCGTCGCAACCGTGGGTCCTCGTCGACCATTGCATCCGCAAATGCCCGGATGCGTCCAGTCTCCACGACGTCGGTCCTGAGTCCTGCAAAGGCCTTCGGGATCAGATCCTTGGTGGCCAGTTGCGCCGCAGGTACCTTATGTGTGACTGACACGATGAGGCTCAGCTCGTCCGACTGCTCGCCTCGGGACACCTTGTACCCTAGCCCGCACGCTACGACATTCCGAAGGCCGAGGAACCGGTTGACGGCCTGTCGGGCAACGTTGCGGGCTTCCTGTGCGATACCGTAGTCCATCTCTGCCTCTTCAGGTTTCGTCCAGCTGCTGCGAACCGGCGCGTAGGCGTGCGATCTCCTCAACCCAGACTCTAACCCCTTCGAGCGTCTGTGGCACGAGGTCTTCGGGTGCCAGTTCGCTCGCCTGCACCTTCTGGGTCACGCTGACGATAATCGCCGGGCCTCCACGTGGTTTCCCATCGCGCATAGGAATCCCGATTCCGACTGCAACGACATTGGCCTTGGCCAGTAGCCGGGCCTCGTGTTTCTCTTTGATTTCCCTGAGGTACTCCAGATCGTAGTCGCTATCTGGGATGATGTCCATCGATCACCTCCAGGGCCCTGAGCATCGACAGAAGGCCAATCACGCCGAGACCCGCTGTGCAGCCCCAGAACCCCCAACCAGGTCCCACCGCAGCGTTGTGTAGTGAGCGCAGCGGTGGCAATAGGCGACTGAGAGTTGCGGCTGCCGGAATGATCGTGATCAGTGCTACCACCATACACACCCAGTGGCGAGTCTTGCCGATCCGCGGTGCAGCCCATACGGCCAGCCAGGCGCAGACAACAGTCCCCACGCCCCACCAGAACGGGACGCGCCAGCCGGGGGTTCTCCAGGCAGTGATGATCTCAGGGTAGGGCGGGAATGTCAACAGGGCAAGCGCCGTGCTGACAAGGGTTGATCCGATGCGAAGGAAGGTACGGCCGTGCGCAGTCAAGACGGGAAGCAAGAGGGCAAGCGCCAGGGAGGGCAGTTGCAGGGCTTGAAGGTTGACCCTGACTGCACCACTCTCGATTTCCGGAAGCAAGCGCAGTAAGGCGAACAGGTCGTATGCATTCCACGAGAGCGCTGCACTCGCGGGGCGGCGCGTAATCCATGGTCCGAAGTAACCCACGCACGCGACAACCCACAGGAATAACGACGCCCTATCGACGATTCCTAACCCAGGGGATGCCTGCGGGTCGACCCATCTAGGTGTTGAAGCGCCCTCCGTGTTCATGGGCTGGTCAGGACAAAGTCATCAAACGCAACGACGACGATCTCGCCCCGCTGCACGGCGTCGGCAAAGAGCGCCACTTCCCCCGCGTCCATGAGGCTGTCGTCCTGGTAGGTCGCCAACTCCTGGCCGTTGGCCCACAGGCTGAGCTGCGACCCCTCGCAGCGGGCCCCCAGTGCGTTGGCGGCCTTCCCGGTGCGGATTGCCTCGCTGTACTCGGGGCCAACGAGCACCATCGCCTCGCCATTGATGACCCGGAGGATCAGATAGTAGCCATCCGCGCTGATGGCAAGGAGGTAGTAGTTCTCCTCGTCCTGCTGTCGGCACAAGACACCCATCCAGTTGTTCACTGCTCCCTGAACGTGCCGCAAGTCAACGTCGATCTGAACATCCGCATACTCATAGCCGATGAGGGGTGTATAGACGGCCAGGTCCTTTCCACGATCCTCGAGGTAGAGCTCACCCGCCAACACGTACACGGCGCTCTGTTCCGTGTCGAAGCGAGCCCAACCGACGTTGGGTGGCGAGAAATCATCTGTCACTAACGCATCCAACGGCAAAGAGGACCCGGATGGCGTTGGGCGTGCGCAGCCTGCGACGAGCAGCAAGAGTACCGTCCAGAGTAGGTACTGGGGCTTTCGGTCGCGATCCCGTTGCTCGCAACGGCACCGACGTGCATCCGTTCGTGACAAACGGAAGGCCAAGGCGCCGATCCCTCGATCCATAGGGTTCACGATCGTTCCACGCCCGGAGCGAGGGCGGAATCAGTCTGGCTGACTGGCAGAATGATCGAGACGGTGGCCCCCAGTCCCTTGCCAGGGCTCTCAACGATCACTTGGCCATTGTGCCGGTCGATGATCTCCTTGACGACTGCTAGCCCGATGCCCAGGCCTCCGTGGTGGCGCGTCGACTCGCCATGAACCTGAAAGAAGCGCTCAAAGACGTGATCCATCGCTTCCGGCGGGATGCCTATCCCTTGGTCCTCGATCTGAATCCAGACACGGCTCTCACTTTGGAAGACGCGGAACCAGACCGTCGCCGCCTCATCAGAGGATGGGCCTGGGTGGCTGAACTTGATGGCGTTTTCCACCAGATGGCTGACTGCGCGCGAGAGTCCCTCAGCGTCCACATCAACCAGCGGTAGACCAGGCGGAATGTCCTGGATAATGGTAACGCGACGACGAAGGGCCTGTTGCCAGTTCGCCCTCAGGGCGGCTTCACAAATTGGGTGAAGCGGCTGGGGAATGAGGCGTAGCCGACCGACATCGGCATCGCTTAGCGATGTAATCGACTCAACGATCCGTGTCAGGTTGTCCGTGTGTGTGCGAATGGCACCCAGGGCTGCAGTGAAAGCTGGATCAGCGTCCTCAACGAGCGACGGTGTGCCGATGGCCCCCTCACTGATGAGGTCAACGTAGCCCTTGACGATGGCAAGCGGCGTTCTTAGCTCGTGGGACACATTCTGAATGAACTGTCCCTTGAGCCTGTCAAGCTGTTGAAGTTGCGCGACCACTCCTTCCGAAGCGTGAAGACGCTCACGCAGCCGCTGCGCCAGGATTGACTTGTCGATGGCAATCGTCGCCTGGCTGGCGAGAACCCTGATGAGATGAATCTCATCTGCTTTCCAGGACCGCCGCTGGGTGTCCATCAGGGCAACCAGGCCCATCAGCCGACCCTGGAGCCAGAGAGGCGCCACCAGCAGGGCCTGGACGCCTTCCTGCTCAATCCATGGCTCGAGCTCGAGTGCACTCGGTGGCCTGTCGAGAGCGGTCAGCCCTCCTTCCCCCAGTCCTTCGAGCCACTGTTGGCCTCGGGCCCAGTGCTGGTCAACGAGAGACCTGACGCTGGCATCGTGATCGAGTCCGTAGGTGTGGACCACCTCGGGCACACTGCTGGACACCAGCACACTGAGTCCCTTCGGTACCTCAAGGAGCTTTGCAGCATGCGCCAGCATCGTGCGGATGACAATCTGCGGTGAGTCGGACATTGCCAGGATCTGTTGGTCAATGCTGGCAAGCGCCATCAGACGGTCGCGTTCCCGGCGCAACGATTCGAAGAGCCGCGCATTCTGCAAAGCTGCGGCTGCGAGCGATGCAATGACCTCCAACTCGCGAACGTTTCGCTGGCTAAAGGCATTGGGTTTTCTACTGGCAACCGCCACAAAGCCCAACAGAGTGTCGCCAACACAGAGGGGAATCGTCAGCAGCGACTGGCGGGGTGCGACAGCGGTCTGTGAAGTCTGAGCCCGTTGCACCTGATCGCTGGAAGCCAGAATCGGGCGGCGCTCAGCGGCTGTCTGAGCCAGAATCCCGTCCCTTAAGCGATAGCTTCGAGCTTCCTTTGGCGAGCTCGTCGGCGCTGCGCCCCTGTATGTGCGAACCACCTGAGCCCTTTCATCATCGACCAAGAGGACAGCGCCTTCGTCGCTTCGAGCCATAGTTCGTACGGTACTCATGAGCCGGTCAAGGACAGTCTCCACTTCGAGATCGCGCGTCAGCGCCCTGGCGGCATTACACAGAGCCTCGCTCCAGGCCACATCCCCGGTGTCCTGAAGTGCGTCTGTGGTATTTGAGAGGTCGCGTAGTTGGTCCTGTGGCGCCTGCATCATCCGCTATTCTAGCATGAATCCGGGATGCACAGAATCGTCAGTCAGGGCGTAGCGTGCTTCTGTTCCACCTGGAGCTCTGGGCGACGGGATGGTTCACTTCATTGCCAATGGCGGTTACTTGCCCCTAGACATGGTCGAATGGCAAGACATAACACGGCACGGGGAGAAGTGCCAGTAGCGGCTGGGGCAGGTTAGCCTGTGGAGCAATCGGAGGGCCGCCCAGGATCAGGCGCGTGGCTTCGACGACGGGTAGCTCAACGTAGCTTGTGGTGTGCCTTCCCGGTTCGATGTGGACCTCGCCGTCGACAACTGCCACAGTTGTGACGCTTGTCCGGTCGTGCTCCTGCACCCCGATGGCAACAGAGAAGTCGTGTAGCCCCCGTGCTCGCGCACTCAATACCGGTCTCGCTGCATCAAGTACTTGGGCAAGGTCGTTGATCCGGTACATTGCGCTTGACCCTCCGCTCCAATATGAAACGCAGCGCATCAGACGTCCAATGCGCTCACCATCCCACATGGAGAGTCCCCAGGATGCCCGGTCACCGAAATTCCAATCCAGGAGTGCGCGGATCACACCGAGCTCATGACCGCCCGTTGATACCAGTTCGAGGATTCGCAGCTCACGTCGTGCCTGTCCGGCGAGTATCGCGTAGCCATCACTGAAGATCCAGAATCGCTTGTCCATGATCTGAACCTGGCGAGCCAGGTCGGGACGGATCGTGTGACATGCTTGACGAGCCTGGAACTTCTCGATGACCGGTAGCGCCTCCTCGGGCATCACCTCCTCGATCTGAACGGGCTCGATGCCGTGCCACTCCAGCGAACGCCTCGAGAATTGCAGGTCATAGAGCGGGGACGCAAGTTCCCAGCCGAAGCTATTGTACCTCTGGCGATCTCCACCGAGCCAGGAGATCGGGTAGCCGATCCGTCGCATCTCCATAATGGCGTGGTGGAGCAGTTCGGTCATATAGCCCTTGCCCCGCGCTTTGGCTGAGGTCGATACCGCGCCGATGCCGCCGACGGAATAGCGCACGCCGGCGGTCACAGATTCGATCGGATAGACGCCGACATGCGAGACGATCTCGCCACCTTCCTCGATGATGTAAGCCCACGACATGGCCTCTTCTGTAGGTAGATAGAGGTGCGGGTACGCGCGCTGGAAGAAGGCCTTGGAGTGGCCAAAAGCGCGTTCGATGAAGCGCATGAATGGCTCGAATTCCTCGAGGCGTGGGTGCCTGATCTCCGTCATAGTCTCACCTCCTTCAGTCTCACCACCGCGTAACCGCTACGCGTTCGGCCGGTAGGGCAGGGCCTGCCGTGTCCGCCACAGGATGACGATGCTGAGGAGCGCCACGATCGCCAGCGCGCCTTCGGCGGCTACGGCTCCCCAGGTTTGTGCCACGGTGACAGCCACCGCATTGGCCGTAGCATGCCACAGAATCGCCGCCAGGACGGGCCAGATGCTGTTCACCCGGAAGGACAGCGCCACCAATGTCGACAGGCTGATGTGAAGGATCAGGGCCATCACCCTCTCCGCAACAGCGAGTACTGGCAGGTAGACATCCATCGACCAGTATTCATCCACCTGCGCCATGGCTGTTGCCACCGTCTCCTCGGACAGTCCCAGCGTCGTTGGATCCTGAACCTGGCTGATCGCGATCACATTCACTAGCGTCAGGGCTGCCAGCAGCCCTGTCAGGATTGACTCAATGCCACCGTGGCCCAGGCCGAAGAAGACGGCCTCGCGCCAAGTGCGCGCATCCTTCTGCCAGAAGCGGTAGACCAGGTAGCGGGCAACCTCCTCGAAGATACCGGCTGATAGTCCCAAGACAATGGCCTGTACGATCAGGGGCTGCTCTGCTATGGGGAAGACGCGACCCAGCAGCGAGTTTGCCGGGATGTGCAGGATCTGTGAGGCCACGAATGTTGCAGCGCCCGCCAGAGCGAGTCGCATCACCAGGGCCCAGCGTTTCCGCAACACCAGGATCGCGACGATAGGTATGGCGATCATCAGGATCACTTCTGTGACGACGAGCGCGACGATTGTGGATGACATGGGTGACTCCATTTCTACTTGTCGGGATGCGGACGGAGATCAAGCTTGGCCCGGCGTACCTTCCGGTCTCCAACCCTCTGCTGCTGTCGGCGCGCCGGGATCCCATCGCATACGGTAGTAGGGCAAGCCATCCTCTCCCACGAATTCGCCATAGCGGACAAACCCTTGCTTCTCGTAGAGACGCCACGCGATGGTGTTGTCTTGCACGACAGTCAACACAACCCGCGGCAGCCGCGCCGCGTGGGCGCGCGTCATCACGGCAGTAATGAGCCGCGTGCCGATTCCCATGTGCTGATGGCTGTCGGCAACCCCCAAGCCGAACAATGGCTCCGAGTTTGTGTCGCTCCCACTGAGCCCCCAGATAAAGGCCCATCCTACGATCGCAACGCCGTCGACCGCCACCAGATCGAACTTGGCCGGTGGGGCCGCAAGATTATCCTGGATTATGTCGTTACAGGTTTCTACCGTCGTCGTGGTGCCCAGGGGTCTGAACGTGCGTTTCGATGCTTCGCTCAGACCGTTGTAGAAGGCCGCCAGGGCCTCGCCATCGTCCCACTCCAGGCGTCGCAGGTTGACTTCTGACTGCGCCAGGCTCATCGACCGGCACCCTTCTGTACGTGCTGCGGGCCGGACGGCATCTCCTGATTCGCCGCTGGGCGGCCGACAGCGCTGAACGTGAGCACCGACTCCAGGAAAATATCGTCCTGCATTGTCTCGTACCCGCTATCCTCGGGTGGGCCACTATGGGCTGCCGAGTCCGCGCGTGTCATCTGGATCTCCACCTGTCGTGCGCCGGCTGCCTCTGCGAGGCGCCTGAGCCGCTCTGGGATCGCATTCGATGCATAGGCGATGGCTGCGTCGAGATCCTCGAAGTCTACGACGTTCTCTGCGAGCCCCAAGTTGCCTGGGATGTGCAGCCGATACGCGCCACCGTACTCGACGGGCCGAACCAGAACGCGTGCCCGCTGCACGACACTGCCCACAACGGCGCCAATGGCATTGGCGAAGCTTGCGTAGGTGGGCAACACAAGGTCCGTGTGCAGATCGCTGACGGCTCGCGGTAGGTAGGCGGCGACTGGAGCGCCCACAGCGACAACTGGCTGTCGTAGCGTCAGCCGGCATGCCAGATCCGTGTCGCTTACCAGGTTGAGCGCCCGCGCCAGCAGTCCTGCAGCCACCGGTTCATCAGGCCAGTTGGCGGTTGCCACTTCATCGCTCAGAACTTTGGTCACGAGCTCTGCCGCGATCTTGTTGGAGACCGTCTCGACCACCTGCTCGCAGAAAGCTTCGACCGGGAGGCCCGCCTGGGCTGCCAGCAGTTCCGCGCCAAGGCGTGAGGCTTCCCTGTCCCAGATCTGGAGTTGTCCCAGCACGTGCAGGGCGTCCGTAGGGGTGAACGCCACGCGAAGCACGAGCTGCTGCGCTGCCAGACGTTCTACCCGGTCCATCAGGAATGCTTGATAGAGCGGCTCCTGCGCCAGCGCCACGACTGAGACCGGGCCACGGCCAAGTCGTTCCAACAACAGGAGATCGGTCTCGTCAAGCCGGCTGGTGGGTTGGCGCCTGGGCAGCAGGAACTGTGCCACGAGCGGCAGCAAGGGCCGTTTCTTCACATGCACCTGGTCTGCCAACGTCTCCAGAATCTCCGGATGGTCGGCGCCCAATCGACACAGGGGAAGCACTCGCTGCGGGCCAACCGATAAGGACCGTCGTCCCCGGGCGAGCGCCTTCCCGCCCAGCTCTGGGTCTCCACCGTTGGTACTCATGCGGACATGGCTATCCCCGCCGAGTCCCACGGTATGCACATCTGCGGCCTCGATCATCGTGCGCCATCGTCCCACGCGTGCTCCTTCGGCGTTGAGGCGGGGATGGCCACCGCGAAGCGCGGCGATGTCGGTTGTGGTTCCTCCCACATCCACGACCCAGACGTCCTCACGTCCCGCGACGAACCACGCGCCCACAACACTGGCAGCAGGCCCTGAGAGTATCGTCTCGATGGGCCGCTGTACGGCCCAGTCGGCATGTACGAGTGACCCGTCGCCTTTGACGACCATCAGTGGTGCGCGAACCCCTGCCTCATCCAGCCTGGCCCGCACGGTGAGGATCAGATCACGCAATGTGGGGATCAACGTCGCATTGAGGGCCACCGTCGTAGCTCGCCGGATGGCATTGAGCCTGGTCGTCAGCTCATGACCACACGTGACCGGCAGTGGGATACCGTCGCGATCTGCTGTTAGCTCCTCCACCAGCGCCTTGACGCGCAGCTCGTGTGCCGGATTGCGGACGCTGAAGTAGCTGGAGATAGCGTACGCGGCAACCGGGCTCTGGCGGAGTCGGTCAGAACCGGGCCGGCGCGCCAGAATCGCCTCGCGGACGGCCTGCTCATCCAGTGGCATCCGTTCCTCACCGTCGATCGTGTGACCGCCCTGGACGTAGACGATGTCCTGAGTAACGAGCTCCTCGGCGAACTCATGCTTGCGGATTAGCTCGGCATCATACCCGATAAGGATCAGGCAGGCAGGGCTGCCCTGACGCTCGACGATGGCGTTCGTTGCCAGCGTTGTGGACAACCCCACTAGGCCAACGCTACTTGGATCGCGGGCGGGATGCCCATCATCTCCAAGCGCGGCTTCGGGGCTGAAGACGTTCCGGATGGCCTCTCCGATGCCGATCGACAGGTCGCGGTGTGTTGTCAGCGCTTTGGTCGCCGCCAGTACATTGCCGCTCTCCTGATCCACCAGGACGGCATCTGTGTACGTGCCGCCCGTGTCAATGCCCAATGCGATATTCATAGATGTCGAAATAACCCCTCGTTCAAAATGGCCGGGTGCTGACCTTGCCCAGGCACAACAGCCCTTTATCTTACTACGCTATCGACCCTGTGCCAGCACTTGTCGATGCGCTGAGCGACCATCGAGGACTGGTTTGGAACACGCCATAGCGTAGAGGCCGGTCCTCGGGTGATTGGAGGCATGTGTCTGGCGCAAGCCTTACGTATCGCTGATGGCCTGATCGGTCGATCAGCATCCTGAGTCAAGGCTGGAGGATGGGCTCCCGGACTGTCCCGACGACGGGATACGAACAGAGCCAGGGGTGCGCTAGGCAGGTCCCTGGCTCTGCTGGTGGGGTACGGGTGTCACACTATGCTGAGATCAGGGCCTCGATGGTATCCGCAATCCCTGCCGCCTCATCCTGTGACAGGCTTCCGATTCGGAAGTCTGCACGGAAGGTTGCACCCGGTGCCAGGTACTTGACGTTGCCCTTCTCTCGCTCGGCGAAGAAGCCTTCCGGTTCACAGGTCCCCGCCTCTACGATCGCGATGGCGTCCTGATCCGCCGTCCGCGATATCCAGCGTGTGCCTTTGGGCAGTTGGTCGGGCCGATGGCCGATGTAGTCGACATTCCCATCTGGGTGGAGCTGCATCGAATGAGCCCATCCGGTGGCATCCGCCAGATAGTCGATGAAGAAGACCGCCTCGGGATCGAAGGCCATTCCCGGCGCGAGCACGTGGTGCGCTTCGGGGTGTCGTCCCAGTTCCTCAATGAACTCGACGTAGCCCGGGCCGGGAGAGATGTGTGAGGGTATGCTGGATCGAACGCGCACATGCTCGGACGTAGGTCTGGCTGCATAGATGAGACGGCCATTGTCCACCGGTCTGAAGTTCACGTGGGCCAGGTACATCAGGACTTGGTCCGAGCGCTTGAGGTTCGTGATCGACATCGACGCATTGAAGAGGGTCGAGCCCGCGTAGAGCTTGGCGAGCGGTTCAGCAACGTAGGCATGCGAGAAAGCGACGGTGTGGCGGTAGCGGCCCCCGAGCCCGATGTAGGCCCCGCTCTCGTCCTCACCGATGACGATATAGGCCTCGCCGTAAGGTGCGTTGGGCAGCTCGCCGTGCAAGGGGTGCGTGTCCTTGGGCCCGGGTGACCCGACACCGGTGATGCCACAGTGCTGCATGAAGCCTCCGAACGTGTCCAGGAAAACCCGCGTCGGATACGGCTGGTCGAATACTGACCGCATCGTGAGATCGCGATCCTTGAACACGACCGACCAGACCTGCTGACCCTGGAAAGGCAACAGGACGAGCTCGCCGGTGTCGGCTCCGAGCTGGCTGCTCCTCAACCGCAGCCCACACACGCCGCTGTCGAATCGGAACGTCGACGCAGCCAGTCCCGTCTCGGTAGATTCCACCAGCACGCGCTCACGCTCGGCAAACATCGCCGGTGTCAGATGGATCACACTCTGCGCCATAGGGTATGCCTCCCTAACTCCAGAGCCGATCGTGTGATCGCTCCGTATCCCACACGTCTGTCGGCTCGAAGTAGCCCGGGTGGTCCGGATCGATGTGCTCACGGATCATGGCCTCGTTAAGGTCCTCGAAGCCCAAGCCCGGTGTTTCCGGCACAGCGATGTAACCATCCTGGATCAGGGGATTGGGCAGGCCGGTGACCAACTCGTTCCACTTGGGCTCGTCGACCGAATGGTTCTCGAGTACCAGGAAGTTCTCGGTCGCTGCGGCACAGTGAACACTGGCCAGCGCCGCGATCGGCGAGCCAGCCATGTGCATTGCCATCGCGATGCCATGCTCTTGGGCTGCATCACCGATCTTCTTGGTCTCCAGAATGCCGCCAGACGACGCAAGATCGGGGTGAATGATCGAGACGGCGCGCTTCTCGAAGAGCGGCATAAAGCCCTCTTTGAGGTAGATATCCTCTCCAGTACAGATGGGTGTCGTGACGGCGCGCGACAGGGTCACATATTGGTCCGTGAACTGCCAGGGGAGCAGGTCCTCCAACCAGGCCAGCGTGAACTGGTCCAGCGCCTTGCCGAGCCGGATGCACGACTCCAGCCCGATGTGCCCAATGTGATCCACCGCCAGAGGAACCTCGTATCCGATAACGCTGCGGACGTCGTCAACGTACTTGCACAGATAGTCGATGCCCTTGTCGGTGAGCTGAATCCCTGTGAACGGGTGCATCACAGTGAAGCTGCGCAGCGTATCCGGGAAGCCGATGACCGTGTCGGGAACATTGCGCAGGAAATAGATGCCCAGGTCCATCTTGAGGAACTTGAATCCTTGATCCATGCGCGCCTTAAGCCGCTTGCCCATTGCCTTGCCGTCCGGCTCGGAGGGCGTGTCACTGTAGACCAGCACCTTATCCCGGAACTTCCCGCCGGCCAACATGTAGGCCGGCACACCGTACGCCTTGCCGGCAAGGTCCATGAGGGCCATCTCGATTCCGCAGACGCCACCCGCCTGGCGTGCGTGGAAGCCAAACTGCTTGATCTTGCGGAACACTTTGTCGACGTTACAGGGGTTCTCGCCCAGGATGCGGCTCTTGAGCATCAAGGCATAGGTACTGCTTGCGCCGTCTCGAACCTCGCCGTAACCGCATATCCCCTGATTCGTGTCAATGCGGATGAGAGGCACGCGCATCGGAATGCCCTTGAGGTGGACCACACGCATATCGGTGATCTTGAGATCCGAAGGTCGCGAATGCTGGTTGAGGTACTTCTCGCTGATCTGGGTTTCTGCAGGCATGGTCTGTATTCCTCCGGTGATATGGGTGAAGCCGGTCCGACTTGTGCTGTCAGGACCGATGAGCCAGAACATCCTGGTGTCGCCTGCCAGCTCCAGGCTCCCCAATAGGAAGCCCAAGGCCGGTTCGGGTCGGCACACAGCTACGGTCAGAGTCTAGTGCCGTTCACGGCATTGGCAATTGGCGTATGGGTTATGGGATAGGATGGGAATGCGCGTGCTGTCGGATATAATGTGAGGTAATCGTTCGAGACCATCGAGTACTCACGGAGGCAGATATGGCCCTGTTCAGACCGTCAGACCATCCTCATCGTCGCTACAATGCACTGACGGGTGACTGGATCACGGTATCCCCTCACCGGACGAAACGTCCGTGGAAGGGGCAGGTCGAGCGACCTCCACGAGAAGCACGTCCGGCCTACGACACGAGCTGTTACCTCTGCCCGGGAAATACACGCGCCGATGGGGCTGTGAATCCTGTGTACACCTCGACCTTCGTCTTCACCAATGATTTCGCTGCCCTCTTACCTGACACGCCTCACGTGGTACTCGATGAGGAGCCCCTACTGCGGGCCGAGACGGAGCGGGGTACCTGCCGTGTGATCTGTTTTTCGCCGCGTCACGACCTGACACTGGCGGAGATGCCGGTGTCAGACATTCGTTCGGTTGTCGATGTGTGGTGCGATCAAGTCGAAGAACTGGGCGAGACCTATCGCTGGGTTCAGGTCTTCGAGAACCGGGGTGAGGTGATGGGTAGCTCCAACCCACACCCGCACGGCCAGGTCTGGGCGGGAGATGCTCTGCCGAACGAACCGGCCAAGGAAGACTACCAGCAGCGTATCTACTTTGAAAAGCGCGGTCGCCCTATGCTCACGACCTATGCTGACTTGGAGCTTGAGAAACGGGTAAGGGTGATCGTTCAGAATGCGTACTGGGTCGTCGTAGTCCCATACTGGGCTCTCTGGCCCTTTGAGACGTTGGTCCTGCCACGGCGTCACGTTCTGCGGCTGCCTGAGTTGGTCGATGGCGAGCGCGACGCGTTGGCGGAGATCATGAAGACGCTGCTCATCAAGTACGACAATCTCTTCGAGACGTCCTTCCCGTACTCGATGGGCTGGCATGGCGCACCGACCGATGGGGCGCAACATGCCCATTGGCAGCTTCACGCCCACTTCTACCCCCCGCTCTTGCGATCCGCGACCGTCAAGAAGTTTATGGTCGGCTACGAGATGTTGGCCGAGCCGCAGCGCGATCTTACGGCAGAGCAAGCAGCGGAGCGTCTGCGGTCGCTGCCAACCGTGCACTACAAGGCCGCCGATGGCTGAGCGAATCCTGATCGTTGAGGACGAACTGGTGCTGCGGGAGACCCTCTCCTATAACCTGATCAAGGAGGGGTATACGGTCTCTGCCGCAGCAGACGGTCGCCGTGCCCTTGAACTCGTCGAGACGGATGCACCTGACCTGGTCTTGTTGGACATCATGCTCCCCGGCCTCGATGGCTTTGAGGTATGCCGGGCTATTCGTAAGGAGCATACGGTACCCATCATTATGCTCACCGCTCGCGATGACGTCGTTGATAAGGTGGTGGGCCTTGAGATTGGTGCTGATGATTACCTCACCAAGCCCTTTAGCATGCGCGAGCTGTTGGCGCGCGTCAAAGCGCAACTGCGCCGCGTGAGGTTGCTGCGCGACCAGTACGCAGGGACAGAAGGCCACCCCGGGAACTTGCTTGTGTTTGACAGGCTCACGCTTGATCTCGACCGCCATGAGGTCGTCCTCAATGGCGAGGTAGTGACCCTGAAGCCGAAAGAGTACGAACTTCTGGTCTACCTTGCCCAGAAGCGCGGGCGAGTCCTATCACGCGACCAAATCCTGGCGGATGTGTGGGGATGGGACTACGTTGGGGGAAGTCGTACCGTCGATGTCCACATTCGCTGGCTGCGCGAGAAGATCGAGGAGAACCCTGCGGAGCCTGCGCGACTCATTACCGTTCGTGGAGCCGGATACCGGTTCGAGGGATAACGATGGTTCGATCTATTTGGTGGCGAATCACGATTCCCTACATCGTGATTCTCCTGTTGGCAACACTGGGATTGACGCTCTATCTCTCAGCTGAAGTGCGCACGGCGCGCCTTGATGATCTGGAGAGGCATCTTCTCGATGGCGCCACGCTGATGGCGAATGACCTTGCCGGCCTCTTGGATCAGGAGACCTCATCCAGTGCTCTGGACGACAAAGCACGTCGTTGGGCCGGGTTGATAGGGCAACGCGTGACGATTATCGCCGCGGACGGCACCGTTCTGGGCGAGTCCCACACCGACTATACGCAGATGGAGAACCATCTCTATCGGTCGGAGGTCCAGAAAGCTCTCAGTGCTGGCTCGGGGACGGCGTCTCGTTACAGTCAGACGTTGCAGAGGAGAGTGATGTATGCCGCAGTTGCGGTGATGGGTATGGATGGCCCGGTGGGCGTTGTTAGAGTTGCCCTGCCGATTGAGGAGATCGAGGCAAACGTCAACCGGCTGAACAGGACGCTGTTGTTCGCGGGTGGGGTAGCAGGCATCATCGCTGTCGCGTTGGCCACACTTGCAGCCTCACGAACGATCCGCCCTGTGCGCAGACTCACCGACGCCGTGGAGCGGATGGCGGCAGGAGATCTGTCCAGTCGGTTGTTGCCCACCACCAACGATGAGATTGGTACGTTGACGCGGTCGTTCAACCATATGGTCGACCAGCTTCAGGAGAAAGTCGGGAGCCTTGCCCTGGAGCGCGCGCGATTGTCTGCGGTGCTCAATCACATGGCTGACGGCGTCGTGATCACGGATGAACAGGGAGTCGTCGTGATGATCAACGCCGCAGCTGCCCGTATTCTCCGTTGTGATGGCGATCACGCTCTTGGACGTCGCTTTGCCCAGATCGCCCACAGCCACCAGCTTATCGACCTTTGGAATCGCTGCTATGACTCGCAAGAGGAACAGACTGAGAGGGTAGAGTCGATTCTCTACGAGGACTTCCTGAATGCCGTGATCACCCCTTTGCAGGGTTCTGCCCCGCCGCGCTACGTGGTCATGTTACAGGACCTCACTCGCATCCGCCGGCTGGAGACGATTCGCCGCGACTTCGTCACGAACATCTCCCACGAACTGCGTACGCCCTTGGCGTCACTCTCGCTGGTCGCCGAGACGCTTCAGAACGGCGCGATTGAGGACCCTCCCGTTGCCCGGCGCTTCCTGTCCCATATGGAGACCGAGTTGGCCTCGCTGACTCAGTTGGTTGAGGAGCTTCTTGAGCTCTCTCGCATCGAGTCGGGACGTGTCCCTCTGGAGATCCGGCCGACCCGGGTCGCCAAACTCGTTCACAAACCAGTCAGGCGGCTTCAGCCTCACGCCGAGCGTGCCGGTGTTACGCTGTCCATCGCCATCCCGGAGAACCTGCCACGTGTGATGGCCGATGCGAAGCGCGTTCAGCAAGTTGTGACCAACCTCGTACACAATGCCATCAAGTTCACGTCTTCTGGTGGTACGATCACGATCTCCGCTCGTCTGAGTGAGCCAGCTGATCCGCTCACCGAGGAAACGCAGCTGCAGCGAGCAGGGGAAAGCCGAGATGGCGATCTGGCATCCATAGGGGGCCTACATATTGTGATTGCAGTTGCAGATACAGGCATTGGTATTCCCTCGGAGGATCTGCCTCGCATATTCGAGCGATTCTACAAGACCGATCGCTCCAGGGCCCAGGAAGGCACCGGGCTGGGATTAGCCATTGCCAAGCACATCGTCCAGGGACACGGTGGACACATCTGGGTCGAGAGCCTGGAGAGCGTCGGGAGCACGTTCTTCTTCAGCCTGCCGGTCGCACCGGAGACGGTGCTGCCTCCAGCGTAGCCGCGCTCAGGCCTCTCGTCGCGCAGTCGCGTCCGGTGGGGAGGGTCGCCTTGCCTGCTGTCCGGCAGTTCCCATAGGGTCGGGGGATCCGTTTCTGGTGAGCTGGCAGGTCTGGTTGCGCTAGCCAAATCTCCCTGTGATGTAGTCCTCGGTCATCTTGTGGGCTGGATTGGAGAAGATCCTCAGCGTGGGACCGTACTCAATGAGCACCCCAGAACGGTCGGATTCGTCCAATGAGAAGAAGGCGGTGTTATCCGAGACGCGACCCGCTTGCTGCATGTTGTGCGTGACAACGATGATTGTGTAGCTGTTGATCAGTTCCCGCATCAACTCCTCGATGCGCAGCGTCGCAATCGGATCCAGAGCTGAAGCTGGTTCGTCCATCAGGATGATCTCCGGTTGCGTAGCGATGGTACGGGCGATGCACAAGCGCTGCTGCTGTCCGCCCGAAAGGGATAACCCACTCTGTCCGAGTTTGTCCTTCACCTCATCCCATAGCGCTGCCTGTGTGAGGGCCTGGTAGACCAGGTCGTCCATATTGCCGCGGTAGCCGTTGATGCGCGCACCCCAGGCGACATTCTCGTAGATGCTCTTTGGGAAGGGGTTGGGCTTCTGGAAAACCATGCCGATGCTCCGACGCACCTCGACCGGGTCAATCTGGTCGTGGTAGATGTCCAGTCCGTTAAAGAGCACCCGCCCCTCGGTCCGTGCTGACCGGAATAGCTCATTCATCCGGTTGAATGCTCTCAGCATCGTGCTCTTGCCGCAGCCCGACGGACCGATGATGGCCGTAACTTTGTGGCGTTCAATCTGGATGCTGACTTCCTTGAGCGCCCGGAAATCGTCGTAGTACACGTTCAATCCCTGGGCCTCGATTGCATATGCGCCATCCGCATACTGCCGAGTATCGAGCTTGTTAGTGTGTAAGCGCGCATTGTCCATAGTTTTCGCCACCCTAGATGCGTTTGCTGAAGCGGTTGCGTAATATGATCGCCACACCATTCATGCTCAGGAGTAGCATCAAGAGCGCGATGATTGCAGCCGCTGCTATGTTACGGAAGACGTCCTGTGGGCGTGTGGTCCACTGGTATATCTGAATGGGCAGCGTGGTGAACTTCGAGAATGGCCCACTTGGATCGGCGGTGATATAGGTCGATGCACCGACGACAACCAGGGGCGCCGTCTCACCCATGGCCCGCGAGACTGACAAAATCGTGCCGGTCAGGATTCCTGGCATGGCGTTCGGCAGGACGTGGCTCCACACGGTCTGCCAGCGCGTTGCGCCTAGCCCGAAGGCGGCCTCTCGCAGTGAGTTTGGCACCGCCTTGATCGCTTCCTGGGAGTTGATGATGATCAAAGGTAGGATGAGCAAGCCCAACGTCAGACCTGCTGAGATGATCGTGCGCCCGTTGGCCGTCGTCGGATCGGTAAGGCCGAAGATGGCGCCGCTCGTGAGAGGCTCCAGCACGCGCACAAACACTGCCAGACCGAGAATGCCATAGATAATCGAAGGCACCCCGGCCAGATTGCTGATGTTGGTCTGGATGATGCGGTTGATGGCGCGCGCCGCCGGGCGCACGTGGTCTGCATACTCTTCAAGGTAGATCGCTGCCCCAACCCCAATAGGGAAGGCGAACACGATGGCGATCGCAATCGTCCACAGTGACCCCAGTAGGGCAGTGCGGATTCCGGCCTTCACCGCATCTGAGGATTGCGGTGAGGTTATGAACGCGATATCCAACCAGCTTTCGAACCGGAGAGTTGCCATGGGATATGACGCCGCGACATCGGCGACGATTTTGCTACGCTGGGCAATGGATTCGAGGAGCGTCCACTGCTTGGCAACTTCGGGTTTGATCACATTCTCATAGATGAGGCCCAACACCTCCGTCCTCTCTCGTTCGGCAAAGGGCTTGTCATTCGCGAGCTTTCGGAACAGCCCCTTTGAAGTGTTCGCCTCCAGGATGGCCACGAGCTCGGCATGGTCCAGATCCTCCAGCTCGCGATCCCCTGTGACCAGGTCCTTTGGGTCCACCCTGTTGGTTATCGCGACGTATCCAAAGGCGCTGTTGGCGATGTTGATGAGGAGGAGTCCTAGCACGATGATGCCAACAACCGTAGAGGCCCTGAAAACGTTCCGCCATAGGGCCGCGAGCCGAAAACGTCGTGTCAGGTGTGCCCCAGCCATAGGCCCGCGATTGCCGCTCATTCGTAGACCTCCCGGAAACGTTTGACGATCTGCTGGCTGACGACGTTGAGTCCCAGGGTCATGAAGAACAGCATCAAGCCAATGGCAAACAGGCTGTTATAGTCCAGCGAGTTGTAGCTCAGGTCGCCGCCACTAATCCGGACGATGTGTCCCGTCATGGTCTCAGCTGCTCTGAAGGGATTGAACGTGAAGTTGGGACCTGCGCCCGCGGCGACAGCTACGATCATCGTCTCGCCAATGGCACGGGATGCAGCCACGATAAAGGCTGCCGCGATACCGGAGAAGGCCGCGGGTACGACGACTTGCAGCGCTGTCTCCAGTTTCGTCGCGCCCAGCCCGTAGGCAGCCTCGCGCAGTGAGTTGGGCACAGCGCTGAGCGCATCCTCGCTCATCGAACTGACGATGGGCAAGATCAGGATCCCCATGACCAGGCCCGCCGATGCGGTATTGTAGACCTCGACAATGTCCTGACCGATGATCGATCGGAGCAGCGGCGTCATGAACGTGAGAGCGAAGTATCCATAGACGACCGTAGGCACCCCGGCAAGGACTTCCAGAATCGGCTTGAGCGTCGCTCGGGCCTTCTCTGATGCGTACTCGCTAAGATAGATCGCTACGCTCAGACCCAGAGGAAGGGCGACAGCCAGGGCAATGAGTGAGGTCATCATAGTGGCATTGACGAGGGCCCAGATGCCAAAGCGCCCTATCTGAGGGTTCCACTCTGTAGTGCCGAAGAACTTCCGCAGCGTCACCTCTGTCGCCACCTCGATAGAGGTGCCCTGGCTGTGCGCCACGCTTACCGTGCCATCGATGCCTCGCTCGACTGTGAGCCGAGTCCCTTCGATGGACACCACGCGCATCATCTCCTGGTTCAACAGGATCAGATCATCCGTTCTGAGCGCAGCGCCCGACGTCGTGACCTCGACAGTGGTCCCAACGGCGTCCACGTCCCAGGCGATTGCCTTGTTGGTCTGCTCCCACTGCTTCCGCGTGAAGAAGAGTGCCGATTCCTTGCCCAGTTCGTAGACGATCCCGATCGTAGTCAGGATGGACAGGGCACCGCAGACAAAGAGAAATGCCTGAATCAGCGTCTCCTTGATCCGGGGTCGCTTACGCAGGGCGGCCAGCGTCGCTCGCTCAGTAGCCCCCCCCAGTGCTTGTGAACTTCTCTCGTCCGTCATAGCCAACATATCATCGTCTTCTCTCTGCCACCCACATGAGTCCCCTCACGCATCATCAGATGCGTGAGGGGATGCCCAGCGACAGCCTCATCATTATGTACCGACCCTGGCGCTACCTACTCAGCCATACCGGCGATCCAAGCTTCCTGTGCGGCGGTGAGGGCCTCGGTGCTGGCAGGGAAGTAGCCGACATCGACGACTTCCTCATTGACGAAGGTCAGGAAGAAGGCGATGAAGGACGCCACCTGCGGCTTCTCCTGCATGATCTTGGCATCGGAGTAGATGAAGAGGGGGCGCGCCAGCGGGTAGCTGTTGTTGTCAACGTTCTCAGCGGTGGGTGCAACGTTCTCGATGGAGAGGATGTTAAGAGCGTCGGCGTTCTCAGCGTAATAGGCGTACCCGAAGTAGCCAATGGCGTAGGGGCTGCCCAGCACGCCCTGAACCAGAACATTATCGTCCTCGCTGAGCTGTGTGTTGGCGGCGCTCAGGTGGGGTGTCTCGTCCTCATCGAAGATCTCTTCGACGAAGTAGTCGAAGGTGCCGCTGTCGGTCCCCGGGATGAAGCGCAGGATGTCTTCAGCAGGCCACTCGGCGCGCACGTCGGACCACTTCGTGGCAGCATCTGAGAAGATGGCTGCAAGTTCTTCCTTGGTGACATCGGTGACGAAGTCGTTGTCCTTGTTGACGACAACCGCGAGCGCATCGGTGCCGACGCGGAACTCGATCGGCGTACGGCCGATGGCCTCGCACGAGGCGACCTCTTCATCCTTGATCGCGCGGCTGGCGTTGGCGATATCGGTCTCGCCGGTGACGCAGAAGCGCTCATAGCCACCACCGCTGCCAATGCTATCGATGGTGATATTGCCGGCGTAGCCTTCATCCTGGAAGCGCTCGGCCATACGCTCGGCAAGGGGGAACACGGTTGAGCTACCTGCTGTGACGATATCGCCAGTCACCTCGAGCGGGTTGACCTCGGGAAGTAACTGCGGGGCCGTGCCTGGATCCGACGTCTCAGGGACTGCGGTCGGGTCTGCAACTGCTGCTACTGTTGGCACCGGTGTTGGTGCCGCTGTCGGGGCCACCGTCTGGGTGGCGCAAGCCGTAGCAAGCAACGATGCCACCACAAACATAGCCGCGCGAACGAACTGATTCCGTCTCACGATGATCCTCCTCCAAGTATCCTAGACTTGTACATATAGATTCGGCCACGGGTTGGCCTTTGAACCAAGGATAGAATACGGGTGGGCCTTTAACAGAGGATTTGCGGGATGTTAAGAGGTGTTTAACGATGGCTGATTCTGATCAGGGTTGGCTCTGGACCACCACTCCGTGAAACCCGCTTAACAACCCGTTAACGGTCTACAAAAGCGCTGTTAATCCATTGCGGCTACGCTCAGGTCAGCCGGCTATGGCCATCCTGTCAGATGCGCATCGGGGCAATGGGCAGAGCTCGGGGATGACAGTCAGCGTGCCGGGGCGAACAGAGACAGATAATGCAGATCAGAACAACCTTTGACCGCGAACTGGACGAACTCCTAGACCAGGTGCTTACATTGGGCAGCATGGTCGAGGACGCGATTATGGCTTCTGTGAACTACCTGAAGAAGCGCGATCTTTCCGGGAGCCGGAGGATCATTGAGCACGACCAGGAGATCAACACGAGGCGCTTCGAACTGGAGGCGCTGGCCTTGGGCCTGATCGCACTACACCAACCCGTCGCCGGTGACCTCCGTGTGCTGGGCGCGGTTCTGGAGGTTGTTACGGAGCTGGAACGCATTGGGGACTATGCCAAGGGGATCGCCAGGATCAACTTATCGATTGGGGACCAGCCACTGCTCAAGCCCTTGATCGATATCCCACTGATGGCGGAGACGGCGATGGATATGCTGCGCCAAGGGCTCGATGCCTTTGTGTCGCGCGACATCGCGGCAGCACATGCCATCCCTGATCGGGATCATGAGGTCGATGACTTGTACAATCAGGTGAACCGCGAGCTGCTCACCTATATCCTCTCGGACCCTGCGTGCTTTCAACAGGCGAACTACCTTCTCTGGGCAGCGCACAATCTGGAACGCGCGGCTGATCGCGTGACGAACATCTGCGAGCGAACGGTCTTTATGGTGACGGGTACGATGGAAGAGCTGGCCTAGAAGACCGCGTGTTCGGTCCGGGCAATGATCTCGTCCTGCAGCGCCTGGCTCAGGTCGCAGAAGTAGTCGCTGTACCCGGCCACCCGAACGATGAGGTCGCGGTATGCCTCGGGATCGGCCTGTGCCTTGCGCAATGTTGCCGCATCGACGACGTTAAACTGGATGTGATGTCCATCCAGTGTGAAATAGGTCCGCACGAGTCGCACGAAGCTCTCCAGCCCGGCATCGTCCGCGAGCAGGCGCGGCGTCAGCTTCTGGTTCAGGAGTGTGCCGCCCGTCCGCACGTGGTCCATTTTGGCTACCGACTTGATGACTGCCGTCGGGCCTTCACGGTCAGCTCCCTGAACCGGCGAGATGCCCTCTGATAGGGGCTTGCCGGCCTCGCGCCCATCGGGAGTCGCTCCGACCACCGACCCGAAATAGACGTGGCACGTTGTCGGTAACAGGTCAATGTGGTAGTGCCCTCCCTTGGTGTTGGGGCGCCCATCGACTGCGCGGAAATAGGCTTCAAAAACCCGCACCATAAGCGCATCCGCATAGTCATCATCGTTGCCATAGTGTGGGGTCCGGTTGAGCAGGAGCTGTCGTACCCGCTCGTGCCCACCAAAGTCCGCTTCCAGCGCTTCCAACAGGGCCTCCATCGTCAGGGTCTTCTGATCATAGACGTGGAACTTGATGGCCGAGAGCGCATCCGCCATCGTCCCCAGGCCCACACCCTGGATGTAACTGGTGTTGTAACGCGCCCCGCCATCGTGGTAGTCCTTCCCCCGAGCAATGCAGTCATCGATCAGGAGTGAGAGGAAGGGCACCGGCATGATGCGCGCGTACAGGCGCTCGATGACCGCATTCCCGCGGACCTTGACATCGATGAAGTAGCGCAGTTGGCGTTCGAACGCGGCGAAGAGATCGTCGAAGGTAGCGAAATCCCGTGGATTGCCGGTCTGCGGTCCCAGTTGTTTGCCTGTGCGCGGGTCGATGCCGTTGTGGAGGGCGAGTTCGAGAACCTTGGGCATATTGAAGTAGCCCGTCAGGTTGTAGTTCTCCTTGCCGAACGCGCCAGTCTCAACACAGCCGCTCGTCCCGCCACGGCGCGCATCGGCAAGGCTCTTTCCTTGGCGCAGTAACTCAGCGATAACCAGATCTGTGTTGAAAATCGATGGCTGCCCAAAGCCTGTCCGGATGATCTTCCCGGCCCGACGGATGAAGGCATCGGGGTTCTTCCTGCTCACCTGGACGGAGGAGCTCGGTTGCAGGAGCCGCATCTCCTCGATCACGTCGAGGATCAGATAGGTAACGGCATTCACGCCGTCACTGCCTTCGGGTGTCACACCGCCACAGTTGATCTGCGCAAAGTCAGTGTAGGTGCCACTTTCCTCGGCTGTCACGCCAACCTTGGGTGGGGCCGGTTGGTTGTTGAACTTGATCCAGAAGCACTGCAGGAGCTCCTCGGCTGCTTCGCGGGTCAGGGTGCCCTCCGCAAGGCCCTTCTCGTAGAACGGGGCGAGGTGTTGGTCGAGTTTGCCTGGGTTGAAGGCATCCCAGGGGTTCAGCTCGGTTGTGACGCCGAGGTGCACGAACCAATAGGCTTGCAGCGCTTCCCAGAAGTCGCGCGGGGCGTGCGCAGGCACCCGCGTGCACACCTCGGCGATGCGCTCGAGCTCCGCCCGTCGTGTCGGGTCGTGCTCGACTGCAGCGAGCTCGAGGGCGCGCTCAGCGTGGCGTCCGGCGAAGCGGATCACGGCATCTGCCGCGATCGCCATCGCTTTCAGTTCCTGCTGCCTGTCGTAAGCGCCAGGATCGTGCAGGAAGTCCAGGTGTGAGAGTGCTGTAGCAATGTCCGCCTTGAGGTCGAGCAAGCCTCTGTTGTAGATCTTGTCGTCCAGCGTCGTGTGACCAGGTCCCCTCTGCTCCATGAACTTGGTGAAGATGCCGGCGTCGTAGGCGTCTTTCCATGCGTCGGTCATCTCCTCAAAGATCCGCTCTCGCATCGTTCGCCCTTGCCAGAAGGGGATGACGGTCTCGGCGTAGACCGCGCGGGCCTGAGCACTGACCCTGAAGGGTATCTTCTCGCGCGCATCGAGGAGGTCTAGATCCTTCAGCGAGTGGCAGCACAACTCGGGGAACGTCGGGGCAGCCTTGGGCGCCGGACCCTTCTCGCCGACGATCAACTCGTCGTCGTTGATGCAGAGGGTGCGGTGCTCCATCAGATAGCGGAAGGCCTCCGCGCGCCGCACCGGCGCTGAGAGCTCCCGCCGCTCCCGGGAGGTGTAGGCGGTCAGGAGTTCCGCTCGTTCCGTCGAGAGCGTGGGGACTGCCTCCAGGCTCTCCTGTCGCAGTCGTGCCACCCGTGCCGTCATCGTCATAGCCCGACCTTCCTCCCCGTGACCATCTGATGCCGCAGTTGTCACCGGCAATAGTACCACAGAAGGCGAGCGTCGCACGGTTTCTGCCTGCGGCATGTGGGTGCACGAACAACCACTTCCCGAATCCGCCAATGGGCATATACTTCGCTTCCGTTGCGCCCGGGGCCAGGAGACTGCATAACGACGTCCCCGACAGATCGGTACTTGAGGTTGGGACTCTCTATGAAGACCTTCGTCACAATCTGGGCCGGACAGCTTGTCTCGACGCTGGGCTCTGCCCTTACCAGCTTTGCCCTGGGCGTCTGGGTCTACGAGACGACGGGCTCGCCGACGCTCTTCGCAACTTCCATGCTTGCATGGGTATTGCCGAATCTACTGCTCTCGCCCGTTGCCGGCGTTCTGGCAGATCGATGGGACCGGCGTCTGGTGATGATCTTCGCCGACACCGGCGCGGCACTGAGTTCGCTCTTCGTTGTTGCGATGCTCTTCACCGGTGAGTTGCAGGTTTGGCACGTGTATGTATCGGGCTTCTTCAATGCGGCGTTCAGCACGTTCCAATGGCCTGCCTATAGCGCAGCCACGGCTCAGTTGGTGCCCAAACAGCACCTCGGGCGCGCCGGCGGGATGACGCAGATCGGCGATGCGATCAGCCAACTGGCAGGTCCGGCGATCGCCGGCGCACTGTTTGTGACAGCGGGCCTCCAGGCCGTGCTGGCGATCGACGTTGCCCCCTATCTCGTCGCCCAGGCCACGCTGCTGGCGGTGCGCTTTCCCCGGCCCGCGCGGACCTT
>JAXDDP010000004.1:0-15558 GCA_034676785.1 Anaerolineae bacterium | reverse complement strand
GAGCCTATCTCATCTTCAACCCCCTTGCTCATCCGCGCACCGACGTCGTCCGGGTCAAGCTCTGGGACACCGCGCTCGACCCTACCCTACTGGTAGTAACGAGCGAGGGACTGGAGCCCCAGCCCGTACAGGTGACTGGCAGCGGCAGCTACGCCGGCCACGACTACCTCGAGGTGGCCTTCCCCATCGAGGTGCCCGCGCTGGGCTATCGCGCCGTCTGCGTGTCGGACCGTCGCGCCGAACTGGGTCTCCCCGTGCCCGAGGGACCCAGCCTGTGGGATGGGGTTGGCGGTGCCCTGAGGACGCGCGAGCCATCCGATGTCGTGCTCGAGAATGAGTTCCTTATGGTCCGGCTCGACGCCGCCTCAGGAAGCATCGCGAGCCTCGTAGACAAGCGTACGAAACAGGAGTTCGTGAAGCCTGGCGAGCACCTCGGAGTCCTGCAGTTCTGCATCGAGGCCTACGAGGGGATGTCGGCCTGGGTGATCGGACAGTTTATCCGACGTGAGGATCTTCTTCAAGGAGGAAAGCTCACCACGATCGACAGAGGCCCACACGTCCAGAGCTACCGGTGGCAGGGAAAGATCGGTCAGACGTCGCTGAGTCTCGACATCAGCCTGGCTCGCGGCGTGCCGCGCGTCGACTTCGAGCTTCGCGTCGACTGGCGTGAGGCCGGCAGCCGTGACGGTGGTATTCCTCATCTGAAGGTCCGGTTCCCAATGGACATCAGGAATGGGAGGCAGGGGCCTCTGGCGCGGTACGAGATTCCCTTCGGCACCATCCAGCGCGATCTCTTCGCCGGCGAGGAAGTTCCGGCTCAGCGGTGGGTCGACCTATCTGGCGAGGATGGCGTGGGCATCACTCTTGCGAACACGTCAAAGTACGGGTTCAACGTCGAGGGGACCTCGCTCAATATGACGCTCCTCCGCGCCAGCATCGATCCGGACCCGCTACCCGACCTTGGTGATCACGTCATCCGGTATGCGTTGGTTCCCCATGGGGCCGGTTGGGGTGAGGGCGATGGCGCGCAGGCCGGTGAGGATCTGAACGTTCCCCTGGTCGTGTCCAGCGTGGACTTCCATGCCGGGGATCTCCCTCCCGTGGCCTCGTTGATCTCGGTGTCGCCGCAAAACGTGCGGCTGGCGGCTCTCAAACGCGCTGAGGATGGGCAAGGCATGGTGCTCCGCCTGGCCGAGGTGGAAGGCAAGGCCGGCGAGGCGCAGGTGCGCGTCGCCGCCGGTCTGCTGGACGATGCCGGTGCTGCCGAGGTCGACACTCTGGAGCACCCTGTGAACGAGAGCTGCGTCCGGTTGGAGGGTGAGATCCTGACCGTGCGCGTGCCGGCCTTCGGCATCACCACCGTGAAGGTGGGAAGATAGGTCTCCCTTCGCAAGGCGTGGAAGCCTTGAGAAGGGTTGCCGTGTTCAGGTCGTGAACAATCCAGAACCCTTGCGAGGGTGCGCGTCGGAACGCGGCAAAACCCTCGCAAGGGAGGATCTTCGTGTGGTAGGCCGGAGCCTATGGAACTGACGATTCTCTCCAGGTCACAGATCGCGAAGCTTCACGATGCGGCGCTGAGCTTGCTCTTGTCGCCAGGGGTGCGCATCCCTCATGCGGAGATGCGCGCACGCTTCAAGGCGGCAGGCGCCGAGGTCGACGCAGACTCCGAAGTGGTGCGGATTCCGGAAGCCCTGGTGATGGCGTCACTCGACAGCGCCGGCAAGGCCTTCACGCTCTACGGGCGCGACCGAGCCCGCCAGGCGCGCTATGGCGTGGGCGAACGCAACTACAACTCGATCGCGGGCGAAGCGTCGTGGGTGATCGAGGAGAACTGCCCGGGCGGACGTTGCACCCAACGGCGCTATGCAACCCTGGCTGACGTAGCCACCGCTACTCGTTTGGGGGATGCGTTGCCGCGCATCACCCTGGTCGGAGCCATGGCCGATCCACAGGAGCTGCCGCCCAGCTATCGCTGTGTTGCCGTAGCAGCAGAGCAGCTCAAGCACACGACCAAACCGATCCACTTCTGGTTCAGTGGACGAGCCTCGGCACGCTACGTGCTCGAGGTGATGGCGGTCGTCTCGGGCAGCGAGGAGGCAGCGACGCAGTATCCCCTGGCCTATCCTTTCCTCGAGCCGATCAGCCCGCTCAAGTTCCCCCACGACGGGATCGATCTGCTCTTTGAGACGGCGCGGTTCTCACTGCCCGTGCCCATTGGCCCAATGGCTCAGGTGGGCGCAACGGCGCCCGGGACGCTCGCCGGGACCCTGGCGCAGGAACACGCCGAGATCCTGGCAGGAATCTGCATCACGCAGCTGATCAAGCCGGGGCTCCCGGTCTGCTACGGAGGCATTCCGCACGCCTTCGATATGCGCACCACACAGTTGATCTTCGCCGGTCCAGAGCAGGCGCTGATGGCGATCGCGATGACGCAGATGGGCAAGCATTTCGGCCTGCCGGTCTACATCAACGTAGGTCTGACCGATAGCAAGCTGCCCGATGCCCAGGCCGGCCTGGAGGCCGGCATCACCCTGGCCTGTGGCGCCCTGGCTGGTGCCGACATCTTCGGGCATCTGGGCATTGCAGGGGTGGATCAGGCATCCTCACTCACGATGCTGGTGCTGCAGCATGAGATCATCGGCTACGTTGAGCGCATGCTCCGCGGCTTTGACATCGATGACGAGACGCTTGGCCTGGACGTGGTTCGGAGTGTGGGTCACGACGGCACGTTTCTCGATACGATGCACACAGTGCGCCACTTTCGGCAGGAGCTCTGGTTCCCTCAGCTTCTGGACCGCGCCTACTGGGCCAATTGGGTGGATGAGGGCGCAACGACGATGCAAGAGCGCTGTGCTGAGATGAAAGACCGGCTACTGCGCGACCACAAACCGGTTCCGCTGGATGATGACACACAGCGCGAGCTCGAGAAGGTGTTGGCAGCGGCGCGCCGTGAGTTGGTGAGGTGAGACAATGACCCACGTCATGTCTGTTGCCGAAGTGAGCCCAGCCTCACGTGCCGCTACACGCAGGAGCATCCTGGCGTTGGTGGGCGACTTCGTCTTCTTCTCCATCGGGTTTGCCTTCTATGATCCGCTCGTCGTCGTCCCGGCCTTCGTCAACGAGTTCACCGGGTCTGCACTTCTGGTAGGAGTGCTGTCCACGCTGCGTGTGCTGATGATTACCGTACCCCAGATCTGGGCAGCGAGCGTGTTGGAAGCCCGCCCGAGGGCGAAGCCCCTGCTCATCGGATCGAGTATCGGAGGGCGGCTGCCCATCCTCCTGCTGTCGATCAGCGTCCTGCTTTGGGCCGAAACACGTATGGGCCTCGTCACGTTCATCCTGGCCCTGGCGGTGATGCTCTTCTTCACATCCGAGGGGTTGAACGGCGTGTCGTGGCCAGCCCTGGTGGCCAAGGTGGTGCCAGAGGGATTCCGCGGACGCTTCTTCGGCATTGGACAGTTGCTGTCAAGCCTGGGGGCGGCGCTGGCGGGCACTTTCGTCAATCGCATCCTTGACCTCCAATCGGTCGAACGCTCAGGTCGCTGGGCCCTGCTCTTCGGCATCGGGTTCGTATGGCTGATGATCTCCGTCGCCAGCATGGTGTTTGTGCGCGAGGAACCGGCGCCTCAGGTATCGGATAAGCCTGACGTGCGTGAGAGCCTTCGGAAGGTCTGGCTCTATCTCCGCGAGGATCGCTGGCTCCGGCGCGTGATCCTCGTGCAGCTTGTCATCTCGACGCCTGCGGCGACATTTGCTTTCTTCGTCGTCCGGGCACGCCAGATCATTCCCGATGCCGCCACGATGATCGGCACGTTCGTGATCCTCCAGAGTATCGGCAGCGCCGCGGCGGCGCTGGTCGGCGGAGTGCTGATAGATCGCGTAGGAAGCTGGGCGGCGATCCGTGTCGCCGCCGCAGTTGAAGTCCTGGCGCTGGCGGCGGTGACTCTGGGGGGCAGTAGCGGGACTGCGACGGCGTTTTACTTCGCGGCGTTCTTTCTAATGGGCTTCGTCAATGGCGCCTCGTGGTGGAGCTTCAGTGCCTACCTACTGGAAATGGCTCCGGAAGCGCGGCGCCCAATCTACCTCGCGACCAACGGCATCCTCGCCAGTGTGACCGTGTTCAACCCGGTCATCGCCGGTGCGCTGTTCGAGGCGCTGCCGCCCGAGGGTGTTTTCGGCGGCGCAAGCCTGATCGCTGTCGTGGGGTTAGCGCTGGCCTGGACTCTGCGGCATGGTACTGCCGTGCGGCAGAGTACTGCCGTGCGGCAGAGTACTGCCGGGCGGCAGGGGACTGCCGGGCGGCAGAATACTGCCGGGGGACAGGCGTCTACGACCAGCAAGTAAGCAGTCCAGGTGCCGGGGACCATGGACTGGCAGTGATCGCGGTCCGGCGTGCGAGCGTGATTGCTCTTCAGGTCCCCGGCACCATGTCCTGCGCGATCAGGCCCTGGTGTTCACAAGTTCTCCAGGGCGGAAACGCACGGCAGACCAGGTGTCGTCGATGGAGATCTGTGAAACCGGGCGCATGCCGGCATCTGATAGCAAACCCCACATTGCATCCCGGCTGAGATCTGTCTTCACCTTGGCACTGCCCTTGGGATAGGAGACCCACAGGATGCCGTCGTACTTGATCGCCTGGCGCGCAAGTGGACCGAACGTCGCGAATTGGGCACTGTCCTTCACGAACAGATGGACGAAGTCAAAGGCCTCGCCATCGGGCACCTGAGTGAGGGTGATACCCTCCGGAAGCTCGCCGAGGCCCTCGACATAGCCCGCAGGCGCATTGAGAATCAGGGCGCGCTGGCCCGGCTGCAGCCGCAGTTTCTTGAGCAGTGGATTCATCACCCCACCTCCATCACCCTTTGTCGAAGCCCCCGACGCACGCTACGACGTCCGCCTGATCAGATCCTCTACCCTCGTGATCGCGAGGTCCACCTGCCCACGCACCGTCGTGGTAAAGACGATGTAGCGGTCCTGCGAGCAGAACCGCGGGTGCGGATCGATGTGGTATTGGCTGCCCACGATCCCCTTCATCTCAGGGTTGTCGGCGATCTCGACATAGGCACCGCTCTCGCGGTTGAGGAAACCCACCTTCGAGGGGCAGCCGCGGTAGAAGCGCTCGTTCGAGTCGGCAACGACATAGCGCAGGTCCTGCGACGTGTGCGCATGCCAGCAGTGGCTGGGCCACTGGATCTTCTCGACCTCCTGCGTGGCAATGTTCGTCCGCCAGGCCTCGTTGCCCCAAACGCACCAGACGTGATCGCCGCCCGGGTCCCACCACTCGTGTGTGAGGCGTATGGGCGAGGAGAAGACCGGTCGGGCGGGCTCGCCGCGGCGGATTAGCCACATCCGGTCGACGATAGGGAAGGTGAGGCCCGTGATCGGATCCGGGTGGTTCTCCTGGGCGAACAGCACGAGGTCCGGATCGGTGGGGCTGAACTGCGCGTGGTTGTAGTTGCGGTCGAAGCGCTGCCAGAACTGGAAGTCGCCGCCATCGACCGGCAGCGTGCCAAAGACCCACTGCAGCCCAAATGCAGCATCGACGAAGAACTCACGCTTGTCTGCCGAACGTGTGAGATGCGTCGCAAGCCGGCTTACGGTGCGACCTTTCACGAGATCTTCCGGCAGCACGTTGACCATCTCGGCAACAGCATCGGGCTGTGGACCACGCCGCCAGAGCCAGCGCCCTACACCCCAGTAGGCCGTTCCATCGTCCGAATCAATGTAGGGCGACGCACCATGAAAGATCGTCTCGGGGTAAGCGTGAACCTCGTCCTTTTCGAAGTCCACGACGCCGAGCATCCGGCCCTGTCCGGAAGAACCCGACGGCGGATAAGCACAGTAGAACCAGAGATAGCGCCCATCGCCCGTCATACTTTCATTGACGAAGTAGAACGCCTCCTGCAGCGGGGCCACCTTCTGCGTGAGCAGGTAGATCGTGACGCCCGTCGTAGGGTGCGTCCAGGGGGTGAACAGCTTCGAGTGCTCGAGATCGATCATAGTCATAACCTCCTGTTAGCTCGACAGACACGGACCATCAGTGAAAAGAGTGTGGCAGAAAGGTCTCGCCTGCCACGTGACGGCTTGCATTCGTCCGCAAGGTATCGCTCCGGAACCCTTCGCAAGGTACGGAAACCTTGCGAAGGGGACTGATGCTCCCCACTCGATACCCGAAACCCTTGCGAGGGTACGGAAACCCTCGCAAGGCGCAGAACCTCAGTCCAGATTGAGTTGCGGAAACAGGTCCCGGTGCACAGCCAGCAGTTCGTCCAGGATGGCCTCGGCCTGGGATACCGAGCTGATCACGGGGTCGAGGAGAAGTGCCTGGAGCGCCGCGGTGCGGTCGCCATCAATGACTGTCCAACACGAGTACCCAGTCGGGCCAGACCGATGGCGGCGTGAACTCATAGTGCCCACCGCCGGGGACTTCACCGGCAGAGCGGGCTTCACCTGTGCGCGGGTCATACCAGGTGACCGCAACGCACGTGCCCGACAGCTTGTCCAGGTCTACGGTCACCGGCTTGCAGGAAGGCAGATAGAGCATCGCATAGCTGCCATCCGTGTCGCGCGTGGCGACGACGTGGTGCGTTCCAGTTCCCGGATCAGAGACGATCAGGCTCTGGTCCGGGATTCGTGTGAGGAAGGGCCAGCTTTCGAGCAGCGCCCTGGCATGCTGAACCTGGCCCGACCCTGGCAGGTGCAGTGCCTTCTTCCACGGCGTGCGGGTGAAGGTAGCGGGCTTGCGCCCCTCCTGCCACATCTGCCAGATATCGTGACATCCGTACGTGTGACCGCACGCCCCGGAGAATAGCGACCAGTAGAGCGCCTTGCGGACGTCGTAGTCATCGAGGTAGCCGTTATTAAGGTCAAACGCAGACGGGTGATCCTCATAGCCCGGCTCAGCATCGATGCATGGCTTTACGGGCGTGCGCGCATAGTCCGCCGCGATCATGGTGTAGTTGTCACGGTTACGCGTGTGACCCGACTGGAGCATATTGAAGTCGAGCCAGTCCTCGTTCTGCCACCACTCGGAGGAGGTGCGTCCTCCGTTGGGGTGGAAACTCATCAGATGGGCACCACCATCACCCTCGTCAAGGCCCTTGGCCATCGCGCGGATGATCTCACGGTGCACATCGCTCTCAACGGGCCGGTCGCCGCCCAGGATCCAGATGATGGGCGCCTCAGCGTACCGGGCACCGAGCCAGCGACCGTAGGTAAGGGCGTTTGCGGGCGTGAAGATCTCGGGGCCAACACCCCATTTCTTGTTCCACTTGTCACCCCACGTCGGCAGCATCCCGATGGTGAGGCCAAGCGCCTCGGCCTGGGCCACGATGGCATCGACGTGCTCGAAGTAGGCTTCGTTGGGCCGCGTGGGGTCATCATCGAGCAACGGAAGGTGGCCATAGGCGTTCGGGACCGTAAGACCTTCGTACTCTGCAAGCACCACCGCCTGGATCACGGTGAAGCGCTTGGCAGCCCGATCCCGCAAGAGAAGCGCTGCATCCTCGCGATCCAGCCGGTGGAACAACTCCCAGGCGGTGTCGCCAAGGTAGAAGAAGGGTTCGCCGTCCTCATAGACGAGGAAGCGATGGTTACCGCTGACTCTCAGTTTGCGCATGCCAAGTCCTCCGTGATGACCATGTCCTGTCGTAGCCCGCCTATCGACGGGTTTGCCGCATTCCATGACGGCTGGCGGGGCACAGCATGCTGCGACCCGTCTTACGCGTCCAACGATGCCATCTCGCGGCAGGCAGACTCACCCAGCATCCGCCAGACGTCCACGATCTTGTTGTAGAGTGGGTCATCCGGGCTGGTATCAATGCTGCCCCGGGCGTCGTGCCACGCAACCATCCTTCGAACGCCCTCTGCCCAGGGAATCGTATAGCGGAAGTCGAGGTCCAGCTTTGCCGCAGTGTTATCGAAGATGTTGTTGTAGTGAAAGTTGACCACGCTCCACGCCGCAGCCTTCGGGGCCATGCGCCCCAACAGGTCGGTGGGGATGTGGACAAAGTCGATGGGCGGCGCACCCATCACATCAGCGACAGTCTGGTAAAGCTGCTCCCAGGTGAAGACCTCCTCTGCCGTCACGTGGTAGGCCTTACCGTAGGCACAGGTGTTTCCGATGGCCGCGGCGAAAGTCGGCCCCACATCGTCCCGGTGTGCCGCACCCCAGAAAGAGGTACCATCGCCCAGGACGATGATGGGCCTACCCTGGCGGATTCGTTTGAGGAAGTGAGTTCCGGTGCCGATGAGCGACAACGGGCCCTGGCTATCGTTGTACGTTTGTGCCGGGCGAATGAGCGTCACGGCGAAATCTCCGCGGTCGTGAGCCTCCTCAAGAAGGCGCTCGCAGACCGCTTTCTTGTATGCGTAGGGAAAGGCCGGTGAAGGACTGCGCTCGGCTCCCTCCACGATGGGATAGGTCCTGGCGGGTTTGGTATAGACGTCGACGGTGCTGCAGAAGATAACCTGGGCTGTGCGCCCCTTGAACGCGCGGATAAGGCTCCGCACATCCTCGGGGTCGTAACCGATCATATCGACGACGCAATCGAACGTGCCCGCGTCTGCCATCTGCGCCTCGAACGCCGAATGATCGTAACGATTACCGATGATGGTCCTGCAACCGCTCACTGTCTCACTCTGCGTCCTGCCGCGGTTGTAGAGCGTGACGTCCTCGCCTCGGTCAACAAGGGTACGCACCGTCGCCGCGCTGATGTTGCCGGTTCCGCCAATGACCAAGGTTCTCATACACTTCCCCTTTGCACGCGGTCTTGGCGCCAGTATAGGTCCATTCCCCCTGTCGTGCCAAGCCAGAGATTCACCATCGATGGCATAGTGCAAAATCGTACGATGCGAGTATGGTGGTCGAAGCTGGAATCCGGGACTTGGGAGGGCCTATGTTCGAGAAGACCTATGACGTGGTGGTAGCAGGCGCGGGCGTGGCCGGTGTCGCGGCAACGCTGGAATGCGCCCGCGCGGGGCTCCACACGGCCCTTGTGGAAAAGACCGTCCTGCTAGGCGGGCTCGCAACGACGGGCCTGGTCAACATCTACCTACCCCTGTGCGATGGCTACGGGCACCAGGCGATCTTCGGCATCGCGGAGGAGCTCCTCCATCTGAGCCTGAAGTACGGGCCAGGCAACGTGCCAGAGGCCTGGCTGCGGGAGAAACGCCAGGAACCCGTAACAGGACCACGCTATATGACGGCCTTCTCGCCAGCGAGCTTCGTCCTGGCACTCGATGAGGCATTGCTCGATGCCGGCGTCGCGATCTGGCTCGACACGCTCGTCTCGGAACCTGCCATGGCACCGGGGCGACGCATTGTGGGTCTGGAAGTCGAAAACAAGAGTGGGCGAGGTGTGCTCAGAGCTTTCACCGTGATCGATGCCACCGGCGATGCCGACGTGGCCTATCGCGCCGGCGCACCCTGCATCGAGGCGGACAACTGGCTGTCGCTCTGGGCACTGGAGGCGTCACTCGCGCATGCCCGCGCCGTGGCAGAGAGCCCGGGACGCGCCTCCCTTCTGGAAGAGGTCCGTGTCGGCGGCGACGCCAACGGGCGCAACCACCCGACCGGCCATCTGAAAGTCCATGGCACCAAGGGGGCCGAGGTGACCGAATTTGTGCTCGAAGGACGGCGACTGCTGCGCGAGATGTACCGGGCCCGGCAGGCTGAACTGGGCCCGGATGGCCGTCACCAACGCTTCCCCGTGACCTTGCCAGCGATGGCGCAGTTCCGCACCACGCGGCGGATCGATGGTATGGAGACGATGACAACCGACCATCCCAACACGGCACTTCCCACATCCGTCGGCCTTGTGCCCGATTGGCGGCGCCCCGGGCCGATCTGGGAAGTTCCGTTCGGTGCTCTGGTTCCCCGGGGTGTACGCGGTCTACTGGCTGCAGGGCGTTGCTTCTCCGCCGATGGCGAAGCGTGGGAGGTCTCGCGCGTGATTCCCCCGGCTGCCCTCACCGGACAGGTCGCCGGCATCACAGCGACACTCTCCGTTCAGCGCGGCGTGACGCCGGAGCACCTCGATGCCGTAGAAGTGCAGCAGGTGCTTCAGGGCAAGGGAATGCCATTCCACACATCGGCTATAATGCAGTCGGAAGTAGCCGGGAACAAGGGATAGGGTCAACGCGCTTCCCTGCACCATTGGTGATCATATCGAGTTTAGCCTAGGAGCGTTCTGAATGTCGTCTGCCGCACCGTCGTCCAATCGTCGCCTTCTCGTGCTCTACGTCATCGCCGTCTGTCTCTACTGGGCCGCGCAGTACGTTTTCGTTCCCACCCTCTCGGTCTATGTCGAGTCCAAGGCCGCAAGCCTGGCATCAGTCGGAGCCGTTCTCTCGATGTACGGGCTGTGGCAGGCCATCGTCCGGCTGCCGCTGGGGATCGTCGCCGACTGGGTCGGTCGGCGGAAGCCCTTCATCATCGCAGGATTTGCCTTCGCTGGCCTAGGGGCCGTGGTCATGGGGATGGCAACCGGTGTGCCTGGGCTTACCCTTGGGCGGGCCTTCACTGGGGTCGCTGCCAGTTCGTGGGTTCTCCTGGTCGTTGCATTTAGCGCCCTATTCCCCCCTGAGGATGCCGTAAGGGCTTCGTCGATCCTCTCCGCCATCAACGCGCTCGCTCGGATGGTCGCTACGGGTGTGACCGGAAGCCTCAATGCGCTGGGAGGCTATACCCTGCCGTTCTACGTGGCTGCCGTGCTGGCAGTGCTAGCGATCGTTGCGATGCTTCCCGTGCGCGAGCGGCGCCACCAGAACACGCCACCGACCTTACGCCAGATCGGCACCCTGATTGTCCGCAGGGATGTGTTGGTTCCCTCACTGCTGGGCGTCGTGGCACAGTATGCCATCTGGGCCTCGACCTTCAGCTTCGCCACCAACCTGGCGAAGAACCTCGGAGCCAGTGACGTTGTCTTGAGCGTACTGGTGAGCATGAATATCGGGCTGGTGTTCCTGGGCAACCTGGCAATGTCGCTGCTCGCCCGACGGGTCAGCTCTCGCTGGATGGTGGCGCTGAGCTTCGTGTTCATCGTGCTCGGACTTGGTGCGCTGACCGTAGCCAAGGGATTGCCGATGGTCTTTGTCGGTCAGATCCTGCTGGGCTTGGCAAGTGGCGTCGGTTACCCGGTGATGATGGGCTTGAGCATCCGCTACGTCGACAATGGGCAGCGAGCGACGGCGATGGGCCTATTCCAGGCGGTGTACGCAATCGGCATGTTCGCCGGGCCCTGGTTGAGCGGCATTCTGGCCGACGCGATGGGGATTCAACCGATGTTCGCAGTCACCGCCGCGGTCTGCCTGGTGCTGGGACTGGGAGGCACCAGCCTGCTCGCGGCCAAGGATTGAGCTCTCCAGGAAACAGAGGAGCCCGGTTTCTCCCGGCGATTGGCAAATCTATAGGAGGTCAGCATGCGCATCAAGCAATCCGTCTGCTACCCAATGATCAAGCCAGCGGACATACCGCTGGAACCGTTTGTCGCGAGGGTCGCGGACATGGGCTATGCCGCGATCGAACTGTGGACGCGCGACGAGAGCTTCGGCGAGGCTGTCACGTTGGCCCGGAAGCACAACCTCGACGTTGCCATTATGAGCGGCCATAACAGCCTGACAGTGGGATTGAATGACCCGACCCAGCACGACCGGATCGAGGCCGAGCTTCGGCAGTCCATCGATATCGCGGCGGATCTCGGCATTCCCGGTGTCATCTGCTTCAGCGGCAATCGCCGCGAGGGCGTGACCGAGAAGACATCGATCGCGATCACGGCTGAGGGGCTGCGCCGGATTGCACCCTATGCCGAAGCCAAGGGCGTCAACCTCAACATGGAGTTGCTCAACACGACCGTGGACCATCCCGGGTACGAGTGCAACCATAGCGCCTGGGGAATTGCCGTCTGCGAACAGGTCAACAGCCCCAATGTCAAGCTGCTCTTCGACATCTACCATATGCAGGTTATGGAAGGCAACATCATCAGCACAATCCGCGACAATATTCACTGGATCGGCCACTTCCATACCGCTGGTGTCCCCGGACGACGCGACTTCGACGACTACCAGGAGCTCAACTACCGTGGGATCTGTCGCGCCATCGCCGAATCCGGGTACAATCTCTACGTTGGTCACGAGTTCAAGCCCAAGGGTGATCCCTACGAGGCGCTTGCACGCGCATTTGAGATCTGTAATCAGTGATGAGGAATTGCGGACAGGGGAAGCGTTCAGATTGCGTTAGTGCTCGATCTCGGCCAATCCCCAATCCCCCATCATGCGTCGCTCACTACTCGATCAAGGAGGTCAAGCTGTGACTGTGTTCCCACGTACAATGGTTGGCGGCGTGTCGCTGCCCCGGCTTCTCATTGGATCGAACTGGTTCCTGGGCTACTCGCACACCAGCTCGGCAAAGGACAAGTTCATCAAGGCATACCAGGATCGCGACGGCGTGGCCCAGATCCTGACCACGTTCCTCGAGTATGGCGTCGATGCTGTGATGGGACCGATGTCGCCCAAGCTCGAAGAGGCGATCCAGGAAGCCGAGCAACGCTCGGGAAAGCACCTGATCCGCATCCTCACGCCCCACTTCAATATAATGCCCGGCGGGCCAGCGGAGATGGAGCCTGAGCGCATCTTCGATGAGTGCAAGGCACTCAACGCGACGTTCTGCATGCCGCACCAGGCAATTACCGACGCGCTGGCCGACCGGATGACGATGAAGATCCGAGACCTCGACAAATACACCAAGATGATCCGCGAACGCGGGATGGTTCCGGGGCTCTCCACCCATATGCCCGAGACCGTGGTCTATGCCGACAAGCAAGGGGCCGACGTTGAGACCTACATTCAGCTCTACAACGCCGCCGGCTTTTTACTGCAGGTCGAGGCCGACTGGGTGATGCGCATCATCAAGAATGCCAAGAAACCCGTGATGACGATCAAACCGCTGGCTGCCGGACGGCTGCTTCCGGTCGTGGGCCTGGCGTTCGTGTGGAACACGATCCGCGACTGCGATATGGTTACGATCGGTACGACAACGCCCGACGAGGCGCGTGAGGCCATTGAGATCTCACTGGACCTACTGAACAAGCGCCTCCCCGAAAACGAGCTACAGCGCACCCGCAGCAAGTCGTCACTCGGCTAAGTCAGTTCCAGAGGCTGGTATCAGCCAGGTGCCGGAGACTTGGGCCGGGGAAGGCTACCGAGTCCCCGGCACTTCAGTGACGCGCTACCCAGGAGGGACGCTTTGTCGAGCTTCCACGACATCCTGCCCGATCCCGTCATCCTCACCTCGATCGAGCCCTTCCGCTATGAAGGGCACAGACTGGTCCGGACTACCGCAGCAAACGGTGTCTCCGGCGTCGCAGCAGTCAACGATCGTTTGGGTTATCTCTGGCCCATCCTCGAGCAGTTCGTGCTCCCCTACTTCATAGGGAAGGATGTCCGCAACCTGCCCAGCTTAGTGGATGGGGTCTACACCCATCGCAGCGCCTACAAGCTCGCCGGTATTGCGCTGTGGAGTCCTGTCGCCTACGTTGAGTTAAGCCTGCTGGACATGCTTGGGAAGCTGGCCAACCGGTCCGCCGGAGAAATTCTTGGTAACGTAGTACGGCGCCAGATCCCGATCTACCTCTCCAGCGGCAACCGTGACACGACGCCGGAGGAAGAAGTCGCCTGGCTAGCCGAGCGACTGGCCCAGACACAGGCAACCGCAGTCAAGCTCAAGATTGGTGGGCGGATGAGCCACAACGCCGATGCATTTCCCGGCAGAACCGACCGGCTCATTCCTCTCGCACGCAAGGTTTTCGGCGACGATGTCACGATCTACGTCGACGCAAACGGATCATACGACGCGGAACACGCCATCGAGATCGCCGCGCTCCTTGCGGACTATGGTGTCGCCTTTCTCGAGGAGCCATGTCCCTGGCAGGAGTATTGGGAGACCAAGAGGGTCGCCGATGCCCGTGTGCTGCCCGTGGCAGGTGGCGAGCAGGACTCTGCTCTGCCGGTGTTTGCGTGGATGGTGCGTGAGCGCGTGGTGGACATTGTTCAACCTGATATGAACTACAACGGGGGGCTCCTGCGCTGTTTGCGCGTTGCCCAGATGGCAGCCGAGGTCGGGACGTCGATCATGCCCCATAGTCCGAAGGCTGGAGCAGAGGCAGCCGCCGTCCTGCACTTTGGATCCCTGGCTCCCAATCTCGGGCCGCATCAGGAATGGAACGCCAGAGCGACATCTGCTGCCTCCTGGTACACCCCTACCTTTGGAATCAGGAACGGCGCAGTAGCCGTTCCGGATGGCCCAGGGCTGGGCATCGACTACGATCCCGCCATCTGGGCTCGAGCCGAGCGAATCGCCTGAAGGATCTCGCCGGCCTTACCCAACACGAGGGACACGACGAATGAAACGTATGCGAATCACAGACCTGACCCCGAGCGCTTCGCGCCTGATGCCTGCCGAGCTCGGCAATGCCGCGATTAGCCATGGCGGCGTTTACGTTTTCAAGCCCGGCGAGACGGCACATCCAGAGCCCGTTCATGTGCACGCCACTGCCGAGGTCTTCATTTTCGTCCAGGGCAAGGGAATCCTTCCGATCGATGGTGTGGACTATCCGGTCCAGGCAGGCGACGTGGTGATCGTCGAGGCCGGCGAGGATCACCATACCCGCAGCTCGATCGAAGATCCGCTTGTGGCGGCGTGGTATGTGATGGCAGGCGACCAGTCCTAGGGATCAAGCAGTAACGGATAAGGACGATGGGAAAGATACTTGTACTCTATGACAGCCGGGGTGGCAACACGGCAGCGATGGCGCAGTATGTGGCTGAGGGAGCCGGGCAGATCCCCGGTATGGAGATTCGACTGCGCAACGTCGACGAGGCCACGCTCGAGGATGCGCTGTGGGCGGACGGCATCGCGTGTGGCGCACCAACCCAGACCGGTATCGTCTCCTGGAAGATGAAGAAGTACTGGGACGACATCGCCAACCCAACGTGGGGACAGATGGACGGCAAAATCGGATGCGCGTTCTCCACCTCAGGCGGCTGGGGCGGCGGTGCCGAGCTGACATGTATGTCCATCCTGACCATGATGATGAACGTAGGGATGCTCACCTTCGGCGTCACCGACTACACAGGACACCAGTTCACCCTGCACTATGGTGCCGTATCGGCAGGCAAGCCGCGTACCGACGCCGAGACCGAGGCTGGACGGCGCCTGGGTAAACGCCTGGCACAATGGGTAGCCACATTTGTCGATGGACGCGCAGACCAACGCCCCGGCCCGATGAAGGATCGGAGCTAGATCGTTGCCATGAATTAGCGACGGGAGACACAGTCCTCCTGCGATCCCCCTCACATCAATCTGAAGGAGTGTAACGACATGACCGATGCAGTACGAGCATGGGAAGAGACCGTTACCTTCCCGACCTATAGCTCACCGGCGCCGGACCTGAACCCGATGTTCCTGGAGAAGCGCGTCAACCAGGGCACGAGTGGACGCGTATATCCCAACCCATTCCTGGACAAGCTCTCGAGCGAGAGCGCGCCCAAGGACTACACTGC
>JAXDDP010000002.1:0-23373 GCA_034676785.1 Anaerolineae bacterium | reverse complement strand
GCCTTCGGGAGCTCGCAGGTGAACCTGCCGCCGCGCATCCAGGGTCAGGGCCGTCTCCCCAAACCACCACTCGCCCTTGATCAACTCCTGTAGTCGCAAGTAGGCAGGTTTGGGGGTCAGGTCCTGGCGGATCAGGCCGGCAGGGGCACCCAGCCACCCCCCGTCCACCATGTCCCACCATACGAGTGCCGCCACCTCTGGTCGCGCGTAGATCAGGCTGGTCATCTCCTCAACCTCGGCGAGCTGTCGCGCCTCACCCTCCGGCGTCGTGGACCACGCTTTCACCTGGTAGTCATTGAGATCAACGATATCGGACGGCATCAGGTGCCCGGATACAAGCGTGTTCTCGGTGAAGTGGAGCGGCTTGCCGAACTTTGCGAAGCGGTCGATCACGTCGATCATATACTCGGCGCCACGGTAGCCCTGATGCTGGTGCGTCTGCAACCCGATGGCGTCGATGGGGCATCCACGCTCCAACAGCTCCTCGATGAGAGCCTCATACGCAGGGGAGAGGTCGAAGTCGTTGATCAGCAGCGTCGCCTCCGGGTTGGCCTCGCGTGCGCGCTCGAAGACGCGCAGCGTGAGTTCGACGGCGCCGAGGTGGTTTACCAGCCGGGTCACGGCGTTGTCATACTTGTCGAAAACCGGCATGATGACGACCTCGTTGATGACATCCCACGTGTCGATCAGCCCCTGAAATCCTGTGACCTCACGCGTGATGCGTGCCATCTGCTTGTCGAGGATCGTCGGCGTGTCATAGGCCATCAGCCAGTCCGCACAGACCGTGTGCCAACAGAGAGGATGTCCCTTGGTGACAACGCCGTGCTCGCGACACCAGAAGGCCGCCTGCCTGGTGATCGCCTCAGCAGGTTTGCCTTCCTCAGGCTCATAGCGCCCCCAGTAGAAAGGCAGCGTCGCGGCATTAAAAAGCGCCAGGAAGCGGGCTTCGAGCGTTGCCCGCACCTCAGTGGGCAACTGGGTCGTGAGCCAGAACGCCGCGGTCCCAAACAGGAACTTGTGTCGCGTTTGCTCGACCGTCACCGGCTGGCCCGGAGCGACGCCTGCCCCCCCAACCGTGACCACGAAATCGTGAAACCGCGTCGACTTGATCGTCTCTGCCGTGCTCACTTTGGCGACCTCCTGTCAGGTTGTGTTGGACAATCCGATGATCGCCCCACCTGCCACCACGTCAAGCGGGTCCAACTGGACCAGGGCCGAGGCCTCGCCAGCAGCAACTATGCCACACCACATCGCAGGCCGGGTAGGGACCACACCGTGCTCAGTGCTCGGAGGCTGGCGCTTGACACTGCCAAGGCGAATGGTACAAAGGCGGTGCAAAGCGATGAGCACCAGCCGCAGTGCGTTGCTGGTGCCTGATCTCGCCCCCTCACCGCTACCGGGAAAGGAGTCCCGCCCTATGGACAAAATCCGGATTGGCCTCTATGGCGCCAATGGTCACCAGATCCATCGCGCGCTCGTCGATCACCCGTGCGGGGTCTGCGTTGCGCTCGCCGCGTTCGAGCGCGAATGGCTACCCGAACGTCTTCAGGCGGATCCCGCGATTCGAACCTACGATACGCTCGACGCGTTGCTTGAGGACGACCGGGTGGAGATGGTCTCGCTCTGTTCGCCCCGCCGCCGCGACCAGGCACAGGAAGCCATCCGCTGTATGCAGGCCGGCAAGCACGTCCACGCGGAGAAGCCCGCAGCGATGACCGAAGAGGAACTCGACGCCATCATCGCCACCTCGCGGGCGACGGGGTGTTCCTTCCACGAGATGTGGTCCGGCTCTGCATCGACGCAGCCCTACTGGGCGATGCGTCAGGTGGTGCAAGCCGGCACACTGGGAGAGGTCATCCAGGTGATCGTCCAGAAGTCCTACCCCCTGCACCACAACCGCCCTCAGGACGAGGACGTCGATGGAGGCCTGATCCTGCAAGTGGGCGTCCACGCGCTGCGCTTCGTCGAGTTCACCGCCGGGGTGCCAGTCGATCAGATCTGGGGCATCGACACCCAACTGGGCAATCCCGGTGAGGGCGAGCTCCGCGTCGCGGCATCGATGATGGTGCGGCTTGCTAACGGTGGCGTCGCAAGTGTCGCCTGTAACTACCTGAACCCGCCAGCCTTCGGCCTTCACGGCAATGAGATGGTGCGCATCTTCGGTACCGAGGGCTTCCTGGAGTCGACCGACGGGGGCACGCGCACACGCCTGGTGCTCAACGGTGAGGACCGCGGCCCCCTGACGATCACCGAGCCCGGCCCGGAGTGGCTCGACCTGGCGCTCGCCTCGATCCTGGGCCAGGGCACAATGCCCCTGACGCTGGAGGACGAGCTCCATCCCACGCGGATGCTGATCCGGGCGCGGTCGGATGCGCTCGTGCGCGGATAGACGCCATCGCCATGGTCGGGACACACCTACGTTTGGCAGTGTTATCCGATGTCCACGGCAACCTCCCGGCCCTGGAGTCAGTGTTGGCGGATATCCACGCAGAGGGTGTGGACGTCATCGCCTCCGCCGGCGATACCACGAGTGGGACCTGGGCCGAGGAGGTCGTCGCCCGCATCCAGGAGTTGGCTCGGTGGTCGGTCGCCGGCAATCACGAGCGTTATTACGCTCCGCTGGATGGTTCGACCCCGGCGACGGTCCGCCGTCCGGGTCAGCAGTGGGCGCCCCAGCGATGGTGCTACGATCAGCTGTCCGGTGCAACACTGAAGGAGCTGAGGCGGTTGCCGGAACAGGCGATCATCCGCCTCGATGGGGCCGATCCGATTCGACTCCTCCATGGCGCACCGTCGGGCATCGCGGACCACCTCTATCCGGACAAAGAGGCGGCAGCCTTGGTCCACTTCAGGCGGGCGTTCCTGCTCCCGGACCAGGTGCCCACGCTGCGGAACGCGATTGCTGCTGTGCAAGAGCCGGTGGTCGTCTGCGGTCACACCCACATCCCGTGGGTCCAGAGTGAGGGAGACCGCCTGGTGGTCAATGCCGGCGCGGTCGGCCTTCCGATCAATGGTGATGCTCGCGCGCAGTACGTGATCCTGACGTGGGACGGTATCCGCTGGGGCGCTGAACACCGTGCGGTTCCCTACGACCTGGACCGCGTGCGAGAGAGCTTCGAAGCGACCGGGTATCTGGCGGAGGGTGGTGCGTTCGCGCGGGCCCTCCTGAGAACCATTGAGACAGGCTTGGCGTGGACCGTCGCACTTCTCCGGCACGTCAACGCCCACGCTCGGGATATTGGCTGGGAGGATGTGGGTGCCCTGCCCGACGAACTCTGGGATGAGGGCGTCGCGACGTTCAATTGGCAGACTTACCCCGAACTGGAAACGAGCGCAAAGCTGTGACGATGAAACCCCGCCAACGCTTTCTTGAGACGATGCACTTCGGCAGACCGGACAAAGTGCCGCTGCAGCCGGGCGGCCCGCGTGAGTCGACGCTGGCGGCGTGGCACGCGCAGGGACTACCCGAGGGCGTCGGGTGGTATGGCTATCTGATGGATCTGTTAGGCATCGCGGCGGAGGTCGAGCGCCCCCGAGTGGACCTGGGCGTCTCTTTCATTATGATCCCCACCTTCGAGGAGCACGTCGTCGAGCACACGAACGGACACTACATCGTCCAAGACTGGATGGGCGCCATTACCGAGATCTCCGACACCTACGATTACACCTACATACGGTCCGCCAAGGACTTCGTCACGCGCAAGTGGCACAGCTTCCCGGTCAAGACGCGCCGGGATTGGGAGGAGAAGATCCGCTGGCGCTACGACCCAGCCGCCCCAGGCCGCTTCCCGGACGACTTTGAGGCCCGCTGCACCGTGCTCCGGGAGCGAGACACGGTGCTCACGATCGCCTTCAGTGGTGCTTTCTGGCAGCTCCGCGAATGGTGCGGGATGGAGGGCCTCTGCCTCCTGATGGCCGATGAGCCCAAGTTCGTCGAGGAGATGGAGGCGTTCTGGACCAACTTCGTGTTGAGGACATTGGAGCCGATCCTGCGACTCGCCCCCCCGGATCACGTCATCGTCAACGAGGACATGGCCTACAAGCTGCACAGCATGATCTCACCCGCGATGGTGCGGCGCTTCTTGATGCCAGCCTGGCAGCAATGGATCGCGGCGATCAAGGCAGCCAGCCCCGATACAATTGTGGAGATGGACTCCGACGGCTACAACGCGGAGTTGCTGCCCCTCTGGATCGAAGCCGGGTTCGACGCGGTCTCGCCCATGGAGGTAGCTGCGGGCAATGATATCGTGGCCTACCGGCGCCAATATGACGACCAGATTGCCTTCCGCGGCGGCATCGACAAACGTGCCCTCGCCAGGGGCGGCACTACCATGCGCGCCGAGCTCGACCGGGTCGTCTCCCCGCTCCTGGCAACCGGCGGCTACATCCCCAGTTGCGATCACGGCGTTCCCCCGGATATTGCGTGGCCCGACTTTGTCGATTACACGCGTCAGTTGGCGAAAATGACAGGGTGGCTCGGATGATGTCTATGTCGGCCCACGACCGACTGGTTGCTGCGTTACAGGGCGAGCCAACCGATTATCTGCCGTTCAGCCCATTCCTGGCATACGTCTGGGAGAGCTTCCCGCGGGCTATCCAGGAGCAGGGGCAGCTCGCCTTCCACCAGCGCATCGGTGCAACGCCGCTCTGGCGTGGTGCCCCCTGCCCTGTGCGGGAGGTCTTGCCATCAGAGATGATCGTGACCACCCTTCAACGAGGGCAAAGGACGTTCACCGAGATCCACACCCCGGCAGGAACGCTGCGCCAGGTGAAGCGCCGGAGCGAACAGGGCAACACCGAGTTCTTGATCGAGCATCCTCTCAAGACGGCAGCCGATTTCGCTGTGCAGCTCTGGATCGAGGAGCACACCCGCTTCGAGGTGGATCTCAGCCCGGTGCGCGAGCACCTCGCCGGCGACGGGCGTGAGGGGCTCTCAATCGGTATGCTCATCCCCAGAAGCAAGTCGGCCTTCCAGATGCTCGTCGAACACTACGTCGGGACCGAGGCGCTCGCCTACGCGCTCGCGGACATGCCCGACGTTGTCGAGATGCTGTGGGAAGCTATGGTCTCAAAGGATATCGAGGCTGCACGGCTCGCTATGGACACCGGGTTCTACACCTACTACCTCACCTGGGAGGACTCGAGCACCCAGAACTACTCTCCGCGCCAATATGACCGCTACATCGCACCCGAGATCAACCAGTGGTGCACGCTGCTCGAGGCGAGCGGCATGCATTACATCCAGCATGCCTGCGGCCACGTACGCGCGCTCCTTCCTTCGATGAAGGCCAGCGGCATCGCCGGCATTGAGTCGATCTCGCCCCCGCCCACGGGCAACGTGACCTTGCGCGAGGCACGTGAGCTGCTCGGCGTCCAGGGTAAGCTTCCGAGCGTCCAGGGTAAGCTTCGGAGCGTCCCCATTGCCATCATCGGTGGCATTGAGCCAACGCATTTCCTCTCACTGCCGATCGAGGCGCTGGACCCCTACGTCGAGCAGGTCATCGACGACGCCTGCGGCGGCCCCTTCGTCCTGGCCAACTCGGATTCCTGCCCGCCCGGTGTCTCGCTTGGGAAGTTCGAGCGCATAGCAGCCATTGCACGTGGCCATAGGGGATAGGCAATCAGCGGCATCATAGCCAGGCGACGACGTCCAGATTCTCTTATACGTTAGGACCCCAATCCAAGGACTACCCATGAAAGCAATCTACCTGCTGAATCCCGATGCTTACGCCAGGATTTACGGACAGGCCGAGCGTGACACGATTGCAGCGCTGGTCGACATCGTGGCACCGCCCCAGACAGCCACCAGCGTCCGCGAGGACTCAGCCATGCTGGAGAGCGTTGAGGCCATCTTCTCCGGATGGGGCATGGCGCCGCTCGACGAGGACTTCCTGTCCGAAGCCCCGAACCTGCGAGTCGTCTTCTACGGAGCAGGCTCCATCCGCTACTTCGCTACCGAGGCGGCCTGGGACCGCGGCATCACGATCTGTAGCGCGTGGGCCGCCAACGCGGTTCCGGTCACCGAATTCGCATTGGCACAGATCATCCTCGGCCTCAAACGCGTCTGGCATCACGCCCTGGCGATCAAACAGGCACAAGCGTGGGTCGACAAGGTGTCTGTCGCTGGCGCCTATGGCAGTACCGTAGGCCTCATCTCACTCGGCATGATCGGGCGGATGGTCGCAGAGCGCCTCCGTGCACTCGATGTGGACGTCATCGCCTACGATCCCTACGTCAGCGCCGGCACTGCCGCGGCCCTGGGCGTGCGCCTCGTAGCGCTCGAAACCGTCTTTCACGAGGCCGACGTTGTATCGCTACACACGCCCAACCTGCCCGAGACCCGTGGGATGATCACCGGAGCACACCTCGCCTCCATGAAAGAGGGCGCCACATTCATCAACACCGCCCGCGGCGCTGTCGTGCGCGAACTGGAGATGATCGAGGTACTCAGCGTGCGACCCGACCTCTTTGCAATCCTGGATGTCACAGATCCCGAACCTCCCGTCGAGGGCTCGCCGCTCTACACCCTCCCCAATGTCATCTTGACCCCCCACATTGCGGGCTCGATGGAGGGGGAGTGCCGGCGGATGGGTCGGTACATGATCGACGAATGCCGGCGCTATCTCGCCGGCGAGCCGCTCCGTTGGTCGATCGACCGCGAGCGAGCCAAGACGTTGGCCTGAAAGAGAGCAAGTCCAATGGCCCATTACTCCGACTACCTGACAACCGAGGTTCGGCTCGAACGCATGCGTCCTGAGGTGATCGCTGCTGCGAAGGCGCAACAGCCCGCCATCTACGTGCCCTTCGGCTCAATCGAATGGCACGGCTACCATAACCCGGTGGGACTGGATGCCGTGAAGGCGCATGAGCAGCTGGTCGGACTGGCGTCCCGTATCGGCGGCGTGGTCTATCCGCCCGTCTACTTCGGCGCCGGGGGTGGTCACACCGACTGGCCCACCTCCTTCATGATCTCGCCCGAACCGATGACACGGATCGTCACCGAGCTCCTTCACGGCTTCGAACGCGACGGCTATCGCAAGGTGATCTTGCTGTCGGGCCACTACCCCAATCGCACGGAGTATCTCGATGCGGCCCGCGATGCCTATCTTGCCGCAGGAGGTACGATGGCCGTGCTTGCGCTCGTGGAGAATGAGGCGCCCGGCGCCGGTGGCGACCATGCGGCCAAAGCCGAGACGTCGTATATGCTGCACCTGCTGCCCGAACTGGTCGATATGGACCGGCTGAGGGTGGGCCGGCAGGATGATTTTGGTGGGCCTGACGAGAGCATCAACTGGATGGGGTCCGAATACGCTGGCCACCCCAACTATGGCCTCGTGGGCATCGACCCGCGCGCCCACGCATCGGAAGAGGTGGGCCGCGCCTACACCGAGGCGCTGCTCGGCTTCCTCGCGTCGTGGATTCAGTCAGCAGAACACTAAGGAGAGAACCGTGTCACACCTGCCGATCACGCGGATGACGTTGTACAAACACGGCGTGGGTTTCTACGAGCGCCGGGCTACCCTGGCGACCGACAAGGTCGAGCTCTCCTTCCGGGTGGAGGAGATGGACGACATCCTCAAGAGTCTCACCGCCATCGATTGGGGCGGTGGACGGATCTTGGGCATCGACTACGCCACACCTCAGAGCCGTGACGAACGTCTCGAAGGCTGTTCGATCAGGCTGAGTGATACGCGCAGCCTACAGGACCTGCTCGTGAGCCTCCGCGGGCGCCGCGTCACCGTGCTTCTCGACCAGGGGGAAGCGGTCACCGGCACGCTCGTGGGGCTTGATGACGCCCCGACGCGCGAGCCGCTCGCGACCGCCCTGGTGTCCGTCCTGGGTGACGGGGCCGACCAGGTCCTGAGCGTGGTCTCACTCGCCCGCGTTCAGGGCGTGCGCATCCTCGACGAGCGCGGGGCCGGCGATCTCCGTTTCTTCCTGCAGACGTCCCTCAGCCAGGAGGCCTTTCGCAGCGTCACGGTACGCCTCACACCGGGTGAGCACGATCTGTCGGTCAGTTACATCGCCCCGGCGCCCACCTGGCGCGTGAGTTACCGCCTCGTCGCGGAGCCTGCGGATCAGGACACTCCAGGGAGCGGTGGTGCCCCATATTCCGGCCGCGCCCTGATGCAGGCGTGGGGCATCTTCGACAACCGCCTGGAGGAGGACCTCGACGGAATCCAGCTCTCACTCATCGCCGGGATGCCCATCTCCTTTGTCTACAACCTCTACACCCCCTTCACGCCGGAGCGCCCCCGGGTCGAGGAAGAAGCACGCGTTGCCAAGGCGCCCATAGCCTTCGGTGCCGCCCGCGATATGGCCAGCGCCGCAATGGGCGCCGCCGCCCCGATGGCCGCCCCGATGGCGGAGTCGCTTCGCGCCGCGGCGCCAGCAAGGATGGCGAAAGCGGCGCATCGCATCGACATCGACGCTATGCAGCAGGCCGTCACTGCGGAGTCGGCTGGCACAGCCCTGGGCGAGCTCTTCCAGTACACCATCGCCACGCCCGTCACCGTGAGTCGCGGCCAATCGGCGATGGTCCCCATTGCCCAGGCTACCCTGAGCTACCGCAAAGACCTGCTCTATAACGGGCGAAAGATGGCGACCCACCCCGTGGCCACACTGCGACTGCAGAACGAGACCGGGCTCACCCTGGAGCGCGGCCCTGTCACCGTGATCGAGCGCGGCGAGTACGTGGGCGAAGCCTTGATCCCCTTTACCGTCGTTGGGGACCAACTCGTCGTACCCTATGCCGTCGAGCTCGGTGTCAAGGTAGCTGAGGAGGTGCACACTTCGCGCGAGGTGCGAGGCCTGCAGATCAAGGGCGCCTTCTTGCAGTTCGAGGAGTGGGAAATCCGCGGACACGAGTACCAACTCAGCAACGGCACGGGCGACCCGGTCACGGTTCTGGTCGAGCACCCCCGCAGTTCGCAGTACGATCTCTTCGATACACCCGACCCCAAAGAACGCACAGACGAGCATCTACGCTTCGAGGCGGCGGTACCCCCTCGAGGTGAGACCAAGCTCACGGTCCGGGAGCGTCAGCTCCAATGGCGTCGCGAGGAGATCCAGCGCCAATCCTATAGCGGCCTCCAGCGCTACCTGCAGCAGGGCTTACTCCGGCAGCGCGATCTCGACCAGCTTGCACGGCTTCTGTCGCTTTGGGAGCAGATTGCGAATCTCGAGGCGCGCCTGGTCGAGATCGGCAGAGACCGCGAAGGGATCTTCAAAGCCCAACAACAGATCCAGGGGAACATGCAGGCGCTCGGTCAGACAGGCAAGGAAGGGGCACTCCGCGTGCAGTACGTCGAGCAGCTCGAGCAGAGCGAAGCTTCGCTCAAGGGGCTCGCGCAACAGGAAGCGCAGGCCAAGGCCGAAATCGAGAAACTACGGCAGGAGATCGACGCCCAGCTCAAGAAGATGGGATAGCTTCCCGTCCGTCGCCCCTCTCGGACCGCGGGCAAGCCGTTCCGCAGTCTTGCCCCTCCCCTCGCGTGGTCTGCCGCGCGGGGCGAGGTCGGGAGGGGGGTCCGCGCCAGCCAGCGTCCATCCGCTGCTACGGAGCAGAGCCCCCCTCGGACCGCGGAGCGTCCGGGTCATCCTCCCACACTACGTACAATGGCGTCGACGGTGGGCAGCATGGGCGGCCGCCCATTCTCAACGCATCACAGCAGGCAAATAGCAGCGGTGCGGATCGGTGCCCGACACCTTCAACGCGACGTCGCGCGCGAGCTCATCCACGCTGAGCAGAAGTGTGCCATCGGCACGCGCCGTCGCGAACGACAGTGTGACGACCGGTCGACGGCTCGTCGCGGTCGCATAGGGATCCCACCACTCGACCTGGTACGCCTGTCCCGGCACAAAGCCGGGCAGGCTCAAGGCACCTGATGCTGTCGGCACAGAGCCTCCCGACGCCACCCGTACCCAGGTGTGGTTGGCGTTGTCAATCCACAGAAGCGTTCGATTTGTGAGCTGGTCCTGAGTGCCCCACGCACGAAGGGCGCCGGACGTCTGGCTGATAGCGATGCGTTGCCCTTCGGTCAGGTCCGTCCCGATCTCAACAAAGCGGCCATTCGACAGCGCCTCGCCCTCGACGAAAGACTCGTAGGCAGCAAGCATAGCGTAAAGGTCGTACGATTCGCCGCCCAAGGTGTACTCGGCGGCGAGGTTGGGGTACCACTCCCCATCACATGTCGAGCCGAGGGTGCCCACGTGCGCCCACAGCTTCTTGTGGTAATAGATGCCGGCAGTGTCCTTGGCGATCAAAGGGTGCTGGGGGCCGGTTGCGGCCACGGCAACGCCCCCCTCCCCTCGCACGATCGGTTTGTCGTAACCAAAGGCCCGCCGGTACTCATTGAAACGCAGCGTGCATTCGCGGACGTAGGCGGCGGAGTCATCCCAGACACTGCTAATAAGCTCGCAGGTCTCGCCCGTAGCGTCACACGAAGACCCGCTCTCGTTCGCGTACCAGTGCTTGTCCGAGTAATCCATCAGGTCGCCGCGCACCGGATCAGTCCAGAAACCCTCGACCCACCATCCCCAGAAGGAGTTAGACATCAGGATAGGTCGCGGAGAGAGATCGCGCACGACGCGAGCGATGGCGAAGGCGGCGTCCTGTGCCGCAGCATCGAAGTTATTCTCATTCGCCAGCTCAAGCGAGTGCAACGCTGTCGAGTAGGACCACCGGGCGACAAAGTAGCGGGCATAGGCTTCCTGGTACCAGCGTGCGGCCAGCCCGTCTGCCGCGTAGAAGTTATCAATGTCCCACGTGCCCACGGATCCGTCGGGCAAGAAACGTGCCAACAGCGCATCATTCTTGTGGAAGAGCGTCAACTTATGGACCACGCCATGCTGCTCCGAAAGGCGCATGATCTCATCGAGCAGTGCAGCCGCCCGCGCATCGACATAGACGTGGCTGTCGGGGTCTGAGCGCAGCAGTAGATTCGGGCCCCAGTCGCCATTGCCGCTCTCGTCGCGCTGAAGGACAAGGGAGTGAACCAGGACACTCCCGTCCTGAGCGCTGCTGTAGGGTGCCGGGGCATCTGCCGAGACGTAGAGACCCCGCACCCCGACATTCAACGAGGTATCCGTTGGGCCTGTCTGAACCTGGAGCACGTAGTCGTGCCAGCCATCGGCTCGCACCGTGCAGGTTCCGCCATGTGCCTGGTGATAGGTGCCAGTCGGAGAACAGATATCGAGCGTGCCGCCCGCGAGGCTGCCAAGCTGGGGCCGCAACACGCGGTCACCCTCGACTTGGGCACGGAACGTAAGCCGGTAGGTCGCGTTGGGGATGACGGGCAGCGTCTGTGACGAGTAGTAGTACGGGGCATAGCTGTAGAGCTTGCCCGTCGCGATATCGGCCCCTTCGGACGTCGTCCACCCATCACCAAACACCCAATTGATCCTGATCGTGTCAGCAAAGGACGCCAGAGAGGCGTTCGCACCCTCGCCAGTCGGGAACCAACGCAGAAACCGGATCCCACCCTCACCCATCAACGGGATCGTCTCGCGAATCGATGCCAGCGTGTTGAACGGGCTGCCCTGTTCCACATTGATGAGCGGCGTGACGAACGGCGTCCCGTCCGAGTACTCGAAGAAGCGTGGATCGCGGTCGCTGACGCGGACATACCCCTTGCTGGCAGAAGGGGCGGCGTCGAACTGCCCTTCTGCGCTCTCCGCCGTGCCGCTCGCATCGGTTGCACGAACGCGGTAGCGCCACGTGCCCACACGATCGGGGGCAAAACGGCACCGCCAGTCAGGCTCACCGGCCGGCAACAGGGCCGCGCTCGCGCCGGCGCCCACCTCCCTCACGGGTTGGTAGGCGAAGCACGGCACGGTGCTTGCCCTCGCCCAGTCGGTCTCGCCGGGTGCCAGGAGGAAGGCATCGACACTGATCCCGGTCCCTGCCTCGATGCCCGGTGGTGGGTCAACATCGAAGGGGTAATAAGGATTCGTCGCGACGGAACTACCAATCTGGAACGCCAACTCGAACTTACCGTACAGGGGAACGCGTCCCAGAACGTACTCATTCACGTTTGTGCGATAACTCTGGGTCAAGAAGGTTGGACCAGACGTGGTGCTTGAGGGTGAAGCTGGCGAGGTGGGAGCAGCAAGAGAGAGGTGGACAGGCCCGGCAACAAGGATCAGAAGGACGATCCTGACTGTCGCCCAACCCGGCGGACCGTTGCACCGCCGCGCAGCGCGGGCCAGACCTCGGCTACGCAGAGCACGGCACACCTCCTCGATCCACAAGCTGATCGTATTCCTAACGCGCATTCGACCATAATAACCGATCTAGTTAGGATTGTCAAACTAATGAACCTCCGGATGGCATAGGCTGCACGGAGATCATAGCAGCCACCGTCTGCGCCAGCGCTTCGCTAAGCTGATGTCTGGAGTTCGTAGGTCGGCAGTCTGCTGCCGCTTCGACTTCGGTCGTTCTGGTTCCGCAGCAGGCGCGCCCAACAGACTGGGCGGTCGCACAACCGCTGAAGCGCTTACTGCGAACCAACGTGACTGTGCACTAGTCCACGGACCTGATCAAAACACACCCGCCTGACGATCCGCCGCACGAGCGGCATCGAGTGCGCCATAGGGTTCGAAGGCCGACCTGAGGTACACGAACGACTGCTGCCGGTCGGAGAGGCCCGTGCCCGGGTCGAGAATGGCTTCGCAGAACAGGGCGATGTCCTCCACAGCTCGGGCGTAGCGATAGGCTGCGACCGCTCGCCAGTCCACTGCCATCGTGCCATACCCACGATAGAAGAGCGCCTCTGACTGTGGTAGCTGGCAACTGCCCCAGTATCCCCCGCCGATGAACATCAGGTCCCGTTCCTTCGGCGCAAGGATCGGTTCGTCCCAATCCACGATGTAGAAATCGCCGTCCGGCTCGATCAGGATGTTACCCGCGTGGAGATCGCTATGGCATAGGGTAACGTCGGGCGGTGCCACCCGCAGCATCTGGCCCAGCGCCTGAGTGCGTTCGATGGCGTGACGGAGCTCCCCATCGCGATCGCTGACGAAGTGGGCCAGGTCGACTACCAGGGCGTCGGACATCGGGTCCTTCCGGAGCGCGACAAGTAGATCACTCAGGGCTGTGCCCCAATGGGTCTCGACTGGATCCGATCTGATCTGGCGTCGCAAGTCCGCCGGGAGCGCCAGCGTGTGGATGCGCCGCACGGTCCGTCCAAGGTCGACCCACTGGCGCTCAGACAGCGGCATTTCATAGCCATCACGGCCCGTGATGAACGGATAGAGGGTGAGGCGAAAGGGACCAAGCTCGGCCCACGGATCGCCCGCCAGGGTCTCCAACGGAACGATGAGGTGCCCAATACCCCGATCGCTCAAGTGGCGCGGCAAGGTCACTGAAGCCTCGTGAAAAACGCCGCTCCGCAGCTTGAGGAAATACGCCTGCTTGTCAGCCTCCACGCGGTAGGCAGCCGTATTCTGGTCTGCACCGAGTGGAAGGAAGATGAGCTCTGTGACACGCAGGCCAAATGCCACCTGCACCGCGCTAACAAGCGTTTCGTCCGGGATGCTGGGTTTCTCGAGCATAGTTCCCCGGCTGCAGATTGTATCACTACCACAGACAGATCAGAAGCGCTATGGCGCCACGCCAGGGAGTCCGGAGTTCGCCTTTTTGCCGGCTTGCGCTACCATAGCGATAGAGGTGAGATGATACGGACAGGACTGTGCTCGGTCACGTTTCGGAAGCTGGCGCCCTCGGCTATCGTCGTGCTGGCAAAACGGGGCCAGCTCGACGCCATCGAGTGGGGCGGAGACGTCCACGTGCCCCACGGCGACGTGAAGGCAGCCCGCACGATCCGGAGGATGATGTGTGATGAGGGCCTCGAGATCCCTTCATATGGCTCCTATTACCGAATGGGTCAGGCTCAGGAGCGCTTTGAGGATGTGGTCTCAAGTGCACTGATCCTGGGCGCACCCGTGATCCGCGTCTGGGCAGGCACTATCGGGTCGCCACAAGCGACCGGGGCAACGTGGGGCAGCGTGATCGAGGATTCGCGGCGATGCGCCGCGATGGCGCAGTCCGAAGGCCTTCGCATCGCATTCGAGTACCACGGCAACACGCTGACCGATACCGACGAAGCTGCCATCCGGCTGCTCACCGATGTCAACCATCCGGCCGTCAACTGTTACTGGCAGATGCGCGATAGCACAATGTCGCTGTCCGAACACCTCGATAGCCTGCGCAGCATCTTGCCCTGGCTGGAGCACGTACACGTCCAGGCCACACGCGACGGACAACGCGTTCCGCTCGAAACGCAGGCCGGTACGTGGCAGAGGATCCTGGGCGTTGCAGCGTCGACTGGGCGCGATCACACCACCAGGCTTGAGTTCGTTCGCGACGACAGCCCGGAACAATTCCTGGCAGACGCGGCGATGTTGAGATCTCTCAAAGGAGACACCCGATGACACACCCAAGGCTGGCAGCACAGTTGTACACCGTTCGCGACTTCTGCAAGACCACCGACGACTTCCGTACGAGTATGGCGAAAATCGCCGCTATCGGGTACACAGCCGTGCAGGTATCCGGGATCGGCCCGACCATCCCCCATCAGGAGGTCCGCGCGATCACCGACGCCAATGACCTGGCCATCTGCATCACCCATGTAGGCTTTGACTACCTGCAGAACGATCTCGACAGCGCGATTGCCCAGCATAAGCTCTGGAACTGCCCCAACGTGGCGATCGGGAGTATGCCCCCCGCCTACCGTGAGGGCGGCGAGGCCGGTTTCGTGAAGTTTGCCCACGATGCAACCGAGATCGGGCACAAACTGGCCGACGCCGGACTGACCTTCAGTTATCACAACCACAGCTTCGAGTTTGTGCGGTTTGGCAACCGGACCGGTCTCGACCTGATCTATGAAGAGAGTGATCCTGCCTACCTCAAGGCCGAGATCGACACCTACTGGGTGCAACACGGGGGCGGCGACGTGATCTCGTGGATCGACAAGATGGCGGATCGCATGCCCGTGATCCATTTCAAGGATATGGTAATTGACGGGGGGCAGCAGGTGATGGCCGAGATCGGCGAGGGCAACCTCAACTGGGAGGGCATCCTCGAAGCCTGTGAGCTTGCCGACGTGGAGTGGTACGCCATCGAGCAGGATGTCTGCCGGCGCGACCCCTTCGAGAGCCTGCGAATCAGCTACGACAACCTCCGCGCGATGGGAGTGGAATAGCATCGCGCCGAGCGCCAGCGCGCGGGTCCAGGGCCAAGCCCGGATCGCATGCGCTGCGCATCTTGAAATCAATGGAGGCAACATGCCAGTCCTGATCGGTGTTGGTGTCCTTCTCCTGATCGTGCTGTCGATCAATGGCTTTCATGAGCTCAAGGAGAGGCGGCGCAGAGGGCGTCTGCGCAAACAGGCTGAGTTGATGGGATACAGCTTCAACGAAGCAGGTGAGGCGCGCTTGCTTGAGCTGCCTGCCGACTTCCTGCTCTTCGCGCAAGGCATGCCAGTGGCCCCCAGAAACGCTCTGCGGCGACCTTGGGCCCCGCCAGCAGAGGATGGTCAGCTCGCTCCGGAGCTGTCGATATTCGAGTACACCTTCAATGTGCGTTTTGGACGCTATCTTCAGAGCTGGCGGCAGACCGTCGTCCGACTGCAAGCGGAGGGGATGTCACTTCCGACCTTTTCGGTGATGCCACAGCGCGTCTTTGACGCGCTCGCCACCCGTGCCCGTGACCCCGAGTTGCGTGAGAAGGTTCTCGGCACAGCACAGATCAAGCTGCCAGCCTACCCCACATTCACCGAACGGATCCACATCCACGGTTACGACCGACTCGCGATCCAGTCACTCTTTGGCGATGATCTGGTCGCGATCTTTGACAACGACGCACTGCTTTGCCTTGAGGCGAGTGGGTCAATGTTGGTACTCTACACCTTTGACAAGGTAGCCAAAGCCGAAGAGCTGCCTGCACTGGCAGAGCATGCTATGAGGGTTTTCGCGCTACTCCAGCCGCGCGCGGCCGTTGCCCCGCAAGAGGAGATCAACGAACGATGATAGACATCGGTGCAGTCAGCCTTGGATGGAGCGGGACCAGCCTGCCCCAGGTCTTTGACGAACTGGCCGCTATGGGCGGGACGGTGATTGAGATCAATGGAAACTCCCAACGCCACCACAGTATCGACCTTGATGCCAGCACCATCCCACAGATCCTGACATGTGCCAAGCACGCGGGTCTCAGGATCGGCAGCCTGAGCGGGTACTGCGACTTCGCGCTGACCACGGTGATGAACGCAGAGGCCGAGGCAGCCCTGGATGCGGAGATCGCCCGCCTGATGACGACCTGCCGGGCCGCTTCCGAGATGCAGGTTCCTGTCGTGCGCACCTTTGTGGGCGACGTGAAACCCGGTATCACGTTCGCGGGCGCACGCCGCGGTATCGTCGCCGCGCTGCGCAAGGCAAGCGCGCTGGCCAGCGTGCTCGGCATAACACTGGGTATTGAGAACCACGGGCGACTGGTCAACGACGGCCCGGCGTTGGTCGAACTCGTGCACGAAGTCGGAGCGCCCAACCTCGGGTTTACGATCGATACCGGCAACTTCGCCTGGGCTGGGCACGATGCAGCGCAGGTACGAGCAGATTTCGAGGCTGTGGTACCTCTCATCGTCAACGTTCACATCAAAGACGGCAGGTGGACCGACGATGGCTTTGTATTTGTGCCCGCCGGCGAGGGTGATCTGCCGCTCACGTGGCTGCTTTCGAGCCTGAAGGCGCGGGGATATGAAGGCCCCATCTACAGTGAGTACGAGGGTGGCGAGGCCTTCCGCGAGGGCACCCGTCGTAGCATCGCTTACCTCAAACGCGCCGTCGCAGAACTGGCGTTGACCCCCTGACAGGCATGGGACAAGGCTCTGTGGATAGACGACCCATCAACCTGGCCTTCGTCGGAACCGGTGGTTGGGCCAGGAGCAAGCACTTCCCGGCCCTGGGATACCTGCTCGCCCACCCGGACGTGTTGCCCGGCGTCGAACTCAACCTCCAGGGCCTCTATAGCCTCGAGCAAGAGACCGCAGAAGCTGTCGCCGCTCACTATGGATTCGGTCGCGTCTACCAGAGCCTCGATGCCCTGATGGGCGACGACGCTGTCAATGCCATCGCGGTGGCGGTGCTGCCCGAAGCGACAGCATCGGTGGTCAGCCGCTTGGCAGCCCGCCACGTGCCGATCCTCAGCGAGAAGCCACCCGGTGTCACCCTGGTCGAGGCGCAGCAGCTGGCTGAAGTGACCAGTGTGCCCAACCTGGTCGCGTTCAACCGTCGCTTCGCGCCCCTCAATAACCAGTTCCGCGATCTGATCGGCACGATGCCCAACATCGCTTTTGTCGAGGGTCACTTCCTGCGTTACGAGCGCCACGATCCGGCCTTTATGGTGCACACCGCCATCCACTGGATCAACTTCATGGAGTACGTCTTCGGCGACATCGTCGAGGTCAGCGCTGACGCTTTCCACGACCCGGCTAGCGCGACGCTGAACGCAGTCGCGCACGTTACGTTTGCAGGTGGGTTAAAGGGTATGCTGAAGGTCATCCCATGCTCCGGCTCCGAGGCTGAGCGATTGGAGGTCCACAGCGCCGGGCAGTCTGTCTATTTCACCGGCCCCTATGGGGACGAGACCGGCCAAATCACGGTCGAGCGGAACGGCGTCTGCGAGAAGGTTGTGCCCGTGGTCGAGCCGACATCGCCCGAGATCGTGCGAATCGGTATCGTTGGTGAGTATGTCGAATTTCTCACCCTGACCTGTGCCGGCAGACCTGTTCGGTCCACGTTCCAGAATGCCGTCAACAGCCTGCGCGTGGCCGAAGCGATGCAGAAAGAAGGAGAAGGAACTCGAACGTGGTAAGATTTGAGTGTTGCAACTCTGCCGGCCGCGGCGGCTGATCCTCATCTTGCGGGGCGCCGATCACTCATCTCCTGTCACCGATTCCGTACCCTGGCACGATGCAATACTACACGCCTCCAGAACCGGACGCCTTCGCCGGCGATGCGATGCCGTTCTACCACGATGGCACCTTCCACCTGTTCTACTTGATCGACCACGGGCATCACAGCAGCCTTGGAGGGCTCGGCGGGCATCAGTGGGCGCACGCGACGACCACTGACCTGATCCATTGGGAGCACCATCCGCTGGCACTGGCGATCACCGAACCGTGGGAAGGCTCGATCTGCACGGGCTCTGCGTTCCATCACGCGGGTACGACGTATGCCTTCTACGCGACGCGGCGTCCCGACTGGACCCAGCACCTCGGCGTCGCGACCAGCCGCGATGCCGCCACCTTCACCAAACACCCACCCCTTGCATCACCGGGGCCACGTTTCTCGCCCATCGACTATCGCGATCCGTTTGTCTTCCAGGACCCAGACACGGGCACCTTTCATATGCTCGTCACATCAGCACTGGCGAAGCCAGTGGTCGACGGATATGGGGGGTGCCTGGCGCATCTCATATCACCTGATCTGGCACGCTGGGAAGTACAAGAGCCATTCTTCGAGTCCAGCTATGCCGGCCCGCCGGAGTGCCCCGATCTGTTCTCCTGGAACGATTGGTGGTACCTCCTCTACAGCCACGGGCTCGTGACCCATTACCGGATGGCGCGTGGGCCGCTTGGCCCGTGGCAACGTCCTGTCGTGGACACACTTGATGGCGCGATGGCAGCGGTGATAAAAACCGCGCCGTTCGGTTCGCAGCGGCGACTGGGCGTCGCCTGGGTGGGGACGCGCGAGGGGAATCTCGACCACGGCGCTCGCCAATGGGGTGGCGCATTGGCATTCCGCGAGCTCACGCAACACTCGGATGGGACGCTCGGTACACGCTTTGTGCCCGAAATGGTTCCGTCTTCACATCCGCGTCTTGAGCTGCCAGTTTGGGCGCTCACAGGCCAGACAAGCGTCACCGCCGACAGTGCTACGATGACCGCACCGCTGGGGATCAAGGTAGCAGCGATGTCGGGAGTTCCCCGCTATGCCCATATCACCATGCGGATTGAGCCGAAGGGTGCGCATGCCTATGGCCTGAAACTCAGGAGCAGCGGCTCATTTACAGCAGGCTACGATCTCCACTTTAGCCCACACGAAGCAACCGTGAGCCTGGCTGGCGTGGCTCTACCCCTGATACGTGGGCTGGACCGCACGGTACGGCTTAGCATAGTAGCATTCGGCGACCTCATCGACATATCCGTGGACACGGGTGAACCAGGGGGACAGCGCTGCCTTATCAACCGCCTGCCACAACGTACCGGAGACCGGCTCTTCCTATACGCCCAGGATGGTCCGGCCCGTTTCACAGAGATCACGGTTCGGGAGGCCGGTCGCCCGCCTGGCCCGCAGGTTATGGAAGAACCCTGACCACTGGTATAATACTCCGCGACACCTGATCAAAGAAGACAAGGAGATGACCTTTGCTGCCCTGGCTTGGTGAGCAACTCACACAGTTTTGGGGGCCTTTTCGGCTGTTCAATTCCTATCTGTTTCTGGCGAGTATCGGCGCCGCGATGGCAGCAATCGGTACGTGGTTCGCGTTGCCGCGCCTGTGGACCCGGCTCCCTCACGACCAGGGCCGCGTCTATGCGGTCGACGGGGAGAAGGCTAAGGGAAAACCCGTTGGTGCGGGACTGATCTTTGTCTCGATCTTCTCTATCGTTGCCCTGCTCACCATGCCCTTTAACTGGCGCGTCGTGGGCATCGTCGGTTGCATCGTGCTCTCGATGCTCGAGGGATATCTCGACGACAAGAGCCACGGTTGGGGCGAGTACAAATTGGGTGCGCTGGATCTCGGCATCTCGCTCTTGGGCGCCGTGACATTGTGCCAATTCCAGAACTACGTCATCTGGTTGCCCCTGATCAAGACGCCCATCACTCTGTCGCCATGGCTCTTCATTCCACTCGCTACTGTCGTGCTCTGGGTCATGATCAATGCGACCAACTGCACCGATGGCGTCGACGGGCTCTCGGCGAGCCTGGCGATTCTGGCCTTCATCTACCTGGGCGGCATCCTCTATGGCGTCGTGGGCCATCAGGACATCTCACGCTACCTACTCGTGCCGCACTACGCAGAAGGTGCCGACTGGGCGCTGATGGCCTTTATCATGGTGGGCTGTCTCGCCGGGTATCTATGGTACAACAGCCTGCCCAGCGCCGTGTTGATGGGTGACGCCGGGTCGCGTCCGATGGGGCTCCTTCTGGGTTTGCTGGTGATGGCTTCGGGCAACCCCTTCTTGATCTTCATCGTCACCGGCGTTGTACTGGTCAATGGGGCAACGGGGCTGCTCAAGGTGACGCTGTTGCGTTTCTTCAGGATCAGCATCTTCAAGGGCATCCGCTATCCGTTACACGATCACGTGCGCCACACGCTGGGTTGGTCCAATACTCAGGTCCTGGTACGCTTCGTGCTCCTCCAGGCCATTGGCACGCCCATCCTGCTCGTACTCCTATTCAAGGTGCGCTAGCACTTCAATGATGCGCAGGGCCGCCCGTGGCGGCATTCGGCGCGAGGGGAGCTATCACCATGCGTAGAGGAAGTCAGACCCAGAAAAAAGTCATCGTCATCGGCGCCGGATTGTCGGGCCTCACTGCAGCCGCTTATCTTGCCAAAGCCGGGCATCCAGTCACCCTGTACGAACAGGCCCCCGAGATTGGTGGGGTGACCGCAACACTGCGGGAAAACGGCTACGCCTGGGATCTGGGACCCTTGCTCGTCGAAGGGATGGCGCCTGATGAACGCGGCGGCCACATCCTCAAAGACCTTGGCCTCGCCGATAAGGTAGCGCTCCAGTCTGGCAGCCGCGGGTATGTCTTCCCCGACTTCGACCTCTGGCGTCCCGATACCTACGCGGGACCGCACTGGCGCCGCGAGCGGCTGAAGGCGCTCTTTCCTGCCGAGCGCCAGCCCATTGACAACTACTACGCTTTCTACAACCGGATGCTCGACGTAGTAGCGCTGAATGCGCACGTGGATGTCGCCCGGGAACCCCGGAGGAGCCTGCTGAAGCTGCAGCTCTGGCGCGCTTACAACCGTGTCAAGCAACGTGAGAACTGGTCCGCACAGCAACTGATGGATCACTTCTTCGTCGATAAACGACTCAAAGCCGTCTTCACCTCGATCCTGGCCGACTTTGTGGCGCGCCCGAGCCGATTTCCAGCGCTCGCGGTACCGGTGCTTAACGTCGAGAACAGCTTTGACGACCGCATCCCACGCCGTCTGTCAAGCGCTGGAAAACGCCCCAGCTTCCAGTTCTTCCTCGACGGCTGTGGCCAACTGGTCAAGGCCCTTGGCACGACACTCCGCCAACGCGGCGTACGGATCTACACCCGCGCCACCGTGGAGAAGATTCTCGTGGAGAGCGATCGTGTTCGAGGGGTAGTGCTTGCTGGAGGACACATAGAGCCGGCTGAGATCGTGGTAGCCAGCGGCGGCGCGAAGGAGACTTTCCTCAGCCTGGTGGGGCGCGAATACCTTACCACTGACTTCGCCTACCTGGTTGACGAGCTGGAACTGATGGAGTCCGTGTTTATGGTACATCTCGGGGTGGACCTCGACCCACGGCCTTTCCAGCCCGGGCCTCTTGGCTACTACTACGGTACGTACGATATCGAAGCGGGTGTCGCCGCCTGCCTGCGCGGGCAATACCACGAAGGGGCGGATGGCTTCGTGCTCTACATTCCCTCGATGCACTCACCGACGATGGCGCCGCAACGGCACCATGCCATCACAATCTACACGATCGCCCCTAACGAGCTCAATGAGGGGACGTGGGAAGGCCGGCGCCGCGAGATGGCTAACAAACTCGTTACCTACGCCGAGCGCGTAATCCCGGAGCTGCGCGACCACATCAGAACCCAGGTCATCATGACGCCCGATGACTTCCGGGAGCGGACCCACCAGGACCACCACGCCTTCGGTGGTCGAGTTCCAGTCCTGGGCCAGGAAGCACCAGGATATGCGACGCCGGTCAAAGGTCTCTGGTTCATCGGTTCTCAAAGTAAGAGTGGCGGTGGCATCCAGAGCGTAATGGTCGGCGCACGCGACGCTGTGCGCCTGATCCGTAGCCAAACCAGGAGCCAGCCTCGCTAGGCTGCAGAAGGGCACCCCTACCATGCGCATGACCCGACTCTTCGGCAACACGCTTCGTGAGGCCCCTTCCGAAGCACAAGTCCTGAGCCACCAGCTTCTCTTGCGCGCCGGTATGGTGCGCCAGCACGCAGCCGGAATCTTCAGCGCACTGCCACTCGGGCTGCGCGCTTTGGCCAAGATCGAGGCGATCGTGCGCGATGAGATGGACGCCATCGGCGGGCAAGAGCTCAAGATGCCGGTCGTGAATCCTGCCGGGATCTGGCAAGAGACCGGGCGCTGGTATACGATCGGCGCCGAGATGGGGCGCTTCAAAGACCGCACAGATCGCGATATGGTCCTGGCGATGACCCACGAGGAGGTCCTGACGGACCTGGTACGCCAGGAGATCCATTCCTATCGCGACCTGCCTGTGCTCGTTTACCACATCCAGACCAAGTGGCGTGATGACCCACGCCCGCGTGTGGGACTGATCCGCGTGCGGGAATTCACGATGAAAGACAGCTATAGCCTCGACATCGACGAAGTAGGCCTCGATCGGCAGTACCGGGCGCACTATCAGGCCTATTTCAACATCTTCCGGCGATGCGGATTGCAGCCGATCGCCGTAGGGTCTGACACAGGCATGATGGGCGGCAACATGGCCCACGAGTTCATGGCACTGACCGCGATAGGTGAAGACACGCTACTTCTCTGCGACGCATGTGGCTACGCCGCTAACCGCCAGGTGGCGAAGTTCAGAAAGCCGGCTGCCCCATCTGAGGCCCTGCGGCCCATTCAGAGAATCCCCACGCCAGGAATCACCACGATACAGGATCTGGCGACATTCCTTAGCCTAGCGCCCGCCCAGACAGCCAAAGCAGTCTTCATGGTCGCCACGGTGGCTATAGACGCCCAGGATGCCGAGCGCGCTGTCGTCAACGCCGACCGCTTTGTCTTCTGCGTTGTCCGCGGTGATATGACACTCAACGAGACCAAGTTGGCGAATGCGGTGAAGGCCAGGGAGTTACGTCCTGCCACTGAGGCCGAGATCCGCGCGATCGGGGCTGAGCCTGGCTACGGCTCGCCCATCGGTGTTCACGACTGCCTCGTCGTGGTCGATGAGGCTATCGCCGATTCTCCCAACCTCGTCGCGGGAGCGAACGAAGTGGGGTACCACTTCCTTAACGTCAACGTTGGGCGCGACTTCTCTCCTGACCTGGTCTGTGACATCGCTGCAGCCGAGCAGGGCAGCGCCTGCCCCTACTGTGGGACCGCGATGCGCGCCGAGCGCGGGGTAG
>JAXDDP010000083.1:0-6755 GCA_034676785.1 Anaerolineae bacterium | reverse complement strand
CAAGATGAGCCTTGCCTGGGCCGCCTTTGCCCGCAACGGCTCACCCGATCACGCTGAGCTGACGCCTTGGCCGGCCTACACCGAAACGGAACGTGCGACGATGATCCTGGACAACGAGTGCCGGGTTGAGCACGACCCATACCGCGAGCAGCGCCGCGCCTGGGAAGGCGTACGCCTCTGGTCAATGTGACGCGGAACGTCGGACCTGAGGAGACACCCCTGCACACCGTCAGCGCGCTGGATCACTACGAGCGCTGCATCGCAGAGGGTAACGATCCCTGTGAGGACGGGCCTGTGATGCAGCGCTACATGGCCCGTTGGGATGGGCCGTTGTTCTTCGACATGCTCGGGAACCTCACGGGCAAAGCCGTACTGGAGGTGGGCGTGGGCACCGGTCGGCTGGCACGGCAGGTACTGCAGCGCGGCTGTCTACGCTTCATCGGTATCGATCTGTCGCCCGCGACCATCCAACGGGCCCGCCGAAATCTCGCCGGGTTCCCCAACGTGGACCTGCGGGTCGCCGACATTGAGACAATGGCGCTCCCGCTGGTGGTCGATGTCGCCTACAGTGTATTGACCTTCATGCACATTGCCGACAAGGAACGGGCACTCGCGGCGATGGTGAACGCCCTCGCTCCAGACGGTGCAGTGGTGCTATCCATCGCCCACGTCACGCCACGACTCGACTACGGCGACCGGACAGTGACGCTGTATCCAGCGCCTCCCACAGCATACGCAGCGTGGCTAAGCGACCTGGGGTGTAGCGTCACGCAGGCAAGCCCGCTGATCGATGGCTGGGTCGGGCCTGATGGTCAGCGCAGCGAGACGTACGGAGAATCCATAGCGACACTGGTCAAGGCGGTCAAGGTAAAGCGGCGCGATCCGCCTGTCCTGTGAGGAGCTACTCGCCCGATTCGGCCTGTTGACACTCCGGACAGACGCCATAGAGATCAAGGCGATGGCTGAGGATCTGGAACCCCGACGCCTTCGCGGCGGCGGCGATCACGTCCTCGTGCAGAACCACATCCGAATCCAGAATCTTGCCGCAGCGCGTGCAGATGACGTGCGGATGGGGAACGGCGTTATGCCCATCATACCGGTTCTCGCCCTCGCCCAAGCTCAGCTCGAAAACCTCCCCCATCTCTTTCAGCACAGACAGCGTCTTGTAGACTGTTGCCAGGCTCATGGTGGGAAATCGATCGTAGAGCTCTTGATAGATCCGCCCTGCACTCGGGTGATCAGTGCTCTCTGCCAACAGGCGCAGAATCGCCAGCCGCTGAGGCGTGATGCGGTACTCGCGCGCGCGGAACTTGCTGACGAGCGCCTGATACCGGGTTTCTACCTCTGAGTTTTCTAACACGAGCTTTCCTTATAGATAGTGTCTATACGTGCAATACTACCAAGCCGCCATCCGAAGTCAAGCTTTCCGCCGCCAGCAACGCGCCGGCAATCAATGCCTCGCCCCGGCTGGGCGACCTCGTAGTGCTTGCTTAATCCGCCGATCCTGATGACGCAAATCTTCCTGCGTTACCAGTTCGTCACCGACCCATCCAGGCGCTGCAGGTGTGGCAGCTCGGCCATCTGCATAGGATGCGCCTTTGCCGCCTCACGATCGAAGATTACGCCCAGGCCCGGCAGCGTCGGCGGAAGCAGGTAACCATCTTCCCACTTGGGCTGCACGGGCACGACGTCCGTCAAGACCGTGCCGGTCTTGCGCGGTTGCTCCTGCACCCCGACGAGCGGCGACGCCAGGTTGAGTTGCAGGCATGCCGCGGACGAGATAGGCCCCAGCGGATTGTGAACGGCCAGCTTGATGTAGTGCGTTTCGGCCCAACCTGCGATCTTCCGCGCCTCGGTGAACCCGCCGGCGATGCAGAGGTCGATTCGCGCGTAGTCGATCCACTCTTCCTCGATCAACTGCCGGAACTCCCACTTCGAGCTGAACTGCTCGCCCGCCGCCAACGGCACGGTCGTACGGGTTCGGAGCGTCTTGAACGAGTCGGGGTTCTCAGAGCGCAGCGGATCTTCCATGAAGTAGGGGCGCACTGCCTCCGCCTCCTGGCACAGCCAGACCGCATCGGGCAGGTCCAGCCGCGTATGCACATCGAAGCATATCTCGATGTCATCACCGACCGCATCGCGCACGGCATGGAGCTGCTTGATCGCCGTCAGCACAGCCTGGCGTGGCTCGAGCACTTTGCCATCCTCCGGAAGCCCAAAACGCACATACTTCCATCCTTCAGCCTTCGTCTGAAGGCACGAATCGACAAGAGGGCCAACCTCGGTCGCGTGGCCACGGTTATGGGGATAGCACACGACCTTGTCGCGCGCCAGTCCTCCCAGGAGCTCGTAGATCGGCACACCCAACGCCTTACCCTTGATGTCCCACAGCGCGATGTCGATCGCCGAGATCGCCGCGGTCAGGATGCGCTGTGCGGGGAAGAAACCGCCCCGGAAGAGCTTCTGCCAGATGTGCTCAATGCGGAAGGGATTCTCCCCGATCAGCAACGGCTTGAAGTGCTCAATCGCGCCGATGACAGCTAGCTCACGGCCGGTGATGCCGGCCTCGCCCACGCCGTGATAGCCCTGATCCGTATCCACCACGACAAACAGGAAATTCCGGAATCCGCCCCAGACAGGGTACACCTCGATGTTCGTGATCTTCACGGAAAACTCCTCTCAGGCCAGATTTGAGCCATTGTAGGGCATGCTACTGATGCTTTGCCAATCTGATGTCTGGAGTTCGTAGGTGCGACTTCAGTCGTTCCCGTTCTGCAGCAGGCGCGCCCAGTAGACTGGGCGGTCGCAGAACCGCTGAAGTGGTTCCTACGACCCTACTTAACTGACCACTAGCACAGAGCTATGTCAAGACCCAGGGTCTCTAGGCGATTGTACTCCCGCCTGGGTCGAGGCAAAACACACGATGCTCATCAGATCTTCACGGAATCTTCACATCGGTAAGGTATACATAAGAGCGTCAGGAGGCCTAGCCTCAGACAGCAGCACAGATCTCACACATGGAGGTAACACAATGTCAAAGAGCAAACTCGGCAGAGGCAAGCTCGTCGCTGGGTTGGGCGCACTGGCCCTGGTCGCAGGACTGCTTGTTCTGACCGCAACTGCGGTGAGCGCACACGGAGGAGGCGGCTGGTGGTTTGGGAATCGCGGCGACCAGGAGTCCCTCCTGGCTGACGAACTCGGCGTCACCGTTGACGAACTCGAGGCCGCGCGCGAGGCTGCCCGTACCCGGTCTTTGGACCAGGCATTGGCAGATGGGCAGATCACTCAGGAACAATACGACCAGGTCCAACTGCACCAGAGCCTGCAGCCCTACCTGGACCACGATGCCCTGGTAGCGGCGGCGCTGGGCATCAGCGTCGACAAACTCGGCGAGCAGTCGCTGGGCGACTGGCTGGACGAGCTGGGGCTCGATCGAGAGACCTATCAGACCAACCTGCAGGCAGCACGCGATGCGGCCATCCAGCGGGCTGTCGAGGACGGCGTCATCACCCAGGAACAGGCAGACACATTGGGTGACACACTGATGCTCGGCGGACGGGGAGCTCGCGTAGGCGGCCTGGATGGCGCGGAGGGCGTCCGCAGTGGCGGCGTCCGCAATGGCGGCGTCCGCAGAGGCGGCATGCAAGGTGGACGCAGCAACGGTGGTATGGGCGGTGGCGCGATGCCCGGCTGCGATCCGGTAGAGGACAGTGGGTTCAGACAGAGATACGCTCCCACCTCGCCGGACGAGGCCTAAGCCCTTACAGCTGACGATAGCGCCGTTCACAGAGCCAGGTCCCCAGGAAATCCTGGGGATCTGACGTTTTTGGATGGTGGCGTGCAGCGATCTGTGCTTGTCCCGCGGTCCCGTCGTGCTAGACTGACACTCGTCACAGCACCACGAAAGGAACGCAACAGCAGGTGGAGCGTAACGGAGCAAAACTAAGACTCAGCCTGGGTTCGGCAGTGGTCCTCGGCCTTCGTGAGGCACGAATGGACGCAGCGCCGACGACGCTCTATGTAATGCTCGGAGAGCACTGTGCAGGTGCTTGCCGCTTCTGCGCCCAGGCCCGCGATAGCGATGCCGATCCTCGATTTCTCTCGCGGGTCGTGTGGCCCGAGTTCGAGCTGGACGCAATACTGGAGCAGCTGCCGGACGCCGAGGGCGTGCGCCGCATCTGCATCCAGACGGTGCTGGAGCAAGGGTTGGAATCCCGTCTGATTTCCGTCGTACAGGCATTCCGAACAGCCTCTGACCTGCCGATCTCGGTCTGCATGAACCCGACTGATCCCGAGTGGCTGCCAGAACTGAGGGCCGCCGGTGTGAACCGTATTGGCATCGGCCTTGACTGCGCCACCGAGGAGACGTTCCAAACCGTCAAACCCGGTTTCCACTGGGATGCGTATCACCGCTTCCTGGACGCCATTGTCGATACCTTTGGCACCGGATCGGTCCACCTGATCGTCGGCCTTGGCGACAACGATGAGGACCTCATCCGCAAGATCCAGGATGCGCGCGACCGGCACTGCACGGTGGCGCTCTTCGCCTTCACGCCCGTGCGGGGTGCAAAGCTCGACCTACCGGCGCCCGACGTTGGGCGTTACCGGGCTATCCAGTTGGCGCGCTTCCTGATCACTCGGGGGCAAGCTCAGTTCGAGGATATGGATTTCAAGGCAGGACGGCTCCTAGCGATACGCACGGACCCCAATGTCATCGAGCGCGCCCTTGACACCGGCAGCCCGTTCCGCACCAGCGGCTGCCCGGACTGCAACCGACCGCTCTACAACGAGCGCCCCGGCGGCGTGATATACAACTACGCGGCCCCGCTCACACAGGAAGAACGCATCCGGACGCGGCTGGAGTTGGCGTCGTATCTCAGGTTGGAAGGAGGGCCCTATGTCACAGACGTGGCGACTGCTTCAACACGGTGCCCGTAGCGCTTTCGACAATATGGCGATAGACGAGGCGATCCTCCGCTGCGTGACCGGCGGCATGGTGCCGCCGACTTTGCGCTTCTACCGTTGGCAGCCTTCAGCGGTGTCGATTGGCTACTTCCAGGGGCTCGAACAGGAGATCGATCAAGAAGCATGCACGACCCACGGCGTGGACGTCATTCGCCGGCTGACCGGTGGCGGTGCCGTCTACCACGACTACGAAGGCGAGATCACCTATTCACTGGCCATTCCGGATGACTATCCTGGGCTTCCCAGGAAGATCCTCGACTCCTACGACGCGCTCTGCCGCGGGTTGGTCATCGGTCTGCAAGCGCTGGGGATGCCCGCCGAGTTCAAACCGATCAACGACATCACCGTCAACGAGCGCAAGATCTCTGGCAATGCCCAAACGCGAAGGTTCCACGGCATCCTCCAGCACGGCACCATTCTGTGTGAGGTCGACCCGCACCTGATGTTCACACTGCTGAAGGTGCCCAACGAGAAGATCCGCGACAAGCTGATTGCTGGCGTAGAAGAGCGGGTGACCTCCATCCGACGAGAGATGGGTTCTGTAGATCGCGCGCGCGTCACACAGGCCTTGATCGATGGTTTCGCTGAAGCACTTGGCATCACCCTGGTGCCAGGCGAGCTCATCGATCACGAGATCGTGCTGGCTGAGACCCTGAAGGAAGAACAATATGCAACCGACGAGTGGATTGCGATGCGCTGACTACAAGGCCCCGGGGGGAAAACTGCTCCGGGTGCGCCTCACCGTCACCGAGCACGCTACGCCCCCGATCATCACCTCGCTTCGTCTGACCGGCGACTTCTTTATGCATCCCGAAGAAGCCATCCTGGATCTGGAGGAACGCCTGGCCGGCGCACCGTTGGAGGCAGGAGCCCTGCACCAGCGACTGCAAGCCTTCCTGGACACCGGCATAGAGGTGATCGGAGCATCGGTAGAGGATATCGTCCACGTGATTCTGAGCGCGCAGGAGATCCTCGATTCATGAACGGGGATAGGACACACAGCTCGACTTCCCTGGTCACCCCAGCTCTCCAGCTCCAGATCACGGAGGCGCGGAGATTCACGTGCTCCTGAAGGCCTACTACCCCGGGCCCAGGTTCCCGCCGATCTCCCTGTCAGGAACAGCCTGTCAGCTCAACTGCCGCCACTGCAACCGGGCATACCTGCGCTCAATGACACCGGCTGAGAGCGATGTGGCGTTGGTCGAAACGTGTCGGAGGCTGCGCGAACGTGGAGCCCTGGGGGTTCTGCTAAGCGGCGGCTCCGCCCGGGACGGTGGCATTCTCAATTTGCGGGAACGCATTGGCGCCATTCGGCAGGTAAAAACCGAGACGGGCTTGATCCTCAACATCCACCCTGGTCTGATGGACGAAGCTACGGCTGAAGCCCTGGCTCCTGTCATCGACTTCGTGTCGCTGGAGATTCCGAGCACGACGACCGTCCGGGATGTCTTTGGCCTTGATGCGAGCACCGAGGACTACGTTGCCACCTACCACCGCCTGCGTAAGGTGGGGATGCACGTCGCACCGCATATCGCCATCTACGATGGGACCGAGGACCGGTTGCTGGACCCGCTTGCCGCCGTCCCCCATCCCGAGACGATCGTCGTCATCGTCTTCTCGCCTACCCGCGACACCCCACTGGCTGAAGCCATCCCGCCTTCAGCCGAGATGGTGGGCAGTGTGATCGAACGGGTCAAGGCGAGATTTCCGGCGACCGAGATCGCCCTGGGGTGTATGCGACCACGCACCAGGGGCCTCCGCACAGAAACCGAGGCAGCGGCACTGCAAGC
>JAXDDP010000081.1:0-36489 GCA_034676785.1 Anaerolineae bacterium | reverse complement strand
TGTCCTGCGCCACGGCGTCGCGGGCGCCGCTGTGGCCGTGCATCACAACCAGGAGCGGCTTGGGCCGGCCATCCGCGACGAAGGCCGCGTCGGCGAGCAGGGGCGCCGTCCCGTCGATGCTGCTGGTGTAGCGTAAAGCACTCACGTCCACAGGGCCCCTCACATAACCTCCTGGGGCCCGATGAAAGCGGTCAGGGCGCCGGCATCGCTCGCCATCCGAATCACAACACGACTGACGGGTCTGTCGAAGCTAAGCCAAACCCAGTACGCCGGCACCCCTTGTTCGATCCCCGAGGCCACCCAGCGCATGCCGATCCCTGGTACGGTGGGCTTAAGGTCGGGGGTGGCCAGCTTCCAGGGGCCGAGCCGGATCTGGAGATTGGGCACGGGCCTCGGTGAGCTGAAACGAAAACACTGTCCGCGCTCATACGCGTAGTTGACATCAACGCGACGCGTGCGGCCCCCCTCCGCGATGAGCAACGGGAAGCCTTCAACGGCGACCGCGCCCACCTGAAGCGGGATCCGCGGCAGGATCCGCGGCTGGTCCGGCCGGGCATCGTCGACCCCCAAGATCATCTCCAGCGCGTGCATCGGGGGGCCCTGGTTGGCGCCGTTGGTCAGGTCGCCAATGCGATACCACCACATCCGGTCAGGACCAAGCCTCACACCCTCGGGGATCAACCAGAGGAGCTGCTCCCAGTCCTGGTCCGCGGGCGACGCAGCCATGTTCTTGTCATACGTGAAAGTGGCGAGATTGCTCAGCAACTGTCCCGCGTCGTCCATCTCATCCAGCATCAGCGCTGCCTTGGCCATCCAACCCAAACCGTAGCCCATCCCCAGCACTGGCGCGAGGCCGTGTGGAGCAGATCGCTGATGATAGTAGGTATTTCGCGTAACTTCGACCATCTGGGGATCGCCAAGCAAGGGGTCTAGGCCCTCGCTGTAGAAAGCCGCAAACAGGGGTGCCAATGAGTCCTGAAAGCTTGGATAGACGGAGAAGGGACTCACGCGCCACTCACGGTGCTGGAAGTCCCCAATGGCCAACTTTCGCAGCATCCCATAGCGGATACGGTCGGCGTAGGCGCGCCAGCGTTCAGCACGGGCCACATCGCCAAGAGCATCGGCCATCTTGGCTCCACACTGCAGGGCGACGAGACACATGTAGGACGGATAGACCTCATAGGCGTCACAATTAGCGTAGAACCAGCGCCGCTGTAGCTCATCACGCGTGTCGTGCATACCCGGGGGCAGCAATGGCTTGGGGTTGCCGGGTTCGGACCATCCGGCGCCCAGCACTCGTCCCCCCCAACCCGTCTCCTCGCCCTCGCTATAGATCACGTCCATGCCGGTGTAGTCAATCAACCAGGGGATGAACTCACAAGCGTCCACAGTCGACTCCCAGCGGCTCTTGTCATAGACATGGGTACGGGGAGCGGTCAGCCAGGCCTCAGTCGGGGACCCGTGGTGCCGCCAAGCCACGTAACGCGCGATGATCACGGAGCCGTGCCCGGCCATCTCCTCTGTCCCTGGGATGTCGTTCAGCGGCCCATGGTGCCCGCCGCCTCCAGGCGCGTTCAGCACGAAGGTCCAGTGAGGCGGCGCGTCTTTGGGATAGCGGGCCGGATCCCACCAGCCCCCGTCCTGAGGCGGGTTCGGCGGGCCTTTGGCCGGATCAGTGTTGGCGCGGAAGAAATAGAGCCACCGATCACAGTAGTCCACAAAGCGCGTGCGCCTCGTTGGGTCATCGATCAGACGGAGTGGCAGAGTCGCGATGTGTTCGGCGCTCCTTGCATAGACACCGGGGTGGTAGATCCCCAGCGGCGCCCACGTCCCGATCCCGCTGTACCCGCCGTACCAGGGGCTATCCTTCCGGCTCTCGCGGAATTCGCCTGTCTCTGGGAAGCACTTGCGGTCAATGTCGTCGAGGTTGGCGGTCCAGATGTTCGACAGCATCCGTCCCAACGCCCCACCGCCGAACTCGACCCGGGGGCCGCGCCATCCGGGTGGGCAGTAGGGCTGCGGATCGTCCGGGAGGTCACCGATAGATGTATACAGCGCACGCCTCAGCCTCTCCACGCCCGGCCACCACCGCGATCTGTCCAGATCATCGGCCGATAGGGAGCGTGCCACAGCGACAGCTGGGACATGGGCATCTACTAAGGGAACGCCATGGGAGACACGCGCGGTACACTGAACTGTCAGCGCACTAATGCCAGGGCGTCCTGCTCTTGCCGGATTGTCCACCAACTCCAGCCAGTCAAGCGGCCGATACTTTGGCAGATAGACTAGGTAGAAGTGCCGCAGGGGATCGTCCCACCGGTGTGCGTCGTCAAGGTCCTCGTGCAGGTACAGCGCTTCCCGAAGCGTGCGCATCAGATCGGGTCGCGAGGCGAACGGCTCTGTGACAGGGATGGGGAACTTCTCACGGCCAACCCACCACTGGTGGTACCACCATGCTGTGAACCCAAGCACCAGCGGAACCGTGTCCACGGAGCCATCGCCGTAGTGCAGCAGAATGCGCCCGATCTCATCCCCAATGGCTAGATCGTGCTCCGGGGAAGGGTACACAGCGTGGTGGCTCGACCAATGCGCCTGCCCGCAGTCCCAGCCGCAGTTGATCAAGCCAAGGAAGAAGAGACGCTCGCACTGACAGCCAATCGGAATGACCGACTGAGCGGTTGGCGATCCAGGCAGAGTTGCCAAGAACGGCACGTCGCAGACCCGGATGTATTCGACCGCGCCTTCCAGTGCTACGGCTTGTAGGTTGCCGATTTGTAGCTCCCCGTCCATAGAGATGATCTCCAAAACTTCCTGTGGGCCACGACGCCATCGATCTTGAGCCAACACGAACCGGCTTTGCACCTGTTTCGCCGTCGGCGATCGCGCCTACCGACAGGCTGCGTCATTAGCCCGCTCTTGCCAGAGGTGGACTCGTGTCTCCAGTTCCCGCACCACGGAGGCGTACTCTTTTCGCCCTATGAGATTCGTCATCTCACCGGGGTCCGTCCAAAGGTCGAACAGCTCGTGCTCTCCCCGCGCGCTCCAGTTGAGTTTCCAACCATAGGGCGTGATGATGGTTCGTATAGGGTCGCTGACGGCTGCTTCCACCTCCGCTGTTGGCAGCATGTCCTGGAGCTTCCTCGGGATCCGGAGCTGCCCCCTCTCTTCTCCCACAATGCCCGTGTTCGATCCATTCCACTCAATGAAGACATCCTTGGTGCTCTTCGCTCGGTCGTCGAGCAGTAACCCCCGCAAGCTTTCACCCTGCAGTTGCGGCGGAACGGGCTGACCCATCAGATCAAGCAGCGTGGGCACGATATCGATCTGGCTGACCGGACCCGACACACGCTTCCCTTGAGTCTGTCCGGGTAGGTGGATTACTAGCGGGACGCGAACAGCCTCCTCAAACATAACGCACTTACCAAGCAGTCCGTGGCTCCCCATCATGTCGCCGTGATCCGAAGTGAAGACAACGATCGTATCGTCTGTCAGACGGCACGCGTCAAGCGTGCTGAGTATGGTGCCCACGTGTGTGTCAACGAGACTGCACAGCCCCCAGTAGTTCGCGATCATCCGTCTCCAATCGTCTGGAGTCTGCAGGGTCAAGCTGCTATGCCCCCACTCGCGATAGGCCTCGGCAAATGCGCGGGCCTTCAAAGGTCGAATGCCATCCAACTCCACTTCGAAGTTCAGCGGCAAGCGAATGTCGTGCGGATCGTACTGGCTATCACGAGGGCCGAAGAACGGCATGTGAGGCTCCAAGAAGTTGACATACAGTATGAAAGGCTCGTGCCTATTCCTGCGGAGGAACTGCGATGCTTCTCTGGCAAGGTAGGCCGGCTTGCTATATTCCTCCGGCAGCCGCGCTGCTTCGCCACGTCCAAACGTATCTCCATTGTGCGGCCGAAAGCCGTTCTCAAGTAGGAAGTGATGATAACTGGAACGTATGCTCCGATCCCTTCCGGCAGAGAACCAGGCATTGTAAGCATCCTCAATGCTGATCCATTCCTGGAAACCGTGCTGGGCATATAACTCGTCTCCCAAGTGCCACTTGCCATAGTGTCCTGTTACGTACCTGCCAGCTGGCATCATTTCTGGCAAGCACTGCATCTCTGGCAGAAGAGGCACGTTGTTCTCTATGCAGCCGTTCGTGTGAGGATAGGTCCCCGTGAGCAGCGTCGAACGAGACGGGGTACACACAGGCTGTGTGACATATGCTTGGTCAAACACGATGGACTGACGAGCAAGCCGGTCCAAGTTGGGCATGCTGATCTGCCGGTTACCATAGGCTGCCAGCGTCCCGTAGGCTTGCTCGTCAGTGTAGATGAAAAGCAGATTTGGATGCTTCATGGCCTATTGCTCGCAACGGGATTAGAACCCCGTGACGACACACCTAGGGCCGCGGATAACTAATCGACAGCATCGCCTCGATGTTGAGCGGATCGACGCCATACTTCGCCTTCAGGCGTGCGCGCTCCTGCGCATCGGCCTCAAGATCGCCCTCGAGTGGCAGCCGGATACGTCGACCCTCCTGCAGAGCGGACTCACGGGCACCAAGCTCCATCATATCCGACATGAGCGCGTCCTCATCCGTAAACTCGCTGGCGCGCAGCCCCCGGACTGCCAGCACGAAATCGACTACGTGGTCCATCACAGCCACTCCATACCAGTCGCGCTGGTTAACCTTGGCGCACTTGATGTAGGTCTGAAGTGGGCTTTCGTAGGCAATGCGCATCGTCGAGGTGTCAGCGTGCATACCGGTCCATACTTCGCCGGTCGTGTCGTGAACAACAGGCGTTACTTCGTCGGCGCGCCCACCGCCGAAGAAGTTGCCCGTAGCCTCCTGAGCGGGCGCAAACATCGCGTCTGAACACCGTCGCAGTTCCGTCTGCTCCTCGCCCCAACCGGAAGAGACGCCGGCGCGGTGGACCAGCGTCCCACGTTCTCCCTGCCACTCGGTGTATCCAGGGCGCGGGTGGCGGCCCAGGTGACCTTTCACATGACCGGAGCCCACGTCACCTACCAGAACATCGTGGGGGAAATGGAAGAATCGGACCTTGAGCGTTTCCTTTTCGTGCCGGCGCTGTGGCTGGGAGTAGAAGGCTGGGTGTGCCATATCGTGCTCCAGACTCTGCACCCACGCTGGATGGCACTGCGCAAAGGTGATCCAGCGAGAGTTATTGTGATAGCCGGTATGATCTGCGTAGCTGAAGACACGCCCCATGCGCCCCAGATAGCCCGAGTCGCGCACTGTTTGAGCGAAACGGTCGATAGGCATGCGCAGGAAGTTCTCGGCAACGCGAACAATGACATTGTTCGCGCGCGCCGTCGCGATCATATCCCTGGCCTGACAGACCATACTCGCCCACGTCGTCTCGGTATGATTGGGGATACCGTGAGATGAAAGAAACACGGAGATCGAGTGATGGGACTCGACCGGCGTGACAACCAGCGCCGCTTCCGCAAGCCGGTCCTTGACCAGTTGGCGGATGTCGCTGTAGTACGGCACGCCGAGCGCCGTCGCCAGCTTGTTGCCATTCTCGGCGACCGGGTCACACACCGCCACCGGCACGCACCACGGCCTCAACGATTCCCACAGCGGCTGATAAATGGTCTGCGAGCGGCTGCCAGCACCGATGAGAGCAAGTCTGAGAGGTTCTACCGGAATCGGCAGGTTCCCTGCCTGGTTGGTATTCATGTCTTCTCCTCCTTCTGCCTAACAACTCGGGGCTTCCTTGGCACTCCACCTACGAGCGTGAATCGTATCCAGGACACATCTAGCGCCATAGCGTATCAGGCGGCGTTCACCTCCACCATCCATGTTCGGGCCTTCTGCGTCCCGTTGTCGGTATGGAAGATCACGTAGCGCCCATCCGGAGACCATACAGGGTTGGGATGGAACCATTCGGATTTCACGGGCCGGCCCTGTTCGTCTGTCAGCCCCCAACTACTGTCGATACGGCACAGGGGCTTGACGAAGTCAGTGGTTGGGTCAAGCAGGCACAGGCCGTTACCGCCGCCGAAGTCTACTGGCCCACGGTCCATCACGATCCAACGGCCATTGGGAGAGGCGTTAGGGTGCCACTGGCCTCCAGACAGGCTCACACTGTTGAAGCGCTGCACCGCCCCGCCGTCTATGGCAATGCGAGCAACCACGGTGCGCCAACCATCATGCGGGTCGCTGATGAGCGTCACGACGGCACGATGGGCTGGGTCCCAACTGTAGTGGCCGGCGTGGGCCCGCGCGTCGTCGATGAACCACGAACGCAGCCCGGTGCCATCACGACGCATAGCATAGAGACAAGCGTGCTTGTAGTTGGCCCAGAAGAGGATCTCGGGGTCCCAAGGGCAGGCAAGCAGGTGCGCCTGCTCGCCGTTGGAGGTGAAGATCTCGCCCTCCATGCGGTGGTTCAAATAGTCATAGCGCCAGAGCCGACCTTCCCATGTGGCCTCGTCTTTGAGCGAGGTATCGTTCGGCATGTAGGGCGCATCAACCGCCCGACCGTGGGCTGCCGTCGAGAAGATGAGATGCCGACCATCCGCGGTGAACTGTTGGTACAGCGCGAAAAAGGGCATCTCACAGACCTGTGGATCGAAGGTAAAGAGGCTCGTGCAGACCCCAGTCGCGACGTTCAGTTCGAAGACCTCGCTATGCAGCGCGAAGGCGATGACCGGCAGGCTGGGGTGGATCGCGGGCCAGAGCCACGAGAAGCGCTCGCACTCCTCGGCAAGCTTCTTGCGGTGCATCCACTGGCCATACTTCGGCATCCCGGGTGTCACCGGGAAATGCGTGAGCTGCCGCTCGGAGCCATCAGGGTCTACGCACCAGTAGTTGATGGCGTGATCCGGCGACTTGCGCAGGAAGAGAAAGTGCTGTCCGTCGGCCGTCCACGTCGGCTGAGTGAAGTACAGCGATACCGATGGTTGGGTGTGTCCCAGGAGTTCGTGGACCCTAGCTCCTGTGACCGGATCCTCATGGGTACGATAGGGTCTTGGTAGTGTGTAGCCCGGACTCATCATAAAGCCTCCTGTTTGTCAGTCATAGTCTGGTGCGGTGTGGTGACCGAGAAGGGCTCGATCTGTCCACAGTACAATGGGGCTCTCACGGCGCGTCGAAGATAGTCGCCTCGATATGGGTCTCGGGTCGCTCTGGTGAGCACCAGAAGTAGACAGTCACCAGCTTCCCGTCCAGTCGCTAGAAGAGGCGCGGGTAGCCAAAGTCTCTGGCGCCGTTGATCGACTGGAAGTCACCACGCAACACGAGATCCGGCCCCCAAGTAGCGCCGTCGTCAGTACTGAATTCGGCGATTATCACGCCGCGGTCGCGGTTCCCGAAGACACAGCAAAGCCTGCCGTCCGACATCCGGATCATGGCAGGCGGATTGCCGTTGTGCCCTCCGGTCTCCCCCACTCTGGAGAGGAAGGCCCAGGTGTTGCCATTGTCCTGCGTGTGGAAGCAGTCGATCCAGCAACCGACGAATGCGTCGTTGCGGCGGCGAATGGTTGCGATAATCCCGCTCGAGGAGAGGCGAACAGGGGCGGGCATCACAGCGCGGGACGGATCGGACGGGGGCACGACCCAGGAGACAAAGCGGAAGGACTGACCACCGTCCGTAGTGCGAGCGAGGAAAACCTTGTCAGTGGTGCTGACTCGGTGGCCGTGAATTCCCGCACCACGCACAGAGAGGAACACGAAGCAGTCCCCCGGACCATTGACGATGTAGGCGGTGCGGCTGGTATGCTCCCGGCCGGCCAGCTCCGGGTGCTCCAGAAGCGCGCCAAAGGTATAGGGCCCCTGCCAGCTGACGCCCTTGTCCAGGCTGTAGAACCACTGTTGGCCGGCGTTACCGTGGTAGCCGTGGCCCTCCACGCGCATCACAAAGCCGGGACTGGTGAAGTCAACGCCGCGGGCCAGGGGCACGGCATCGTCCGCCTGGAAACCCACATCGCCCTGATATCCCTCAGGATCATAGACACGCCACGTCTCTCCCCCATCGGTCGAGCGGGCCAGGAGCGAACGCTGGGGTCTATCGTCAGCAACCTGATGGCCGTTGCCGCCAAAGAATGCCTCGCCCTGGGTAAACCCCACGAGCAGTTCGTTGCCCCATTGCCAGATCGGCCCGTTGCCGCCATTGTTGGCGGGCACAGCACACCACTTCGTCTTGTCATACGTGACGACCACGTGTCGCATGAGATGCTCCTCTCAACCATAGACTGTATCAGGCGGCGGCGAAAGACGCCTGCGGCTACCAAACGTTGCTTCACGTCCCAAGGTCCAGATCGTTCAGCACATAAAGCATAAAGGGGATGTAGCGCGCCTCCATCGAGAGAGAGCGCCCGTACCGCGGCGCGCTGGCATCGGCGCCCGGCTGCCCGATATCCGACAGGGCGCGCCGGAGAACTGCAGCGATGACTGGGTCACGGGAGAACATCGTCGCGTCCGCCAGCCCCTCGATCACCTGCAGGGTGTACACGGGCCCGGGATCCCCATGGTTCGGACAGGACGTGTAGCGAAAATGGCCGACCTCGGGCACATAGGTCTTCTCGATCAGCCACCTGACCCCACCCACGATGGCATCGCCTACGCGCGGGTCGCCGGTGAGGGCGTGGAACCGCCGCAAAGCCGACAGCACAACGCCCACCATGAACCCCGCCTCGCCGTGACAGCGTGGGGGCACGCAATGACAGTGTCCTTCCGACAGGGGGTGCTCCCAGCCCCCACCCGGCTCCTGCTTGTCCAGGACACGGCCCACGACGACCGCTGCAGCGTTCTCGAATCGTGGGCTTTCGACCATGCGCGCCATACCACACAGGTGGATCGTCAACCAGCCGGGCTCGCGCATGTTCATGAAGTCGTAAGTCTTGAGACCTCGGGTCAGTCTCAAGCCTGTCTGGCGGATAGTGTCGCCGACGAAGGCGTCGCCGGTGAGCAGATAGTGCAGCGCGCTGCCCTCGACCCACATGTGAGAGGGTACCGCGGCCGAACCGGCGGTTTTACTACGAAAGAAGGGAGGCAGATACCCGCCCGCGTGTCCTGGCGTATGGACGTACTGCGCACCAATCTGTGAAGGAACGCGCGAGTAGTTGCAGGTATCGACGTTCGTCTGGTGTCGTGCCCCTGCCGTGCCGATACCGGCCCAGCGTGGGTCTCCCCCACGGAGGAACTCGAGGTAGGCACAAAGCGGGCCGTCGTACTCGTTGTTCGACCAGAAGTGCTCGCCGTCCGAGTAAGTGTCGCCGTAGTTGGCGAAGCCGTACTCGTGGCGCTCGGCCACCTGACCCAGCCAATCGTCGATGGCCTGATCCATGAAGGCCTCATAGACCGGGTGCGGCGACAGAGCCTTAATGGCCATCGGCAGAAACACCTCCGTCGCGTTGAGGTAGTCCGGTGCCGGGCGCACGACCACCGCCCCCTGAAGCCAACGCTGCCATAGCGCTGTCTCTCCTGGCTCACCCGGCACGCCGATGAGGACATCGGCGGTCAAGGCCATCCCAACCTTGAGCCGGTAGCCAGGGCTGGTAGGGTCGCGCCAGAAGTAAAGCCTATGCCAGAGCTCCTCTTCCTCGGGAAGCGCGGTACCGCTGAGCTGGGGCAGGATCTCGATGGCCACACCGCGCCCGTCACAGCGGAGGGCCTTCGGGTAGGTCTGCCAGAAATCCCGCACGCAGATACCAAGGCGCCCTGCGTCGCCATCCACTTCCAGGATGCCAGGCCAGTGGCCGTCTACGCTCTCTGACTCTCCCGCGGTCCCGTCCAACTGGGCGCGCTCGACCCGGTAGGCCCAGTCATGCTCGTGTATGACACGTTGGCGTGTGCCATCAGATATTCTGATCCAGGGCAGCCGTAGCTCCATCGAAGCCACTCGCAACAGCGACGTTGCCTCACCGCGCTCACCACCGACTGCCGATCGCAGGTACGCCAGGTCTTCGGTTAGATGGCTCAGATCTGCGCTGCCCAGGGCCGGCCCCAAGGCGGGACTCACAACCGTCGTACGGGCCACGAGCCGCACAAAGGGCATCCGCGCAAAGATATGAAGGCGCACCTCCGTTCGGAAGTGGACGGCGCCGCGATCATCTATGATCGGCAGCTCGTAGCGGATTACCACGCGCTCCGGACCAGATTCCTCTATCAGCAGCGCCTCAGGTTGGCCATTGGCGAGACAGACTCCATTGCCCAGAACTGCCGTGAGACAGGTCCCGCCCTCGGTCAGCAACGGATGCCAACTTCCATCAGTCGCGCGCCTTTCGATCGCGGCCGGCAGTGGACCACCTCGCGAAACGCGGACGCGCAGTTTCCCTCCCTCCACACTGATGCCATCGGGCCACTCCTGCCACGATAGGCCCACGGCTGGTGCGAGAGCAGCCGGATTCACCACGACCTCCGCCGCAACAGCCGACTCGCTATCCGGAAGCTCGGGCGCAGGCACATCGACGAGGACCCAGCGCGCCGACCCATCGGGCCAGCGCGCGTGGACGCGGGCTTGGCCCACGCAGGACCAGCCACCGGCCCGTACCTCGCAGGCCTCTGCCGACACAAGACTGCCCCTGGCAACCGGCACGCCGAACGTAAGCGGCAGGCCTGCGACGTCGACGGCGTCGGCCCACAGGATTTCCACCGGCACGTGCACAGGGGCCGCAGTCGAGGCGACCAGGGGCGCCGTCGATAGCGTGGTCGTGGCGCTGGCATAGGCGCCGCCGGGTTCGGTCGCCTCAACGGTGATCTCATAGCGTCGGCCCTCTTGGAGGCCGCGCAAGACAACCGTATGGAGCACATCGTAAGCATCCGTCTCAGCATACACCTTGGCGTCCGCCTTGGCCGTCACGGCGGTCACGCTGATCATGGCTGCCTCCCGGGTCACGAAGTCCACATCGGCGGTCACGCCGTCGGCCCGCCGCGCGACCACACGAGCACTCAGCCGCTCGATCCTCGGGGTGAACTCGGGGGTCTCCGGCAGCGACTGCATGAAGAGTACACTCTCAAGATAGCAGCGTCCGGTGCCTACCGCGCAGACCGTGAAAGGGATGTGGCCGCCCAGGATCTGAGCAGGGACGGTGGCGACGATGAGATGCCGGCGGTTATCGTGACGCCACGGCCGGACCGCCCCGACGTCTTCGGAGCCGGCGCTCAACTCGAACACGTAGTCATCGTCCACGCCATCGTAGATCAGCAGGCCGATATAGCGTGTACCAGTAACCGCCACAGCCTCCTCGTGAATAAAGAAACGATGACGCAGGATGGCCGGGATGCCCGACTTGGCGAGTCCTGAGGTACGGAAAATGCCATTCTGCATCCGGCAAGACGAGGGCGCGGCATACGTCCCCAGGTCAGGCATCCAATCCTGAAGCGTCTCCGCTCGAATCGCTCTGAGCTCGAAGTTCTTCGGATCGTCCAGGATTGTCTGAATGCGATCATCGCCGACAATGTCGACGTGCGGGATGATGTCCATGTGGGTGACCTCCCGTCATAGCTGCTCTCAGCAGCAGCGTGTTGCACGGTCAGGACTTCGGGTAGCTAATACTCAGCATCGCCTCGATATCCATCGGGTCAACACCAAACTGGGCCTGTAGGGCATTCCGGGCAAGCTGATCAGATGTCAGGTCTCCCGTCAGTGGAAGCGTAATCACCACGCCGCCGTTGAGGACGGACTCACGCGTGCCGGCTTCCATCATCAGCGACATAAGCGCATCCTCCTCGTCAAACTCGCTTGGCTGCAGGCCTCTCACGGCTTGGGCGAAGTCGACGATGTGGCCCATGATGGGCGCGCTGTAGTAAGGGAGAAAGTGTTGAGACAGCCGGGTGGGACGGAATGGATTCACGTATTCTGCTCTACCTGAGGGCAGGTCTACATAGGTCCGCGTCCAACCCCCATTACCGACCTCGTCCACGATCTCGAAGGTTTGGTCGTGAGCCCCGCGACCCGTCGATAGCGCTTCATCGCTACAGTAGCGCACCTCGCCCTCACCGTGCCAGCCGTTCCTGGCGGCATAGACGATAGTGCCGCGCTCGCCTTGCCACTCGGTGTAGCCCGGACGGGAGTGTCGCCCAAGGAAACCCTTGACGTTGGACGCATGGTCCACCACGAGCAAGTTATCCGGGAAGCTGATGAAGTGAGCCCGATACGTCTCGTGGTCGTGGTAGCGCACTGGACTTGACCGGAAAGCGGCGGTGGGTATGTCATGCTCGATGCCCTGAACAGCTTGGGGGTGCATCCCCGCGAAGACAATCCAGCGGGAGTTGTTATGATAGCCGGTATGGTCATTGTAGGACACCACGCGACGGATCGCGCCAAGCAGCCCCGTCTTCTGTATCTCCTTGACGATGCGGTCGATGGGGAAACGGAAGAAGTTCTCGGCTACCCTTACGACGACATCGTTCTCACGGGCAACCTCGATCATCTGGCGAGCCTGCGCAACCATGCTGCACCAAGGAGTCTCGGTCAGGTTGTGGACCCCCTGAGAGGAAAGATAGACGCTGATCGAATGGTGTGACGGAACGGGCGTCACGATCAGCGCTGCCTCCATAGGCTGCGCCTTCACGAGCTCAAAGATGTCGTAAAACGCCGGTACACCGAGCTGCGCTGCAAGCGCATCGGCATGGTCTCTGACCGGGTCGCACACCGCCGCTAGACGAATCCAGGGACTGAGTGACTCGAAGAGCGGAGCGTAGATTGTCCGGGAGCGCTGTCCGGTCCCGATCAACGCGACGCTCACCGGCTCGGATGGAGCTGTTATCTCAGGTAGTGTTGCCACAGATTTCCCCTTTCGGGTCGGCTATACTAGATCAGAACTCACCACTGCTAACATACCAAGCACGAGCATGCCGGATCGTGCATCAGTGTGCACACCGGTACCCCAACGCCTCCAGCTCTTGGCGGATCCGGTCCATTTGCGCCTGGGGCAGATCGCGGAGAGGGCGGCGCATCTTGGGGCTAGGGAACTGCCCCAGCAGCCACCGGGCGCACTTCATCCGCTGGTGAGCGGCACTCCCTGGCTCACCGAAGCTATAGACGAGCCGCGCCAGCGGCGCAACCAGCTTCTGCGCCTCCTTCGCGCCAACGAGGTCGCCCTCGAGGCATGCGTGGACAAGACGCACCATCAGCTCGGGCACGAACCCGGCAAAGCCAATGAGTGCCCCATCGCCGGCCTCCAGGAGGGTCGGCAGTAGGTATTCGTCGACACACGAGATGATGGTCACGTGGGGCGCAACGGCCTTGATCTGCTCGTAATCGTAGAGCCAACGGCTCATCTCCCGCGTGCCCATCTTGATACATACGACTTGCGGGAGCTTCACCATCTCGATCATCTCGGCCAGCGTGTAGCCTGCCTTGGTCCAGGCCGGGTATTGATGGACGATGATGGGAATATCGGCGCCCTCTGCCACATCCTGGAAGAAGCCGACGGCAGTAGCGGACGACCTCCCAAAGCGCAGCCAATGATGGGGCGGCATCAACAGGATCGCTTCGGCACCGGCATCCTTCGCAGCCAGGGCATGGTCGATAGCCTCCAGGCTGCCTTCGGCGCTGACGCCCGTGATCGGCTTGACCTGCTTCGGCAAATCGCGCACAGCATCGGCCACGATGCGCGTGACTCTGACACGCTCTTCGGAGCGAAGCGACATGATCTCGCCGGTATGTCCATTGCAGACGACGCCCTTGACGCCGTCGACCAGTGCCACGTTGCGGATATAGCCAAACAGGCCTTCCTCGTCCAGCGATTCGTCCTCGTGGAACGGGCACAGGGTTGCCGGGAAAACCCCACCCCAGGGATGCTCTCTCCAGTTCATCACGGAAACCTCCTTGGTCAGTTTGCTAGATGGCTGTTAGCACGAGCTGTACTCGCGTGCGGCGATTTGGAGGACCACTGCATGCCCGATGGGTCCTCTACAGGCTCCTGCGCCACTCAAGGTAACGCCACTGGAGCGCTGCCTGATCATCGATCGTTGGAGGAAGCAGCGGCGGGAAGACACACGCCTCACAGAGGCCATGCGCTCCCATCACGGCTTTCAGCCGGCCAAGCGACTGCGACAACGACACCGGACCGCGATAGAGCTCAGCCACCGTGTCGATCTGTTGCTGGCGCATCTTGGCGGCTTCGACATCGCCGCCCAAGCTCTTGTCATAGAGGTCGCAGCACAGCCCCGGGACCAGGTTCCCTGAGCTCGGCACGATGCCGTCGGCTCCCAGGGCCAACGCCCAATCCGAGAGCGCCGCGCTACCAGCCAGAATCGCGAAGTTGTCTATCGCACCAAGCGTGCCTAACAAGGTCGCCAGCCGGGTCTGGTTGTTTTCGGAATCCTTGATCGCTGCAATCTGGGGATGCTCACTCAGCGCTACCACCACTTCGATGGGAATGGACATGTGGACCGTGCTAGGGATGTTGTAGATAATCAGGGGGAGCGCGACGCGATCCGCAAGCTCGCGGAAATACGCCTCCTGCTCTGAAGCGGTGAGAGGGAAATAGCTAGGCAGGTGCGCCACAACAGCGTCAACGCCCAACTCGGCAGACACTTCGGCGACATCCAGCGAGTGCCCCAACGCATTGTCGCTGATCCCAGCATAGACCTGGGCACGCCCCCGAACTGCGTCCACGGTCACAGCGATGAGCTGCTTGCGTATTGCGAGGGGCACAGAGTCGCCCTCGCCGGTCGTGCCTAGCACGAAGACCCCATGCACGCCGCCTGCCATCAGGTAATCGATCACCCGGCGCACGGCATCTTCATCCAACTCCCCCCGGATGGTACAGGGCGTCACCATCGGTACGACGACGCCGTGATAAGTCTTGCAACGATGCGGGCGATTGGGTTGGTTCATCGTATCCTTCGGTATCTCCAGCCACTCTACGGAAGGAAGCACACTTTGATGGCTTCCTTGTTCTTCAGGAGCTCGATCCCCTCGGTGTAGCGAGCCAACGGCATCGTGTGAGTCACCAGGGGTGTGAGGTCCAGGCTGCCGTCGACGACAAGCGTGAGAGCGCGCTCTGCGGCCTCGCGGTAGTGGGTACCGTAACCCATGAGTGTGAGCCTACCCCAGTGGTCAGGGCGGAACTCGACCGATTCGCGCATCACGCCAAAGACCGTCACAACGTGGTAGGTTCGATCCATGAGAAACTCGATTGAGGTCTTGAGACCCGTGCAGTCGATGGCGGCATACAGAGAGCTGGCCGCAGTCCTCCCGACCGGAAACACGCCGGCCTCGGGGGGTAGCACTGCATCAGCACCTAGCTGCGAGGCCAGGGCACGCCGCTCGGGAAGAGGATCGATGCCCACCACTTCAGACGCACCATACGCCTTCGCCATCTGTACGGCAACGAGCCCTGCGGGCCCCAGGCCACTTACGCCGAACCGCTTGCCCGGGACGGCATCGAGCCAGGCCAGCCGATCAAAGGAGACCTGCACGCACATCGCCAGTTCCAGCGGCGCCACGGCTTCCGTGGACAGTGCTGTAGGCACCGCGATCACGTTGGGGGCCTCCATCACGACGTATTCGGCATAGCAGCCCTGCCGATCGTGCCCTTGGTCGCGCCAGCACGAGACACGGTCGCCAACCGCAGGCCCCGCCACACCGGGGCCTAAGGCAACGATCTCGCCAACGGCTTCGTGTCCGGGCTGCCCGGGTGTGTAGGGATAGCTCTGAGGGCGCCACGGGAACATTGGGATACCCTCCATCAGGTGAAGGTCCCAGTGAGGGCATGTCGTGATCCCCTCGACCTTGATCAGCACCTGTCCTTCGCCAGGCTGTGGGACCGGCACATCCCGCCAGGCGATCTGGCCTGGCGCAGCAATCTGCAGCACCTTCATTGTGTCACCCATACTGTCCTCCTGTTCAGGTTTCTGAGCACCGGCAGGCGTTAGTTGGTTGGCCTCACCAGGTGAGAACGACCCCCAGCACGCCCTCGCGCTTCGCCGCAATCAGGTCCCACGCCTCGCGGACTTGGCTGACGGGCATGCGGTGTGTGATGAGCGGGAGCGTCTCCAGATAACCGGCTGCAATCAGATCGCGGGTATGGTTCATACGCTCCACAGACCATCCCGAGACCATATCGAGGGAGAGTTCGCCATAGCGCAGCGGCTGGAGTCCCAGCAAGTCCTGCGTGCCGTAGAAGCCGGCGGAGACAATGTGCCCGTGACGCTTCATCAGCTTGAGAAAGCTCTCCATCACCGGCACTGAGCCCACGGTATCGACAGCGACGCACACCCCGCCTGGGGCGAGTTCCTTGACCGTCGGAACCCACTCCACATCGTTGGCGTTGACGGCATGGCGGAAGAGCCCCCCGGAGAAGCGCGCTAGGCGGTTAGCGTGGCGACCCACAAGAATCGTGTTGGCGCCGCGCCACGCAAGGGTCTGCGCTGCCCAAAGACCAACCATCCCATCTCCAACCACAACGGCCGCCTCGCCAGGCTCAACAGGCGCCCGTGTCCCGCAGTTGTAGCCCACCTGGGTTAACACCAGACCGGAGAACGCGACGGGATCAGGCGTCGCCGGCAGCTTCCAGATCTGGCTGCGGGCGCACACCGACGGCGAGACATGCCCACCGCGGGTCATATACATTCCTTCGACGTTCCCCATCGCGCAGAAGACCGTCTCGCCTACGGTCAGGTCGGTGATCTCGGGCCCGACAAACTCGACCACGCCGACCTTCTGGTAGCCGGGAACCAGCGGGAAAGGCAATGGATCGCCGGAACGGTAGGCAGTATCTCCCAACACCCGCTCGCCGCGCAAGAACGAGCCCTCGGTCCCGTTGCTGATCCAGGAATGCGTGACGCTCACGACGACCTCATCGGGGCCTGGATCGGGGCAGTCGACCCAGCTGGACTCGCCATCCCTGAACTCAACGGCGTTAGGGGCCGTGAAGACAACAGCACGTGCTCTCATCATCATCTCCTCTCTATCTAGGGTCTAGCTCTTGCGGTCGCCGATCGCTATAGTGAACACAGGTGCGCTCACAATCCTGCAGTGCCGGATGCCAATGGGCCAGGCGCGTTAGGGCGTCAGACATCAGCGATTTTGAGCGTCTCTCCGATTCGCTGGCGGATCACGCTGTAAGCGACGACCACCATAGCGACCACCAGAACCGCGATCACCATGACCATCAAGAGAACCAGGTCGGTCCACGTCATGTGGTTTATGTACGGCGGAACCTGCTGCCGGAGTGTCTGCCCCACCTCGACTAGCGGCACGAACTGGTAGGCCGTGACCAGTCCCAACCCGACCGCTGCAAGGACAGCGCTCGCCAACATAAACACCTGCTCATAGACGAGGCTCCGGGCCACACTGGCACGCGGCATCCCGACTGCCCGCAAGACCCCCATCTCGACGGAACGGCGCTTGAGTGAGAGGAAGGCAAACAGCGCATACGACACGACCGCCATGCCACCAACACCGATAAACCCGGCGGTGAGCGTGCCAAAGAAGCCGAGGCGCTCAGGCAGCGCCTCCTGCTCCGCAACCACGTCCCGGGCGCTCATCACCGTAGGCACATCTATGGGGAGCAGCTGCTCAATCTCGTCGACGACGTCGGCGCTGTTGATCCCCGGCTCTGTGCGTAGCCAGGCATGGTAGTGCCCGACTCCGCCGATCTCGGCGATCAGGTGATGCATATTGCCGATGATCACGATCCGGTCGTCGGGATAGACAGTCGGGAAATAGTCGTACACCCCCGCGACCGCGAAGCGCACTGTGGCCCATTCCTCGGCACCCACGACATTGAGATCGAAGCGGATCTCCTCTCCGATACCGATTCCAGTCCGGTCCAACAGTGCCCGGGGCACCAAGATGTTCTGTGGCTGCGCCGCAAGCCGGTTCATCAGGACGTCAAGCCCCTCAGAAGCAAAGTCGGGCCTGAAGAAAGCGACACTGGCGAACTCCTGGGGATCAACAGCCAGGAACTCGGCAGGGTTGGTGTCGGCCTGAAGGCGCAGGTTTGTCCTGTAGCGACCAACTCGCGCCGCGTCAAGGACACCGGGGATCGAAAGGTGGACCTCAAAAGGCAGGACCGACATCGACTCGCCTTTTGGGCGCGTCTCGTCTACACCAGTGTCGTTCGCTTGCGGCTCGGCGTGAAACTCCGTTGCCAGCGTCGCAGTGCCGCCAGGCGGCGTCTCGACGAGGACGAGGTCTGTGCCAACGGCGTAGTAGACGCGGTCGCGTAGATTCATGTCGAGAGTACGCGCGAGATCTGCTGTATAGACCCCGAGACTGACCATGAACACAATCAGAATCAAGGGACCAACGTAATAGCGCGGGTTGCGCGACAGCTGAAGCAGCGACAGGTACATAGGGACCCCGGTAAACCATTTCGTTAGCGCGGTCACCAGCCGCAGAGTCAGGGGCAGGAAGCGCATCAAGAGCATCGTAGCAGAGACCAGAAAGAGCACCGGCACGCTGTACATCACTGGGTCGCTGTAGGCAGTGGCGCCAGAGGCCACCTGGCGCTGGAGCAGACTGATCGCACCGCTCCGCCGGAGCTGCCAGTACCCGTAGAGCGCCGGCAGAAGGAGCCAAGCATCTATGAAGTAGCGCTCCCAGAACGGGCGCTGACGCTCGCGCGCTCGCTCGCGCGTGTGCGTCACGATCGTGGCCTCGGATGCTGCTCGGGCTGGCATCGCGGTTGCCAGGGCGATCAACCCGGCTGCAACGGTGCCGATCGCCACGTGGTAAAGCGAAAGGGAGGCATCCAGTCTGGACGCGCGGCCAAAGCTGAGAAACGATGTCACAGCCCCCATAGCCTGGGTCAGCTCTCGCGCGAGCAGTAGGGCCGGCACGAGCGCAAGGAACGCAATCCACAGCGCCTGAAGGAAATACACGAACAGGATCTGGCCGCGGGTGGCACCGCGACTACGCAGGACGGCGGTCTCGCTCCTCTGCGCCGAGACAATGAGGCTTGAGATCGTCACCATCGCGTAGATGGTTGCGCCGACAATCGGGATGTTGAACAGCGAGAGCGTAAGAAGCAGGCTACGGTAACGGGGCATGAATGTCTGCAAGATCTGGAGGGGGCTATAGAGATCTGCCCGGACGCCGGGAAGATGCTGCTGTGATTGGGCGATCACCTGCTTCATGCCTGCCTGGATGCCGGCGACCTGTGAGGCCCGCACTTCAGCGTCATCGAACACGAGATACCACGAACAGAAACCGAGGGGCCTGGCGAGCTGCGAGGCCACGGCTTCTGCGTAGCTACTTTCCGATACCATCAGTAAGCTGGTCCACTGCTCGGGATTGGTCAACCAGTACGACTCGGACGGGTCGTTGGCCTGCCATAGGCCAACAACCTCAACAGTGAATTCCCCGGGGAGTGCAGAAGCCAGCCCCTGAGTGTCTTCGGTCAGAAAGTACCGTGCGCCGATCTGAAGTCCTGTGCGCAGAGCCTCGTAGTGGCTGACAGCGACCTCGATAGTGTCGTAGGGACCAGTGGCGGGCTGGGGCAGCCCGCCCTCAACAACATGGACGTGGTCAAAGAACCCATCCATAAAGGATATCCGGTACCTGAGCCCGCGTATCGTCTCGTAGCCTTCGGCACCCTCGGTATGTGTCGAAACGCGAAGTGGCGGGCTCTCAACCCTGCCCACTGTGCTCACCAATGGCAGGCCCACAGCCTCGTGGTCGTCGCGTAGTGTGTCGGAGACCTGCCTGTAGGCCAGGTACTCCTGCCCTGTGCTGTCCGTGTAGGGATTCCAGGGCCAGTACAGGTGCAGGGCAAACGGCGGGTGTCCTGGAGACACGCGTCCCAACTCATCGCGCAACACCTGCAGGCTGGCAGCCTCTGAGAAGAGCTGCACATTCACGACAAGGGCAATGGTCAGCACAGCTCCCACAAGCCACACCAGCGTCAGAGCGCGCCTTGCCAGTAACCTCTTGAGAGCGATTCCAACCACGCTAAACGCCATACTGAATACCGCTCGCCCTGTGGCCCAGGCCTTGTATCATCAGGTTCAGCTCCTTGTCGAGTGTCCGCTCACGATACTACTTTCAGAGGCAGGCGCCCGAAGTCCCAGACGGCTTCTGCCAGCGGCAGAAGCGTGTCCGTGCGTGGAACATCCTCAAGCACGCCAAGCAGCAGCCCCCCCCCCGGCGCCGCTTCAGCGATAAGCGCCCTGGCCATTGAGCGCACGGCCTCAGGGCCGCCCAAGTGGACCGATGAGGGGAAATTGCAGTAGAGTGCCTTATCGGGCCAGATCTGGCGTGCCTTGGAGATGTGAAAATCGCAGTCGGGCGGCGGCGTGAAGGATTCGATGAAGTCGAGAGACGTCTGAGACACCAACGGCGCTAGGAGCCGGTTGTTGCCGTCCAAGTGTGCGCCTGCAAGCTTGCCCTTGGCGTGCAGAGCCTCACACGCTTCTTCGATGGCCGGGATATAGTACCGCTTGAAGCGCTCTTTGCCTATGATATCCACGCTAATGTTCGCCTCGACGATGACATACTCCGCAGGAGAGTCAAGCAGCAGCTGGAAAGCCTGTCTGCGCCTATCCAACAACGCTTGATAAAGTGCCAGCACGTGGTCACGATGGTCGAACCACTCGACCGCGAATCGCTCGACGCCGAGCAGACTGTAGATGATCTCGTGCATTGGCGTGGACTGGGTGGCAGGTCGCGCTACCCCATTCGGACCGTACAACAGATCGTCCCGGACAAACCGTTCGAATCGGGATATGAAGCGCCGGCTCTCGACCAATGCCAATAGCGCGTCATAGTCGCGCTCATCGCGGAACGGCATCACCTCGCGCCAGATCGTGCCAGGGCGCATCTGATCAACTGCCATCAGGGCGCCCCCCGCCGTATCATACGTCGTGCGCTGCCTAAGATAGCCGTCTTCGCCAACCCAAGTCTCTACCGTTGTCGTCACGCCCTCGAGTTGGATGTCGTAGAGCGACGACTTCACCACCACGCATGCACCGGCGTCTAGCAAGGCCTGGTCCTGAGCGCCACCAGGCAGCTTGTTATTCCATATCACGAACGGCACGCGGTCGGGCATCTGACCGCGCAACGCGGCCTGGAAGCGCGTACGCGGCGTCCAGGCCGTGGAGCCAGCGGGAGCGGTAGCCGATTCAGAGCATCTCATTGTGTTACTCACCATCGTCGTGACCCATTTCACAGATCTGTGTGCCAATCGGAGTATCCTGCTTGACTGCGTAGATCAGGCCGCAATCGTGAGCAGTTTGCAGGCGTTCAACCCCAGTATCGCGGCCTTTGCGTCGCCAGGAATGTGCATCTCGAAAAGCAGGTTCAGCAGCGTGCTGGGGGCCACCCAGGGGTGGTCAGTGCCAAAGAGCAGGCGGTCCGGCCCTGCGAAGTCGTACGCGTAGCGCAACGCGAGGGCCGAAGGCGTCACCAGATCCAGGTAGACCCCGGCATAGATCTCCTGAGGAGAGCGCGTGATGTTCTCCCTGCCACGCCCTTTGACCTCCGTCTGTTCAACGATGCGCCCCATCAAGTAGGGTAACACGCCGCCTGCGTGGGGATGAACGATTGTCAGACCAGGGTGCCGCTCCAAGATGCCGCTCAACATCAGCCGCAGCATCGCGATGGACGTGTCGACCATCAACCCAAGCATCGGGATCATCGCGTAGTCTCGGATCACATCCCCCCAAGTCGGAACGGTGGGATGGATGAACAGCGCGACTCCTCGTTCGGCGGCGTAGGCATAGAAGGGCTCGAAGCGCGCGGCGTCAACCGGCTCGCCGGCGATATGGGAGAAAAGCACCGCGCCCCTGAGTCCCAACGAATTGATGGCCCGGTCCAGCTCTTCGATGGCCATATCCACGAAACAGAGAGGAAGGCTTGCCAGTCCCACAAACCGGTCCGGATGGCGCGCGCACACTTCGCCCAGGTAGTCGTTGCAGATCCGGGAGCCTTCGACCGCCAATGCGTCATCGAGCCGTTCGGGTCCGGGCATATTGACGCTCAGGACGCTGATGTCGATTCCTGCGGCATCCATAGCGCGCAGTTTGCGCTCTGGACTGTAGACTTCGGGGTCCAGCACGAACCGCTGCATGTCTCCATAGCGGACATCGTAGACACCCCCCTGACGTGTCGTCCGAAGTGGCCCACGGTTCCGGGTCAGCAGCTCGGCATAGGCCCGGGGGAAGACGTGGCTCTGGCAATCGACGATTAGCATCCCTCACTCCGGTCCAGTGACCGCAGCCACGCCAGGAGCTGCTGGGTGTTCTTCTGGGTCGCCACAGGATCGTCCCAGCGATGGCTCTCGATGCAGTAGTAGCCGTGGTACGCATCGGCCTCGAGAGCGCGCAGCTGTTCGCCCAGATCTACCACGCCATCGTTCAGATAGACGTTCCCGGCCTCTGGATGCCAGTTCTTGAGATGCACGTGGGCAACCAACCCCCGCACACCTTTGTAGCCGTCAGGATAGGCGACTTCGCCGGATGCGGCGGCGTTGGCCGGGTCCCAGGTAACCTCGGACCCGATCGCTCGGGCGACCTCGGCCAGATGCGCGCCTGTGTCGCCCCAGCAGCTTGGGCTATTCTCCAGCAAGAGCCGCACCCCCTCCTGGCGGCAAGCCTCCGCGGCTCTGTGCAGGAGGTCTGCCACCTGCGGAGGAATAGGCGTCTCACGTGCCGTGCGCCGATAGCTGAAGAGGGTGATCGTGCGTACATCGAGCCGATCCATCAGCGCGAATGCGCGCGGGAGGCCCACCTGCAGCTCGGTCTCTGTAGCAGGATCGTCAAGCAAGCGCTTGCAGAACCCCGGGCTGATCCCGATGAGCGTGAGGCCGTGCTCCGCCACCTGCGACAGCACCTCGGCGACCGCCTCCTCCGAAACGTAGGGAACCCGGGCGACGTAGAGGTTGCGCACTTCGTACGCCCGAATACCCAAAGGCATAGAGATCGATACCGCCTCCGCAAACGCAGGGGCAGCCTCGTCGCTGACGATAGCCAGACGCTGTGTCCAGTCCATCTCAAGCCTTCCAGGTCGATACGTCGACTAGGTAGACCCGGGCCGCATACACGCCACGCCCAAAGTCGGAGCACACAGCTACGCAGACCTGGAACGTCTGCACGGGGCGGAGCATCGCCAGTTCATACATCTGCCATTACCTCCTCTTCGTTTCGTGAGTCTGAACAGACCTGCACGACCGCCCGGCAAAGCGCCCGGCCGAATGCCCGGTAATCCATCTCGCTGGGATAGGCGCCGCCACTGGACCAGTGGTAGCTGACCTCCAGGGTCAGCGCCACGCAGCCATAGTGGCTGCGGAAGTAGCCTTGGCTTGATCGGTCGATCTGATCGCCGAACCACTCCGGGTAGCCCTTGGTGCGCCCCAGGTCGAGCCTGAGCGGATCCTCTGTGCACGTGTGGATGGTCCGACACAGACGATCGATACGGTGCATATAGGGCGCGGACACCTCGGACGGTGTCCAGGTACAGGCGTAAGTCGACCCACAGGGCTCCGGGCTGTGCAAGTCAATACACAGGAAGGGCCGCTCACCGGCCTCGCTGAAGTAACGCTGCAGCGCTGCGACCGATCGCGACACAGGCGCAGTATGCCAGTCCATATACGGGTCGCAGGGCGGCCCGTACTTGCCGTAGCCACCGGCCTGGACGTTGTCCACATCGACCATTGGACACGCGCGGATCGTGGCAAGGTCGAGAAGGCCCGCGTTCTCATCAGCCACCAGGCCCATCATGAATCCTTCGAGCACATAGGAAGCCGGTGACTCGCCCGCGTGGGTACGACACGTCAGCCAGATACCTCTCGTGCCCTTGCCGGCCTCCCAGACTTCCACGGGAAAGCCGTGGGCTGACATCGCGATCCGGCGCCGCGCGAAGGGCAACGCCTCGGCGTAGGCGCCCCAGAACGCCTCGAGATCCGACTGCACGTAGGTGTAGCAAAACGCCACAAGACCGCCCTCAGGACAGGGTGCCGCGAACCGGATGATCCCTTGTTCGGAAAGCACCTGCGTCTCCGCGGTTACCCTACGGTAGTCACCAGCGAAACCATAGACGGGACGCATCGCGCGGAAGCCGGGCCATCCGAGAAGTCTCGGGCCGTTCACGATATCGAAGGTCAGCACCCTGCCTTCCGCGCCATAGACGCGAAAACAGAACCAGAGTCCGCGCTCGCCGCCCCTGAGATCAACGGCGAATTCGTAGTGGTCGTCCGCTACTCGGACGAAGTCCAGCGCATTGCCGCCCGGGAATGCCGTTGAGAAGCAAATCACTGCTACGTTCCTCTCAGCTATCTGGCCTTGAAGCTGACTGCCAAGGCCTGCTCGACGTCTCGGCGCGGATGCACTCCAAATCGTGCCTCGAACTGCACATCGAAGGCCTCCTCTTCGCGAGGGTCGCGCAACAGCGGTAGCGCGACCGGCTGGCGGTTCGTCATGATCGAACGCTGGCCGCCCAGCATCATCTCCATATCCAGCTGCCCGTCCTCGCCGGACCACGCCGGCGCGACATCGTCAACGACGGCCAGCACCATCGCTTCAAGAAGGTGAGCGAGGGAAACATTCATCTCGCTGATGCGCTTGTGCATGTAGGGATTCTCCCAAACCAGCGTCCCTCCGAGCGAGTCGGGCAACGCCACCCGGATATGATCCAGAGTGCGGTCCGGCGTGTACGCGCGCTCGAAGGGGTACGTCCCGGCCCTGGCGGAGCGCTCGGCGACGTCCGCGCTGGTACACACGTTGACCGTCTCGCCTCCGAAAGCTGTCTGGTTGCCATTCGTGATGATCGTGCCGCGCTCGCCACACACCTCGAAGCCGACAAGGTGGTTGCGCCCCAGACAGCCGTTCTTGTTGCCCACCATCGCGATCGCCAGGCTGCCATTGGCGAAGTCCACGGCGTGGAACTCCAGGCCCTCGCTCTGCCAGTCACGCCCGGCGCCATCCACATAGGGCACGACGGGCATGCAGTGGCCAATGCTACTGACACTGACTGGCCTGGCCCCCAGGCGAGCGCGCATGGCTGCCATACCATGATACCAGGTGGACGAGAACAGGCGGTAGCAGCGGTGCACCGGCCCGATGGCGCCGGTGGCAATGATCTCGCGTGTGAACTGTTCCACCGGCAGAAACGGAAAGTTCTCAGAGGTCTGTAGCTTCACGCCGTGCAGTGCCGCCGTCTCCACCATCAGATCCATAAGGCCCGGCGTGGGCGCCAGCGGTGTCTCAATCATCTGGTGTATGCCGCACCGGGACAGGTAACATGAGACGATGTGGTGAAGTTCGCTCGGCACGACCACGTCGCAGATATCCAGGCGTTCCCGCGCAACCATCGTACGGATATCGGCATAGGCCTTGGCCCCCAGCTGATCTGCGACGCGCCCAGCGGCCTGATTGTCGACATCACAGACAGCGACGATGTCGAAGAGATCGCGCAATTCCGCGACGGTCTCCGCGTGGTGTTGGCCGCGCCGCCCACACCCGACAAGCGCATATCTGATGCGGTTCATGCCCGCTCCTCCCTCACCGTAACCACGGCTCACTCCCAATTATCCACAGAGGGCTATAGCCCCACCAACGACTGTGCAAGAGCGACCGCCCGGCTGGCATCCGCCGCGTAGCCGTCAGCGCCGATCTCGGTCGCGTACGCGTCGGTCACAGGCGCGCCGCCGATCATCACCTTGACGCTATCGCGCACGCCTCCCTCTTCGAGGGCGTCCACGGTGGCCTTCATATTCGGCATAGTCGTTGTGAGCAGCGCGGACATCGCAATCAGGTCGACACCCCTGTTCTTGACGGCGTCCACGAACTGCTCGGGCGACACGTCCGTACCCAAATCAACAATGTCAAACCCGGCCCCTTCGAGCATCATGCAGACCAGATTCTTGCCGATATCGTGCAGGTCGCCCTGGACCGTCCCGGCGGCAACCTTGCCAGCGGGCTTCACGTCGGCCAGGACCAAGTGTGGCTTGAGGAGTGCCAGCCCTGCCTTCATCGCACGGGCCGCAATGAGCATTTCGGGAACGAAGTACTCACCCTCCTCAAAAAGCCGGCCGACCTCCGCCATCGCTGCGACAAGGCCATCCCGCAGGATGTCCTCTGGCGGGACTGCCGCGTCGATCGCCAGGTGAACCTGTGTCTTGACCTGCTCCATGTCGCCTCCGAGCACACCCTCGCGTATCATCGCCATCGTCTCAGTCATTGCTCTTTCTCCTTGTCTGTTTCTCTATCGCGCTGGCCAAGCGGAACACTCCATCACGCCAGGACGTGGTCGCTCGTTCGCACGTAGTTGATGCAGAAGACGGCTGGCATCACCGGCTCATCCGCATAGTGCAGGTCATCGCCCTCAAACCGGTTGGTGTCAAGCGTCGGCTCGGTGCGACGTGGTCCAGTTCGGAAGACGAGTCGCTCCACGGCACGGACCGGCATCGCCAATGACGCATCTCCGACAAGCCTGCGGTCGTCGACGAAGAAACTGAACCGATGTACCTGTGTGTTGACCTCTATACGCACCGTGTGCCACCTGCAGGGCCGAAAGGTGCCCGCGCCGCTGAGATGGCCTGCGGCCTTCACCTTGATGACCTCGTCCGCGTCAAAGACAACCCGTAGGGCAAGCCCACCCTGGCCATCCACAACCTCAAACTGTAACTGGCCGACGCCGGTATGGCGCGCGCTGACCCTGAACTCAATCGTGACCGCGGCGCTCGCGGGGAAGACCCGCTCGGCCTTAGCATAGTCGTAGGGCTCGTGATCCCGCAGCTCGAGGCTCTGGTCGCTTGCGCTCGGGAAGGCGACGACCGAGACAGGCGCCCAGCGCGGGCTGTAGATGTTCCAGTTGGGGATGATGCCACCCGGCTTGAGGTCGTCGAAGGTATCGTTAACCGGCTCCTCGACGACATGCCGGATTGGCACCGGCACGCGGCTCACCCAGATGTCTTCTTTATTCATACTGAAAGCCGCCCAGAGTGCGCCATCGGGCGGCCTGCCGTTGCCCTCCGCGATCCCGCGCACGTAGTTCTGGCCGAAGTCCTTGTAGGTGCCAATGTAACGACGGGGCGGGACCTCGCCACAGACGCACAGGAGATCATCGAAGTCGATGCCGTTCTCGCCGGAGACCACGGCCAGCGGCCAGCGGTGTTCGCCATCGGGGCTGGGGTTGTAGAGCAACGCATAGGACCCATCCGACGTGCGCTGGCCCCAGATCTTGGCGCCGCTCATCACGAGCGAGGGCACATCACCGACGGTCCAGGTTTCGCCTTCATCCGAGCTGATCGCTGCCTTTGAGGACTTCCAAACGCCGACGACCCGCCCATCGGTGAGGTGGTAGAAGGAGAGTGCCTTGTAGCCCTCGACCGCGTAGAACCCATCCGGGCTGCGATCGTCCTCCCACCACTGGAGCGTCATCAGCTTGTCCGCGAGCAGGGCTTCGCAGGCGGCGACGAAGCCGGCATCCCCGGACGCCTGGTAGAAGGGATAGGGCGTGTTCGCCTCGTCCCAGCCAGCGTGACGGTTGTAGCGCAGGAAGTAGATAGGGCCGAAGGTGCCGTCAGGATAGACCTCACGCACCACGCGCCCCAGCCCCGTGCCATCATTCCCCCCGTCGAGGGTCGTCGGCGCGCAGGCGTAGAACGCCAGCACGAGCAACCGGCCATCCGGCGCCACGTAGAACCCCATGCGCTGGTGCATGATCGCCTTGGCCGCAGGCGGCAGTGGATAACCGCGGTACACACCTTCCGGCACATCGATGACAGGGAAGACGACCTCAGGTCTCTCCCAGTGAAGACCATCCTGCGATGTAGTCAGAAGCGTGTGACCGGGCGGCACATGCTCGCCTATCGGGTTGCTGAGGTACTCCAGGTAGAAGCGCCCGCGCCAATAGGCCAGCATCGGGGCGTGGTTGTAGGTCCACCCGAAGCCGTCTGCGCGGTCGGGATGAGAGCGGTTAGCGCGCAACACTTGATACGTATGCACGCCGACCACGGGCCGAAGCTGCCCGTCGTGGTAATCGGTGTTCGCTGTCTCGATTCCTACATAGCGCACAATCTGTGACGCAAGGTTCATTCTCTCCCCCCTCTTCATCTTGGCTCATAGGAGCGAAGACACTCGAGATAATACCGGAAGCTACTCAGTGGCACGTCCGTCGGCACGGTGTGGTCCAGGCAGGGAATATAGCGCCCGGACTCCCTGAAGAAAGGCACCACCCGCTCAACCTCGCGCCGGATGCTTTCTCGATCCATCGCCAACACTCGTTTGTCGATACCGCCGACGATGGTGAAAGCATCACCGAACCGTTGCCGGATGCTAACGATATCCATCCCCGCCTGCACCTCGAACGGCATCAGCGTATCCACCCCCGCCTCCAGAAAGAGCGGGATAAGGCCGACCATGTTGCCATCCGTATCGACCCACACGGACTGCACCCCACACCGGCGCGCATGGTCTACCAGTTCCCCATAGGGGCGGAGCAGGAACTCACGGAAGTGTTTGGGGCTGATCAGCGGTCCGTTCTTGAAGCACATGTCTTCCCAAATCAGGAAACAGTCGACTGCAATGCGCGAGCCGACTTCGTCCAGGATGCGCTTGTAGAGCGCCAGCCAGTTGGCTACAATATCACGCATCAGGCCGGGGTCATCATAGAGCGTGAAGGCCAGACGCTCATAGCCCAGCAGATTCCGGGGGTGGCCGAACGCCCCACACGCCGTGAGCGTCACAGGGTAGTCCCGCTGTGCCGCGCCGCCGGGCGGCTCCAGCTGTTCGCGCAACCCATCGAGATCGCCGAGCAGATCGGGCACATTAGCCGGGTCGAGGTGGGGCAGCATCGCGGTCCAATCGGCCCGGTTCTCCACAGGAAAGCGTAGGAACTGGGGCATCGATGTGTCCGGATGCGCCTTGAGCAGCTTCTTGACGATGCCATCGGTGTCTCTCAGGATAACCCAGGTCGCACTTTCCTCCAGGACACGCGACTCGATTGGCGGCCACAGAGGCGAGTCGGTGTAGCCGCTGCGGACCGGAAGGCGCACCATCGGGTCGAGGTCAAAGTAGCGCGCGAAGTCGGCCTCCGGCGGCAGTCCCTGGGCCTGCCATGCCTCCCACGTCGAGGGCCAGGCACCGTGCTCGTAGCGGAAGAACCGGTCCACCGCCCCCCCGAGGCACGAGCGAAGGAACCTTTCCCGGGGGCTCATAGGCATGGCGGAGCCCGGGGTGGGGGCTGGATCGGTGACCGGCAGCTCGCGGGACATAGGCGTGGCTCCAGGACGCGCTCGCCAGGATCAGCTCACTGGAGGTGCAGCAGGCGCCCCGGCGTGGTGCGCAAGCTCGGCAAGCAGCTGCCGGAAGTAGACATAGTTGTCCAGCGACACATCGGGGGGTACCGAGTGGTCCACGGTTGGGATGTACCCGCCGCTCTCCATCAGATAGGGAACCTGCCGCATCACCTCGGCACGGACTTGCTCGCGTCCCTTGCTCAGCTCACGCTTGTCGATGCCACCGACCAGCAGCAGGTCACGGCCATACTGCTCGCGGAGCGCCTTGGCATCCATGCCGGCAGCAACCTCGATCGGCCAGACGCCATTGATCCCGGCCTCCAGCCAGATGGGGATCAGCAGGTCCAGGTTGCCGTCCGAGTCAACGAAGATCACATCGACCCCATGCTTGATCAAGAGATCCACGATCTGCTTGTAGCCCGGTAGCATGTACTGCCGGATGTGTCGCGGTGACATCAGCGGGCCATTCTTGTACGCCATGTCCTCCCAGATGTTGGCGTAGTCAACGTTGACCTCTTGGAGCGCACGCTCGATCGTCGCCAGGATGAACTCGGTGTGAAACGCGCACATCGCCTCGAGCAACCCGGCATCGTCATAGAGCGCATAGAGCAGGCCCTCCAACCCCATCCAGCGCCGAAGACGACCGAAATAGCCGTCGAAAATGATGCCCAGGGGGACGTCGCGGGAGGCCGCGCTGGCCTTGAAGGCTGACCATTCGGCTGGCGGCGGGTAGCGACCGGGCGCGGCTGGGTCATAGCGCTGCTGCATCGCCCACCAATCGTCGCGGTTCTTGACGGGGAACTCCAGGAACCTTGGCATCGCCGGAGCGATGTGCTTGAGGATCTGCTTCGTCACGCCCTCGTCATCGATAAGGAGTTGAGTCCGTTCGCTGTCCTCCAGGATCTGCACCTGGAACGGCGGCAGCATACCGGTGTTGACAGGGACGTAAGCAAGCGTGCCCTGGCAATAGGGCTGGCCTGGGTCCAACCCGAAGTGACTGGCGACGGAGACGGGGGCCTCCCTAAGACCGGCGCCCGCCGAGGTAGGGCGGGCGGCGCTTTCGGCGGGCAGAACTATGTTTGGAGGCAGTCCCTCGCCCCACCAGCGCTCAACCGTGTCCTCGAGGTAGTGCCACTCCCAAAGCGGGCACCGGTCAACAGCCTGGAAGCGCATCGTCGCCAGAAAGCGCTCGCGCGGAGTCATGCCCACGCGCTCCTGTAGATGGTTTCGGCATCCGCTGCCGTGAGATCACGCAGGTTGTTCTTGAGAAGGCGCGTGACCTGCATCGCGGACACGGCCATCCCGGGAATCGCCCCAGCCGGGATCCCCAACTCGGTAAGCGTCAGGGGTATGCTACATTGCCGGCACAGAGCTTGCAGCCGCTCGAGCCCGGCCTGCGCCGTAGCGCCATCGGAGGCACCTTCTGCTGCCCCCAGCGCTCGGGCAACCTGCGCGTAGCGGTCAGGGGCAGCCGGCAGGTTGAACGCCAGAACGTGAGGCAGGAGCACGGCGTTGGAGATGCCATGCGGGACGTGGAACTCGCCGCCGAGGGGGTAGGCTAGCGCGTGGACGGCGGCGGTGTTCACGGGACTCAGACAGAGCCCGCCGTACAGGCTTCCCATCGCGAGCGCGGTCCGCGCCTCGACGTCAGATCCGTCCTCCACGGCTCGCGTCAGGTTCGCGCCGATCAAGCGGATGCCCTCCAGGGCGTAGACATCGACCATTGGGTGAGCGTAACGGTTAGCGTACGCCTCGATGCAGTGTGTCAGCGCATCTAGCCCCGTCGCTGCCGTCAGCGCGGAGGGCAGCCCCAGCGTCAGGCCCGGATCGACGTATGCAGCGTCGGGAACCAGGTAAGGACTGATGATGCCCCGCTTGAGTCGTTGCTCGGGATCGAAGAGAATGGCGTTCGGCGAAACCTCGCTGCCGGTGCCCGCGGTCGTGGGCAGACACGCGAGATACGTGCGGCGCGGTTCCAGCAGGTCGATGCCGAAAGCGATGTGGACGTCCTGAGCACTATCATGCATCGCCGCGACCAGTTTGGCGACATCCATCGCGCTGCCGCCCCCAATACCGACGACAGCATCCGGGGCGAAGGCGCGCGCGGCGGCGCGCACCTTGCCGAACAGCTCCAAGCTGGGCTCGGCGTCGATCTCGGCGTAGACCGACACGACAACGTTGGCCTGCCCCAGGGCGGCGACAAGCGGGTGGACCAGGTCGAGAAGCGGCGAGCTGGTGACGATCAGGACACGACCGCGCCCCGAGGCCACCAGATCGCCGACAACGGTCTCTGCACAACCTGCACCAAAGACAATCCTTGGGGGCTGGAGCAATCGTACGATCCGCATAGGAGCCGCCATATCAACTTACAGGACGCATCACCGTTACCCGGATGATACGGATGCAGTAGTGGGCGTCGTGCCGCATGTTCTTGGTGTCGAGTTCGGCGATGTCGTGGCTACTCCCAGCCATGAGCGTGACTTTCGTGGACTCTGGGAGGCGAAAGCTCGCGCAACTGAGTCCGGCGGTGCGCCAGCCCTCGTCGATGCCCGCCACGCACAGATTCCAGCGTAGGTGCTCACCCCAGAGACCGCTCACCTTCATCTTCACGCCAGTACGCGGGTACTTCCACTCCACCGGCTCGGCAAAAAGCTCCACGTAACCCGGCGGAACACAGGCGCTTCCGATCACGTCGACGCCGACAATGGGGAGGTCCTCGACAAACGTAATGGCGCCATATGGCGGAACATCAAGCTCGACGCCGTCGAGGTTGTACTCTGCCCCGACGTAAGGATCGGTGCGGCCTAACTCGACATGGAAGTTGGAATAGTTGAAGGGCGCCCAGTACTCACGGACAACCGGACTATACTCGACGACTGTCTGGGGCGTGTTGCTCTGGTGCAGCCGATCGACCTCGTGCTCGAGTTCGGTGAAACGACCGGCGAACTCCCCCTCAGTTTTTACGGTCCGTGCAGGATTCTTGACAACTGCGCGTGCGATGGGTGGCATGGCTGGTTTCCTTTCCTGGGTTAACTATCGGTGATCGCGGCTGAGAGCCTGTACGACTTCACAAGCTCCATGTAGTGCCGGTAACTGTCAAAGCCAATATCTGGCATGATCGCATCATCCACAGCCGGGATATAGCCCCCCGACCGCATCATAGCGGGGACCTTGGCGTAGAACTCGCGATCCACTGCAGTAGGCCCGTCCATCAATGCCTGGCGCGAGACGTTGCCGATCAAAAGGATGTCTTTACCAAAGCGCCGGCGGAGCGTGGCTGCGTCCATCCCCGCAGCTACCTCGAGGGGAAAGTAGAGGTTAACACCAATCTCGAGGAGCGCCGGGATGATCGGGGTCTGGTTCCCGCTGGAGTAGTGCGCGATGACATCGATCCCGTAGCTGTGCAGGAAATCGGTCACTTTGCGCATCCCGGGTACCCAGAGCTCCCGGTACATCCTGGGGGAGACCAAAGTCCCGTTCTTGTATCCCATCCCGTCCTCGGCGAAGTAGACGAAGTCGACCTTGCAGCGCGAGAGAAACTCCCGGGAGGCCTCAATGACGAAGTCGGCCCAGAAATCGAACATGTTCTTCACCAGGCCCGGATCATCGATCAGAGTCTCCAGGAAGCGCTCCAGGCCCATCGTGTAGCCGTTCTTCGCACCGCGGCCAGGTCCCCAGTCGATGCGCAGCCCTACGGGACCCGAAGTAGCATTGTAATGGGCGATGAGCTCGTCGCTCCAAGCGCGCGGCTTACGGCGCGGATCGTGGGGATCGTAGCGCCGCTTGAGAGCCTCCCAGTCCGCGCGGTCGTGGACCACGCCATCGAGATAGTAGTAGATCTGGGGCGACACGCTCTGCTCTTTGAGCACCTTGACGGTGAAGCCATACTGGTCCACGTAAGTGCGCCAGCGACCGTCATCGTCGATGCCGCGCTGCACAAAACTGGGCATGGGATCGGTGTCGAGGCGGATCAGGGTTACCGGGTCCAGGGGGAAGACATCGGCGACCGTCGAGCCGATGGGGAAGTCCCCGTCGCAGATCCACTGGCGCACTGCGCCCTCGGTCACCTCCTCCACACTCCAGACCGGCGCCCGATCCACCGGCTCGTAGTGCATAATCCGGTTGAAGCGTTCGCGTGCTGTTAGGGTTGTCATAGCCACCCCGTAAGCTCGGCAAGCAGATGTGTGAAGGCTACGAAGTTGGCCCACGAGATGTCGGGCGGGACACCGTGATCGACGCCGGGGATGAAGCCGCCTGCCTCCAGGAGCGGCGGCACGACGCGCAGAACCTCGTCGCGCATAGCGTCTCCCCCAACGGCGACGCACCGTTTGTCGATCCCCTGCCGGTAGGCTAAGCGGGTGTCGTAGCGTTGGCGATAGGCCACTATGTCGTTATGCGCAGCAACCTCGACAGGCCGGCTGCAATTGATCCCCCCTTCAATCCAGATCGGGATGAGTTCGGCAATGTAGCCGTCAGAGTCGACACTAATGATGGGGCAGCCACTGGCTCTGATGGCGGGGATCCAGCGCTGGTAGCTGGGCAACAGGAAGGTCCGCGCCATCATCGGCGAGATCATGCTGTGCGCCTTGTAGGCCATGTCTTCGCTGAACTCAATAAAGTCCGGGACCGCATGCTCCAGGATAGGTTCCAGCATGCACATCACGAAGTCCGTCCAGAAGGCGGCCATCTCGTGGACCAGCTCGGGGTCCTCGATCATCATTAAGCACAGACCCTCGAAGCCGCACCACTCGCGCATCTGCCAGAAAGGGCCGTTGATCCCCAGCGAGAGCGGGTAGTCCCGTTCGCGCAAGCGCCGGCAGCGGTCCGCAAAATCCTCAGGAAAACGTGCCGGGTTCCCAGGATCATACCGCCACTTGATCTTTTCCTCCCAATCCTGACGCGATCGGACCGGAAAGCTGTGCCATTTACGGGTCACGAAGTCACGTGCACTCCGGATGTACGTGTAGTCGAACTCATCGGAAATCTCGGTGATGGCCCCCATCCAGTCCTGGACGATATAATGGCCACGCTTGTGGTCCAGTACCCTCTCTTCGAACGTGGGAATCATCTTGAGCGAGACGCCCAGATCCACACGTGGCTGGGTAGGCTCCTGCCGTAGACCGAGCACCTGCATCAAGTAGGCGTACCAATCGGCACCGGCGGGCAGTCCCTCCTGCTGCCAACGATGGAGCGTCGACTCGCGTGGACCCCCAGGTGCCAGCGAATACCGCCTCGGCTGCTCGAAGGTAAGGCTGGCCACGAACCGTTCGCGGGCAGTGAGGTGGTCAGGGTTTTCCATCAGCTCCCCCCTTGCGATGTGGACTGAAATCGGACTGGCGCGCCACGCACGGACGTGCCATTCCGGGTCAAGTCGGGTCTAGGCTGGCACGAGCATCAGAACTTCAGCGCGCCGCTGGTCAACCCCTCGACAAACTGCCGGCTGGCAAAGGCGAACAGAATCAGCAGTGGGATCGTGGCTAGCGTGTAGCCTGCCATCTGCCGACCCACGTGGGCGCCCACATCGCTGGTAAGGTAATACACCTGCAGGGCCATCGGGCGCATCGTCGCGTCAGTGATGGTCAATAGCGGCCATAGCCATTCATTCCATACATCGATGACGCGCATCACCGCCAGCGTGGCGAGAATAGGACGTGACAACGGCAGGATGATCTGCGTGAAGGTCCGGACGACGCCAGCTCCATCCATCCAGGCAGCTTCGAGGATCTCGGTCGAAATACTCTGAAAGAACGACCGCAAGATGATCGCCTGGAAGATCTGCGCACCGGCAACGACCGGAAGGATCATCACCCAGTAGGTATCAAGCAGGCCGAGGTCCCGAACGAGAACAAATCGGGGTGTGAAGCTGAGAATCCCGGGGATAAACAAGATTGCCAGGATACCCCAGTACAGCAACTCCCTTCCCGGAAACTGGAAGCGTGCAAAGACGTAAGCAGCAATCGCCGCAAGGGCCATGCTAAGGAAGGTGATAATGACAGCCAAGACAATAGTGTTGAGCAGAGAGCGCCTGAGCACGCGCCATGCGACCACGTAGTTGTCAAGCTGAAAGGGCGTGGTGACGCCCAGGGGATCTACCATGTACTGCCCTTGGCTCTTGAGAGATATGTTGAGCATAAACAAGAGCGGGACGGCGGATATAAACAGGCCAAAGCCCAGGAGCAGATGGCTGGGCCAGTCGTGTTTGAAATGCCGCAGCCAGTTGGGTTGTCCCTGCTTTGCCCTCACGCGCGAGAGCGTGTCTTGGTTCATCTTCGCTACGGTTGCCATAGCTGCTTTCTCCTATAAGGGGCTAGTCGATCTCGACCGGAGAGTCGGTCAGCCGCCGCCCGAGAATCGTGAACGCCAGGATGAGTACGAAGAGGATCACACCAACCGCACATGCCTCACCCTTTGCCTGGAACGCGACCTCGAACCGCTGAGTGCCAAAACCAAGTTTGTATAGATAGAGACCAGGCACCATCGTGGCACCCAGAGGGCCACCATCGGTCATGATCATCTGGGTCCCGAACTGCTGGAAGAGCCCAATGATCCCGAAGATCAGGAACAGGCGAACCTGCCCCATAACGTGCGGAATGTCCACTGAAACAATGCGCCTGAAGAGCGAGCACCCGTCCATGGTGGCAGCGTCGAGCACATCGTGTGATATGTTCATAAGCCCCGCAAGGTAGATCAGAGGCGCCGAGCCGACGATCCAGGGAAATCCCATAAAGAGCAGTGCCGGCAGCGCCGTCGGCACCGTATTGAGCCAGGGCCGGGCGAGTTGGCCCAGGCCAGCGGCCTTCAGAAGCAAGTTGATACCGCCATTGGGATAGGTGTAGAGCCAACGCCATAGCTGGAGCGTAACCATACCCGGTACGAGCGTGGGGACTAGGATCAAGGTCTGGTAGATCCGCTTCGCTGCCAGGCTCCGCAAGTTGAAAATGGCTTCGGCAACGATGATGGGCATCACAAAGGGCACGGTAAAGGTCCAAACCGCGATAACGCCCAAGTTCCGCCAGGACTTCCAGAAGAAGTCATCGCTCAGAACGCGCTTGAAGTTGGCCAGGCCGATAAACTCATCGTGGATGGGCGGATTCCAGCGGTAAAGCGACTTCACCAAGGCCAAACCCGCGGGATAGTACATAAAGAGGATCAGCAGGGCAAAAGTGGGGATGAGCATCACGTAGACATACCAGTAGCGTCTCATCCGTGACCAGATGCTGTGCTGCGAGGAGCCAGCATCCCGTTGCCCCGTCGGGGTTATGCGAACCTCCGAAGTGCTCATAGTTGCCATTTGACACGCTCCGAACTCATGTCACTCGATATTCAGGGTGCGGG
>JAXDDP010000236.1:0-5765 GCA_034676785.1 Anaerolineae bacterium | reverse complement strand
CTCGAGTCGGGTTCCGAGACGCCAGGCATTTCCGCGGTTGAACCTGAGGCCGGCGACAGCTACTCGGATTAGCCAGGAGCCCACGGTGCGTCTTGCGCGTTTGTTGACCCTACGTTCCCTCCGGGCGCGCCCCACCCGGTGGATGCTAAGCGCATTTGGCATCATCCTGGGGGTGGCCACGATCCTGGCCATCGGCATCACCAACCGTACGGCACTGACCTCGGTCACGCGTCTCTTTGAGACCACCTCCGGCAAGGCCAAGCTGGTTGTCGTGGCGGCCGACGCAGATGACGCTGGTTTCTCAGAGGTGCTCCTCCGCCGCGTCGGCGACCATCCGGAAGTCGAGGGTGCTGTTCCCAGCCTGCAGCTCTTCACCGTTCTCGCCGATCAGACCAGTGCTGGCGACATCGGCCTGAACTTCTTCGGGACATCTACCGATGGGCTACTGCTGTATGGCATCGATGTGCGCCGTGACAGATTGGTGCGCGACTACCAGATCACGGCGGGCCGCTTTCTGTCTGAGGATCCTGATGCGTATGAAGTTGTGCTTGTCCAGAGCTTTGCCGACGACAACGATGTTGTGGTTGGGCGTTCGATTCAGGTGATCGCGGGCAACAAGGTAGAACTGCTACGCGTGGTGGGGCTGATGGCCAAGGAAGGGCCCGGCCAGCTCAACAATGGGGCTTTTGGCGTACTGCCGCTCGCTGCGGCGCAGAAGCTCTTCTACCGCGAAGGCAAGATCGACCAAGTCGACGTGTTTGTGGTCTCAGGCAGCGCCACTGGTCCCAAGCTGGCCCGGCTCAAGGACGATCTACAGGCAAGCCTGGGAGACGACTATGCCGTCGTCTATCCTGCGGCGCAGGGCGAACGGATGACCCAGATGCTCGGGAGCTACCAGATCGGTCTGAACTTCCTGAGTGGCATTGCCCTGTTTGTGGGCGCTTTCCTCATCTTCAATGCCTTCTCGATGAACGTTGTCGAACGCACGCGCGAGTACGGGATGCTTCGCACGATTGGTATGACACAGACCCAAGTCACACGTCAGGTCTTGCTCGAGGCCGGCGCCCTGGGGCTGGTTGGGTCGGCGGCTGGCACAGGCCTGGGCATCATCTTGGCGCGTGGTTTGACGCATTTGATGGCGCTGCTCCTGGATCAAGACCTGAGTCGCATCGAGGTGCAGCCAGGAGTCGTGCTGCTCGGCTCGGCGGTTGGCATCATTGTGGCAGTCATTGCCTCCGTTGTGCCGGCACTTCAGGCGGGTCACATCTCGCCGATGGAAGCCCTACGCGTGCGTGGGAGCCGGCGGGATGGCTGGGTGATCCAGAAGGGTTGGATGCCGGGCTCAGTTCTGCTGGCGCTGTCGACTGTGATCCTGATTGCTAATCCCTTCCCGTATGATGTCCAGTTCCGTGCGGGGAGTCTGGTTGTCTTCGCCTCATTTGTCGGCGGGGCGTTGGTGATTCCGGTGGTGACGACCGCTTGGGAGCGCGTACTAAGGCCTGTTGTGGGCTGGGTGTATGGTCGCAGTGGCCGGTTGGGTAGCGCCAACCTTGAGCGTGCGCGCTCGCGTACGACGCTGACCGTGGCTGCGCTCATGGTGGGTGTGTCAATGATGGTCATCGTCTGGGCGATGACGGACTCTTTCAAGGGCGATCTGGATGTCTGGATCCAGGGATATGTCGGCGGCGATCTGTATGTGACGTCGTCGTTGCCAATGGGGCGAGAGGTTTGGAAACGGCTTGAGGCCGTGGCGGGTGTGGAGGCGGTTGCCCCCGTCCGCTACTTCGAGGTCGACTGGGCCAAGCCGAACGGTGAGGTTGAGTCGATCACGTATATGGCAGTCGATCCGGCCTCGCATGCTCGCGTGACCTCATTTGTCTACACAGAGGCGCTTCCCGATGAAGCCGGCGCTTTGCGACGCCTCGCGTCCGGGGATGCGGTCTTCCTGTCGAGCGTGCTTGCAGAGCGTTCGGGGTTGCGCGCTGGGGATCAGATCGCGCTCCTGACGCGTACAGGCAGGCGGCAGTTCGACATCGCTGCTGTCGTGATCGATTACTACAACCAGGGGCTTGTCGTTGAGGGCAGTTGGTCGGACATGGGACGCCACTTTCGGCAGTCGGGTGCCAATGCTTTCATGGTTAAGGTCGGACCGCAAGCCAGTGTCGCCGATGTGCAGGCCGAGATCGAGCGTACAGCGCGAAAGCGCGACCAGCTCATTGTCGCCTCCAACGCTACGCTTCTGGCGCGTGTGAACGGTCTGATGCGACAGGCCTTTGGCATGTTCGACGTGCTGGCCCTCATCTCGATGCTGGTGGGCTTTTTCGGCATCACGAACACGATCGCTATGAACATCACCGAACGTACGCGCGAGATCGGGATGCTTCGGTGTGTGGGTATGACACGGGTTCAGATCATCGCGATGGTCCTTGCCGAAGCTGCCCTGATGGGTGTGATCGGAGGTCTGCTGGGTCTTGTTTTCGGCGTGATCCTGTCAAAGGTCTTTATGTTAGCGATGACGGCGATGTCGGGATATCGCCTCACCTATGTTCTTGCCGTTCACCGGGTGATCGCCGCAGTGATCGTCTCGGTCCTGGTCTCGCAACTTGCTGCCCTTGTGCCAGCAGTGCGTGCTGCGCGAAGCCGCATTCTGGATGCGATTCACTATGAATGACCGAACGTGACCCTCTTCTGAGCGAAAGGATACCTCGTCTATGTCATCCCTGTACCGTAAGCGATTTCTCCTGACACTGCTGCTAGGTCTGCTGGTCGGCGGATGTGGCACTACGCCTCCGGCTGGGGAGACCGAAGCTCTCGCTCCTGAGGTCGTCCTGCCCGAGGCTGCCATCACTGCCGACGGGGTGCTGGTTCCGTTTGCCTCGGTGAGACTGGCGTTCCCAGCCGGCGGTGTCATAGAGGAGATCCTGGTCAGCCCGGGTGACACAGTGGATGTGGGAGATCATCTCATCCATCTGGGTGGCAATGCCCAGGTGGAAGCAGCCGTCGCGGCGGCCGATTTGGAGCTATTGTCGGCACGGCAGGCCCGCCAGGCTCTGGACGATCAGGTCGATGCTGAGCGGGCTCGCGCTCAGCAGGCTTTGGTCGCCGCACGTCGGGCGCTCAACGATGCTGAGAGGCAGCTTGCCTATGCTGAAAGCGGGTCGCCTGAGGCCGAGGCGTCGCGCGCGGAGGCCCAACTGATACAGGCGGAGTCTGCACTCGAGGATGCTCGCGAGGCCTTTGACGATGTGGCAGACCGCTCAGAGACCGATCTCACGCGTGCCAGGCGCCAGATAGCGTTAGCCGATGCACAACTCGCCTACGATGAAGCGGCGCGTGCGGTTGATGCGCTTTCAGAGGCGGAGCGTGCTGTTCAGATCGACCTGGCGGAGGCTGCCGTGGCAGCCGCGCAGGCGCAACTGAGGACAGCCGAGGCGGCCTATGCTGCCGTCGAGGAAGGCCCGGATGCAGATGTGGTCGCGATCGCTGACGCCCGCGTGGAGGCGGCGGAGGCCCAAGTCAGCGGTGCACAGGCCTCGCTTGAGGCGCTCACACTGACGGCGCCGATGGCAGGGACGGTGGTCGAGGTTGCGGCAAAGGCCGGCGAGTTGGCTGCCCCTGCTGTCCCCCTGATCGTGCTTGCCGATCTCTCGGAGTGGTGGATTGAGACCGATACGCTCACCCAGGTTGACGTCGTGGGTATTCAGGTAGGGGACACAGCAGCCGTGGTCATCGATGCCCTGCCTGAGGTCTCCTATGCAGCGGAGGTAATCTCGATTGACAACCTTTACGTAGAGAAGCGGGGCGACGTCACGTATACAGCGCGCCTGCGACTTGTGGGTACTGATCCCGAGATGCGGTGGGGCATGACCTGCGCGGTCACGTTCCCATCCCCGTAGCCGGGTACGTGGAGGCGGACGAACCGGTGCGACGCTTGGTGCAACACGCAGGGGGCCGCAGGCATTTTCTCGAATTGTCAGACAAACACAGAGGAGGGGACCCATGAGACTCGTTACAGTGGCTCTGCTGATTTCCGTCGTCTCTCTGGCTTTCGCTGGGGGGCTTCTGCTGGTCAATTACCTGACCGTTCACCCCCTCCGAATGAGCCTCTATCTACTGCTGGCGACCCTGAGCCTCTGCCTGGTGATCGCCGGGCTGGCGTTGGGGTTCCGCGGCAAGGCGCTGGTGCTTGCTATCATCGTCGCTGTCATTAGCTTTGGTTTGGGTTATACGATGCGGGCCAGGGCAGTTCTGGCCCGCGAGGATAGCCGGGCAATTCCCGAGTTGACAAGAGCGCCAGGTGAGGCCGGCGACGGTCACATCGCTGTCGTGTACTTCACCCACGGTGAGCCTGAAACCTTTGACCCGATCGGATGGCTGAACCAGTTCAGGGAGTTCGACCGGCAGGGCATCCCATTTGTGCCGCTCGTGGCGCGTCCTATCTTCATTCACCAACTGCGAAATGCATATCTGAGGGTGGGACAGAGCCACCATCGTCAGATGCACCTGCAGATGGCAAGGCGGCTCGAAGAGTCCTTGCGCCTCGAAGGCTATCCGGACCTGAAAGTCTATGCCTCTTTCCTGGATGACGATCCACGACCTGACGCCGCGTTCATTCAAGCGCTAAATGAAGGGGCCAGCGAGGTTGTGGTGGCTGAGGTCTTCGTGTCGATCTCCAACCATACGCTAGAGGGAGAGGAGCAGATCCAGGCGGTGGACGGGGAGGCGTATGGTGCCAACGTGCGGTTTACCGGTCCGCTGTGGGATTCGGAGACGCTGCACCGCGCATTTCTGGACAAGGCCAATGCTGCCATCGGCGACACGGATCCTGCCAAGGTGGGAGTGCTGCTGGTGGGGCATGGCCAACCGGACGAATGGGATCATGAGTTTCCCACCGAGACCGAGCACGAGTTGGAGTTCCGCCGCCGCATCATGGACGTGCTCGCTGCGAACGGGTATGACCGGGCGAATATGGGTCTGGCCTGGATGGAGTTCAAACAACCCCACCCGGCTGAGGTTGTGGAGGCCCTTGTGAGCCAGGGCGTTGAGAAGATCGTCTACTTCTCTGCCGCAATCAGTGCCGACTCGATTCACAGTCAGTACGATGTTCCAGTGCTGGTCCGCAAGGCGGATGTTCCCGATGATATCCCCCTGATCAACCTCGGCGCCTGGAATGATCATCCTCTGGTCATCGAAGCGCTTACGGAGCGTGTGCTCGCACAGCTGAGTAGCGACTAGGACTCGGATACGAAACCAGCCGGCGCCCGACAAATTCGGTCAGGCGCCGGCTGGTGCTCTGATCACGAGCTTCTGTACCGACCCTGGCCTCAACTCGGTCGGTACTCGAACCAGTCGAAGTCAGCAACATTCGTGCTGGGCTCTCCGTTGCTGCTGGCATATACTCCGATATAGGCGCCGGTGAAGCCGCCTGCTACCGGCGTGCTGAGCAGCCGCCCGTCCACGCGTTCCGCGACAGGCTGCCATGCTTCTGGCTCAGTGGCAGCGTAGAAGCAGTAGTCTTGTCCGTTGGCCTCAACCTTCAGGTAGAGTCGCCCGGCAGCAACCGTGACCTGGCCGAGGCCCGTTTCGATGCCGTTAAGGCACTTGGTCACACTCATGATACGTTGCCCTTCTGCGTCCTGCGTGCAGACAAAGCGGAGGTGGAAACGATCGTTCTGGAGGAGGACCAGCCCGGCGCACTCATGCGGCGCCACCGGATCGAAGTCCAGTGCTGTGCGTGCGGCGAACGACTTGTGTTGCTGGCGCCT
>JAXDDP010000235.1:0-21176 GCA_034676785.1 Anaerolineae bacterium | reverse complement strand
CGACGCAAAAAGCTGTCAAAGGAGGTGTACGGCACCTCTCACATGATCTCCATCGCTGAGGCCCGGGATGTGTACGAGGAGGGTTGCCGAACTTTGATCATCGGCTCCGGGGAGTTCGGACGTGTACAACTCTCGCCAGAGGCACAGTCCTTCTTCGCAGACCACGCCGTCGTCGTCGCCCTTCTGCCTACGCCGGATGCGATCGTGCGCTGGAATCTGGCCAGGGGTACCGTTGTGGGTCTTTTCCACGTGACCTGCTAGGTTTGCGCGCGAGCTGGTGCCAACTCACGTGCGATGCAGAATCAGACGCGGTAGGGACCGGAGTTCGGATGGCCCGATGAGCGAGGTCGCCATGACAAATGCTACTCCGCCGGCGATCGTGCCGGTGAGACCGGCGACAACGGGAGTTGCATCGGGCATAAGCCGCCCCAGTCCCACCATTGCAGCGCCCACCACGAACGATGTAGCACTCGCGCGCACTATCGAAGACCCCATTCTCCATCGTCCTGCTTGGCCCAATCGACGTTGAGCAATGAGCATCAGAACGATGACCTGGACTCCGACTCCGAGCGCATTGGCCCAGGCGAGTCCCGCATGCTCCAGAGGTCTCAGCAGGAGCCAGCCGATACCAGCATTTGCCGCGAGCCCGACTACTGCAGCGGCGAGCGGCGTCCACATGTCGCGCTGAGCATAGTACAACCTGCTGGTGACTTCCAGCAGGCTGTGGGTGACCAAGCCCAGGGAGAACCCCTGGAGGGCGCGGTATACCCGCTCTGTGGCTGCAGGATCAAAGGCACCACGTTCCAGCACGAGCGCGGTTAACGGGCGGCCCAGGACGACCATCGCAACTGCCGCGGGTATGGCCAGGGTCAAGACGATCCGCAGCGCCCATCCTGCCGTATCGCCTACCCCTTCACGGTCTCCGGCGTTAGCCCGCTGCGACAGTGTGGGGAAGACGGTGAGGCCCAGGGCAGTGCCGATGATCGTCTCTGGAAGCTGCATCAGGCGCCACCCGTACTCATAGCTGGCGATGGCGCCAGCGGCGAGGCGGGATCCGTAGTACGTGGGAAGCACGAAGTTGACGTATGTGACGGCGTGACCAAGCATCCGCGGGACCATCAGCCTGAGAACGGCTGGAAACTCCGGGTGATACAGCACGGGCCGCCACTTGATACCGTAGTGAATCAGCCCGGGCACCTGAACCAGGAAGTGGCCGATGGTGCCGACCAGGCCACCGAGGGCAAGTCCAACCACGCCTAGCTGGGGTGCTAGCCAGACAGCTCCAATAATTCTTCCGAGTGTGTAGGCCAACGGCGCTGCAGCCGGGAGAAGGAAGTGCTGGTGTGCGTGCAGTACGCTCATCGTGATTCCGCTGATGCTGGACACCACCGTCTGGAGTAGGACTAACCGCATCAGGCGCGTTGCCAGAGCGACGCGCATTCCATCGAAGCCCGGCGCGACGAACCGGATGATGTCTGGTGCGAATACCGCGGCGAGACCGCTCGCCACAGCGACCACGATGAGGGCCCAGTTGATGACAGCTGAGGCAAGCTGGCTGACACTCTCACGGTCATGCCGTTGCGCGTGGGCGGAGAGTACTGGGATGAGGGCGGTAGCCATGGCAAGGCCCGCGACGATGTTGAATAGCGCATCCGGCACCTCGAAGGCAGCATAGTAGGCATCCAACTCAGCTGAGGCGCCAAACGCCCGACTGATCAGCGCATCTCGGATGAGACCGAGCACCTTGTCGACGGAAAACAGGGCTGAGACAAGAAGCGCCGAGCGCGCCACGCTCGCGCCGAGATCGCGACGCGGAACACTCATTCCACAAGCTCGGCGAGAACCAAGGTCGCCGGTTCCCAGTCAGGGTGGTACTTCAGTGCAGCTTCCGCGTCGGCACGTGCGCCCACGGTGTCGCCTGTCGCCAGGCGTGCCCGGGCACGCCAAAGGTATGACTCCTCAAGGTTGGGGGCTGTGGCAAGCGTCGCGTCTGCCAATGCTATGACATCCTGATAGCGTTCCACAGCATAGTAACTCTCGTAAGGGCCGAACTGGTACCACAGCATCCGGTAGTGCAATCCGCGTTGGCGAGCACGGTCGTAGGCTTCGCTTGCTTCCTCGTGGCGCCCAAGAGCCGTGAAGTTGGTACCCACCGTGTACCACGAGAACGTGACCCAGTCTGCGCACGTTGCATAGGCGACGCACGTCGACGCTGGGTCTTCGGCTTCGGCAGAGGCTCTCTCCAGGGCTGCCTGGTACATCGTTCCGTCGTCGACATCGGACCCCACGATGCCCAGAACGGTGTCCCAGCGATCTGGCGGGGCGACCACGAGATAGGTCCAGTCAAACACCCGCCAAAGCTCATAGAGCTCCCGGTAAGCCATTGTCGTCGGTGGGTCATAGAGCGAATCATACAGATCGAAGAGCTGGTTGGCCTCGTCGTAGCCCACAACGAGACGGTAGTGTCCCAACTGGTCGCGCGCGTCGCGAACATACCAGCTTTCGATAATCACCGGAATTCCCGCGTGGAGGAATCGCTTCACACCCTCGAGAGTGCCTCCTGAACGGACAATGGCCTGCAGTCCGTGCGCGGCTGCGTAATCGGCCATCTGGTCTATGCCAACGTGCTTGTCCTCGGGGTCTGGTTTTAGCAAAGGCGCTATGTCTGACTGCGTCGCTTCTGATCCCCAGAACGAGAGGGCCATAGCCAGCGTCGTTGGGCCACAGTTGTTCCATCCCTGGCGCTCGTGGCGACCGTTCTCGAGGAGAACCCGTGTTGGTAGGGTTGGGCTTGGGGTCGGCGTCGGTTGTGGGGTATTTGTAGGGCTCTCGGTGTTGGGTGGTGTGGGAGGAGGCGTTGTCGAAGGCGTGACCAATGACGGTGTTGGCGAGGGCGGCGGTGTCTCAGACGGCTCCTGGACGGGTATCTGCAGAGGGGGCATGTCAGGCGTCGGGAGCACCATTGGGTGATCGCTATGTCGTAACTGTTGTAGCGGTTCGGGCAACAGGCTCGCATAGCGACCGGGCAGCGCACGTACCAGGCTGGGAAGGGCGAGCAGCGAGACTCCCGCTGTCAGGAGGATAGCGATGATCAGAAGGTATGTGACGTTTCGCATGCGCCGAACTATACCAGATTCAGGTCCAGGGCAAGACGCAGCCTCGCGATTGGGGACAGCCCACACGTTGCTGGAGGCGCAATCTGCGGTAGACTCGCCAGGGTTGGCATTCGACGAAGCGATAAGGATGCATTGATGACCTCCCCCATCCTGTTGGGAATCGACGTAGGCACCTCCAGCACGAAGAGCCTTGTGCTGTCGTCGGATGGGCGTGTTCTTGGCGTGGCTGTTAAGGACACGCCGGTTAATACGCCTCGTCCCGGCTGGGCAGAGCAGGATCCAGAGGCATGGGTGGCTGCGGCGCTGTCGACGGCACGTCGAGCGGTCGACGCTGCAGGCGTAGACGCAAGCGCCATTCACGCGGTTGGCCTTTCCGGTCAGATGCACGGCACCGTCTGTGTAGACTCGTCAGGCGTGCCGCTGCGCCCGGCTGTGATCTGGGCTGACCAGCGCTCGTCCCAGCAGGTGGCAGAGCTACAGGCTGAGATTGGCCCCCAGTGTCTGGCTGCGTGGACCGGGAATCCCGTTGCGACTGGCTTCATGCTGGCTACGTGGCTCTGGCTACGCGCGCTGGAGCCTGTCGTCTACAAAGCTACGCATTGGCTGTTACTGCCAAAAGACTATGTCCGGTACCGGATCACAGGCTGCGCAGGCACTGAGCCAAGTGACGCAGCCTCGACATCGCTTTTCGATCCGACGTACCGGACCTGGAGCACGCCACTTATGGCTGCCCTGGGGCTCGACGCGGCTGTGCTGCCGGCGGTTCATGCATCCACGGAGGTGGCTGGAGGGCTGACTCGTGAGGCAGCCTCGGCTGCGGGCCTGGTTGCGGGGACGCCTGTCGTCTACGGGGGCAGCGATCAGGCTGCTCAGGCCCTGGGCAACGGTGTGCTGGCGCCCGGCGTGGCATCGTCCACCATCGGTACAGGTGGCCAGATCTTCGCTCCGACAGCGCGACCAACCATTGACGTGGCTGAATTGCGGATGCACAGTTACTGCCACGTGCTTCCCGATGTCTGGCACGTCCAGACCGCCATCCTGTCGGCGGGACTGAGCCTCCGCTGGCTGCGTGATCAGGTGCTGGGTGAGGGATCTTACCAGGAGCTGGCGGATATGGCGTCGACTGTCCCGGCCGGGGCCTCTGGGCTGTTGTTCTCACCCTACCTCGCTGGCGAGCGAACGCCGCACATGGATCCCAGAGCGCGGGCGAGCTTTGTCGGGCTCACGCGGCGCCATGAACGCCGGCACCTTGTCAGAGCTGTGATGGAAGGTGTTGTGCTGGCCATGCGGCAGGGTCTGGACATCATGGAGGCATTGGGCGTCCCGTTGGACACGATTGTGGCGTCAGGTGGAGCCGCGAAGCATCCTCTATGGCTCCAACTACAGGCGGACATTTTCGACCGGCCAGTCACCCGAACGGACACGATCGAGGCCGCTGCTACAGGAGCGGCGATGCTTGCGGGCGCCGGTGTGGGCGCCTTCGCCTCGCTCTATGATGCCGTGGATCGGGTTGTCAGGTATCGCGATGGCGTTGTGCGCCCCGATGCGTCCCGCGTTGCCGCCTATAAGCGTGTTTATGAGCTGTACGGCAGTCTCTACCCGGCGCTGCGATCGACTGGCTGGGCACTCACGGAGGTAGCCATGGGAGAGGGTGACAGAGCGAAGGGATGCGCTGATGCAAAAGTCTGAGGATCACAAAGAGGCACAGCGCGGGCAGATCTCTACGCCCGCGCCGACACACGGACGAGGTACCAGCAGGGCGTCTGCGGCAGAGCGGCGGTTTCGGTGGTGGCGACCAGAGATCGTGGTCTTCATCTCCAATGCCTGCGTTATGATCCTTGAGCTCGTTGCCGGCCGCATCATCGCGCCGCAAGTAGGCGTTTCCCTCTACACTTGGACGAGCGTGATCGGTGTTGTCCTCGCTGGGATGAGTCTCGGCAACTACCTGGGAGGTAGACTTGCCGATCGTTGCGCCTCCCGGCGCCTGCTGGGGGCAGTGTTTTTACTGGGAGGGATTGCCTCACTGGGTATCCTGGCTGCCGATACGCTCGCAATCGCTGCACGTGTGGAGTGGCCTATCATCCTCGAGATCCTGGTGCTCATCGCCGTGCTGTTCTTCCCTTCGGCCGTGATCCTGGGACTCATCTCGCCGATTGTCGTGAAACTGGCTGTGCAGGATCTTGCGCGAGCTGGAAGCACTGTTGGGCGCATCTCTGCAGCGGGCACCGCGGGAAGCATTGTGGGCACGTTCGCCACAGGTTTCTGGTTGATCGCTTGGTTGGGTACGCATGCTGTTGTCCTGGGCGTAGCGATTGTGTTGCTGGTGGTGGGCTTGCTGTTTCTCGTCACAGGCCGCGTATGGCACGATGCCGCCTTGGCGGCGCTGGTGCTGTTGGCTCCCCTGGGTGTGCTCTGGGCGGGCTGGACGCAGAGCCAATGCCTCCGGGAGACGAACTACTTCTGCATCAAGGTTCGCGAAGACGAACGTGACGGCAAGGCCATCCGAGTTCTGGTGCTGGATCGTCTTGTCCACAGCTACAGCTCTCTGGACGATCCGACCAACCTCGTCTATCACTACGAGCAGACCTACGCTGAGTTTACGGGGTACCAGACCGCGCGGCATGCGTCCACACGAATGCTCTTCATCGGAGGTGGGGGTTATACGTTCCCGCGCTATGTTGAGGCAACCTATCCTGAGAGCGCGATCGACGTCATCGAGATTGATCCAGAGGTCACAGCGACCGCATTCGAGCACCTTGGATTGGCCAGGGACACACGGGTGAGGACATTTAACGAGGACGCGCGCCTCTACCTTGCGCGGGAGCCTGGCGAACGGTACGACATCATCTATGGTGATGCCTTCAATGACTTCTCAGTGCCCTATCACCTGACGACGAGGGAGTTCAACGAACGCGTCCGGACGTGGCTGAGCGATGACGGCCTCTATGTGGTCAATATTATCGATGGAGCTCTGGGGCGATTTCTGCGCGCTTACGTGCGCACACTGCAGCAGACGTTCGAGCACGTCTACGTGATCCCACGCCTTAAGGACTGGCGCTCAGTCTCGCGAGACACATTTGTGATTGCCGCCTGTAACCGCGCGCTGCCAATGCACGCATTTCCGCCTGGATCGAGGTTTGCCGAAGGCGTGCTTAGCCCTGAGGAGCTGGAGGCCCTGCTTTCCGACAGCGAACTGGCGCTCCTCACCGACAGGCACGCACCCGTTGAGCAGATGCTGGCACCGGTGTTTCTGGAGATGACCGAGTGATGGAGTGCCACGATCATCTTTAGGATCCCTCCTCACGCACGGTTCCCAGAGGCCTCATCGAGCAAAGAGCCAGCAACAGAGGACCCGCAGGGTTTTCTATCCTGCGGGTCCGATGGTGTTACCTTTGGCGCTGATGGACGGCCTAGAACGGACGCTCGGCTGCTCCCATCAGGTAGCCGTAGCGTGCCATCAGCTGTTCTGGTGTCAGGCTGGTCTGCGCTGCCATGCGTGAAATCAACAGATCATCATCGGCATTCTCTTCCTTGAGGCGCACCATCAGCTTGTAGGCAGAATGATACTGGGCGGAATCCACATCCACGACCCGCACCTCTGTCCGGCCCGTGTTCGGATCCATAGAGTCCTCAAAGGGGATCGGGATCACCCGACCGTGCTGGATGGTGATGGTCGCGTGGCTTCCTCCGCCAATCAGGAACTCCGCTGCGGCCTGCCCGATGCTCCGCGTATAGTCGATGTCGTAGGGGCTGGGGTCACAGCTGCGCAGCTCATATCCGATGTCCTTGCTGACAAGCGTCGTCGCAATGCCCAACTGCTTGAGGTCGGCTCGGACCAGCTTGCGCAATGTGTCGCCGATGTTGATCTCGGCGAGCCGGACGTGACCGTGTTCGTCGCGTTCTGCGTGGTTCAGAACATCGAAGTCGCCGGGATCCATGAGCTCGACTAGCCCCTCGGCGACGACCGCCACACCATGGCTACGTCCCTCGGCCAGGCGCCGCAGTATCGAGGTGACGAGCACGTCAACGACCTCCTGCATTCGAACCTTCCGCCCGCGCCACTCCTCGGGTATCAAGGTTAGCGTGGCGCCCGAGCTACGACCGATGGCGAGCGCCAGATGTCCCGCTTTGCGTCCCATGGCCACCACGATGTACCAGCGTTGCGTTGTCAGAGCATCTTCCATCAGGTTGAGGACGAGCCGTGCTCCAACGTCGCGCGCGGTCTCGAAACCAAACGTGGGAATCTCGTAGGGCAGCGGCAGATCGTTGTCTATCGTCTTGGGCGCATGTGCCGTCCGTATACGGACGCCGAGGTTCTCGTCCGCGTATCGAGCGACGCGGTAGGCGGAGTATGCTGTGTCGTCGCCACCAATGGCGAGGAGGCAGCTGATCCCGCTGTCGATCAGGGCTTGACCGCACTTGCGTAGCAGCGCATCATCCTTGGTGGGGTTTGCCCGCGACGTGTACAGAATCGAGCCGCCACGGCTGTAGATACGTGTGACGTCCTCAAAGCTCAGGCTATCGCCTACCACTTTGCCCTGCATCAAGTACTTGAAGCCCTCGCGGATGCCGATGACCTCCATACCGTTGTTAAGCGCCTCGATCGTCGCAGCGTGGATGACGCCGTTGATGCCGGGCGCTGGACCACCGCCCACGAGGATTCCGAGTTTTCCCTTCCTGGATTCGTAGATCATGCTCATAGTAAGCCTTCCTTGGTCGATGTTCGTGTCGTCTCTCCAGGCTGAGCGTGAACCGCCTTACTGAGGCAGAACCCATGGACTCGGCAGTCCTTCATCCAATGCTCAGGCCACCGGGTAGTATAGCGCATGTCACGGCTCCGACAAATCGCCCAGCGGGGGAGCGGGGGTCTGTCGCTGAGGACACGCGCGTCGCATCTCAGGGCCTGAGGTGGTACCTACCGAGCGAGCCAGCCACCGTCAACGACCAGGATTGCGCCGTGGACGTATGCGGCGGCGTCGGAGGCCAGGAAAACTACGGCGCCCTTCAAGTCATCGACGGATCCCCAGCGGCCTGCTGGTATGCGGCTTTCGATCGCCTCATTGCGGACTGCATCGTCGCGCAGTGGCTGCGTGAGGTCGGTGGCTATGTACCCGGGCGTGATCGCGTTCACATTCACGCCACGGGCGGCCCACTCGTTGGCCAACGCCTTGGTGAGCTGTCCAATGCCTCCCTTGGCCGCCGCGTAGGCCGGAATCAGGATGCCTCCCTGGAAGGTCATCAGGGAGGCCGTGAAGATGATCTTTCCGTAGCCCCGCGCCAGCATACCTGTTCCGAACTCCCGGGCGAGGATGAACTGCGCGTTGAGGTCTACTTCGACTACTTCATCCCAGGCGTCGTCGGGAAAGGTCTCGGCCGGAGAGCGCCGGTTGGTGCCCGCGTTGTTGACGAGGATGTCGATGCGAGGGACATCCTGTTTCACCTTCGCCACCAGCGCGTAGACAGCGGAGCGGTCCCTGAAGTCGCAGGCGTAACTGCGGAAGCTTCTGCCCGTCGATAGGACGTCAACCTCAACATCACTTCCTGATGGCTCAAGATGCGTGCTGACACCAACAATGTCCGCCCCGGCCTCAGCCAGCGCCTGCGCAAAGGCGCGCCCGATCCCGCGGCGACATCCTGTGACCAGGGCTGTGCGCCCGCTGAGCCGGAACTGGTCCAATATGGTCATGTAATGAACCTCACCCTAATCACTTGTAGTGGCGCAGCCGTGTCGTTCTAGGCGCCTAACGGGACGCCACGCTGCGCTAACTGGAGCGGAACGCCCCACGGATCCCGCAGCATCACGAGTCGGGTACCATCTGCAAGGGTCTCGTCCGAGACGGCAGTTGCGCCGGCGCCGATCAGGCGCGCCTTGGCAGCCGACATATCCTCAACGGCAAACGCGATGTGCAATACGAGAGGGTCCTGACGGGCATAGTCCGGCACGGGGGCTTTGGTATTCCCATATAGCTCCAGAATGACGCGGCCAGTGGCGTCAGAAACGAAGTGCGTCTCGGCGGGTCCGTCGGCGTAGCGGACAATGCGCATTGCGCAGTGATCTACATACCACTGGGCCATAGCTTTGGGATCGGGAACATTTAGTGCAACGTGTTCGAAGTGCATAGCGCTTCCTCCTTGGGTTCTGTCCAGATGCTGTCGCTTCTGTAGTAGCCTGGGCTGATTCTACAGGGATGTGGGCAACTGGCCAACGATCGGGATCTGCGCGGGTGAGATGGTGCCAGCGGCCTTCCGAAGCCGATTATGTGTTAGGCAATCGTCAGGTTTGCGTCAGGATAGAATCCGGGAATTGTGCTATGATTATCATAGAAACAGGAACGCACGCGACGTGAGATTTCCTCCTTTGAAGAGCCGGAGGCCAGGGGGCAGCCTCCGGCTCTTCACGTGTCACGCCATCAGTACGAGATATCCATGCCGCAACGTTCCGGGTAGTCAGAGCAGCGAAAGTGTAGCCGGTACCGGTGCCCGGCCTCATCGACAAGGTAGAGTGGCTCTGACAGCCGCGGCGCACCCTCAAGGTGTGGACACCAACCTAGCTCGTCCTTGATACAGTAGCGTGTCGACATCACTGGTCTACCACGAAGATCGAGTCCCGATTCTGCCGCGGGCTCGATCTGGACCACACCGTGACGCCGATAGAAGGCGACAGCACGGCTATTGAGCGCATTGCCCCGATAGTCAAGCACCGGCTCGGGGTAGGGGACCTCATTTCGAAGGATTCTACCTGATCTGACGGGTCGGTTTGCCTCGCGCACCCGGGTGAGCTCTGCCAGCGCTGCACGGCGCAGGTCGTTTAGCTTGGAGACCGGCACGAAAATGGGCTGCGACCACATGAGCTCAACCTCCGTGCAGCGATATTGCGTTCCGCCCGTCCGCGCCAGTTGTCGGCGTGCTGTTGCTTCAGCCTGATCGGGTTTCTGCGCCGGCGTCAGCACTCCATCGCTATCGACATACGCTACAGTGCCGTCCTCATCCTCGACGTGCAGGCGGAGCCCCTTCTCAGTCTCTCCGAGCACGAACCGAACGCTCAGGGTACGCACCGGGGGGCTGGCCGCAATGGACGTTTCATAGGCACGGTCGTGGTTGCGATAGATCGATTGGCCGACGACGACACCGTTAGTCGAGTTCGGCGTGATCTCAAGCCCACGGTGCGTGCGACGTGATCCATTGACGACAGTGCCCGTAAGTTCGTCCGATGGCCCGAAGAACGCCAGCCCGTCGCCGTTGCTAACCTCCGCATCGCTCTCGACGACAAAGGATCGGGGTGAGAGAGCCACGACGCTGCCCAGGTATTCGCCAACCATCTTTGGCGTCCTGGTCGCGCCAGGAGATACCCCTCGCCCCCGCAGGAAATATGGGGTGAACCCGCGGTTAAATGCCTTGCCGAGGTCAGGAACCGGAATGAATCGGCTCTGGCCTGAGGAACTACGCTTCGGTCCTGAAGGGCTCTGTGAGCGCTCCGGGATGGCCCGCTCAGCGAGCGCATCGTCTAGCGCCTGTCGATATGCACTCACCACGGTGGTCACGTACGGCACATCCTTGAGTCGCCCCTCGATTTTGAACGAACTCACGCCAGCGTCGAGCAGTGCGCCGAGGTCAGTGATGCGGTTCATATCGCGTAGTGATAAAAGGTGCCGGCTGTGCTGGAGCACGTGGCCCTGTCCGTCGACAAGATCGTAGCGCCGGCGGCAGGGCTGGGCACACTCACCCCGGTTGCCACTTCGTCCGCCTACGGCATAGCTCATAGCGCACTGCCCACTGTAGCTCACGCACAGTGCGCCATGCACGAAGGATTCGAGTTCGATGGTTGTTGTTGCCGAGCGGATCGCTTGGATCTCGGATAGCGTGAGTTCGCGGGCGAGGATAGCTCTGTGAAAGCCGATCTGCTCAAGGAACTTCACACGGGCAGGTGTGAAGTTGTGCATCTGGGTGCTGGCGATCAGTGGGATCGGCGGCAGGTCACACTCAAGCAGACCCACATCCTGGATGATGGCGCCATCGACACCCAGAGCATGGAGTGCCTCGATCAGTTCGACGGCTTGTGGGATCTCAGCGTCGTAGAGCAGCGTATTGACGGTCACATAGACCCGGGCCCAGTAGAGGTGGGCGTAGTGCACAAGGCGGGCAATGTCCTCGAGGGCATTGCCCGCCTTTGCACGGGCACCGAAACTTGGCGCGCCAATGTAGACTGCGTCAGCACCCGCATCAATCGCGGCGACGCCGCACGAGTAATCGCGTGCTGGTGCGAGTAACTCCGTCACCATGATCATCTTTTAGCTACCCGGTTCGGTATTGCTAGCGATCAGCTCAGGCAGGTTCCACCTAGCGCTTGGGCCCGGAGAGAGAACCTGCTGCCATCACGTCTCCAAAACAGAGCAGATCCAGGACTCTATCGACAACTTGTCAGGCGACAGCCCGTCGCGAGATGCGCTCACGGTTTGCCTCAATGATCGACTCGGCGATTTCCTCGGGCAACACCTCGTAGCGTTTGAATGCCAAGCTGAACGTTCCCCGACCTTGCGTCAGGCTGCGCAGTTCGGTGGCATACCCACGCGCTTCGGCCAGGGGTACCTCACCGTCGATCGTACGATAGTGACCTCGAATGCGCAGGTCGTGCATCATCCCACGTCGGCGCCCAACGTCGGCGACAACCCCGCCAAGGTGCTCTTCTGGCACATTGATGTCCAGATCCATGATAGGCTCCATGAGTGCTGGCATCGCCTTGCGGATCGCTTCCTTGACTGCCATACTGCCAACGATCTCAAAGTCCATCGCTGATGAGTCCACCTCATGGTAGCTCCCATCCACAAGCGTGACCTTGATATTTGTCACCGGATAGCCAGCGATCACGCCCTCCTCGAGTGTACGGCGGATCCCCATCTCCACGGGGCGGATAAACTCACGCGGTAGGCTGGCTCCCGTTGTCTCATTCTCGAAGACAACGGTGTTTCCGCCGTCTTCCAGAGGTTCCACCTGAAGCTCGACGCGCGCAAAGTGGCCGTGCCCACCTGACTGCTTGCGGTAGGTCGTCACGACCTGGCTGGGCCGGCGGACAGTCTCGCGGTATGAGACTTGAGGCAGGCTGACCTTGGGCGCCAGCCCATACTCACGACGGAGCCGCTCGACGGCGATCTCGAGATGCAACTCACCCATTCCTGAAAGGACTAGCTCACCGGTGTCGGGCGACACTTTCCACAGCAGCGTCGGGTCCTCGTCACACAGCCGGCGCACTGCGTTCTGGAGCTTGTCGCGTTCGTTGTTCGATGCCGGCGCAAGTGCCACCGCGATGACCGGTTCCGGGAAGTCGAACGATTCCAGGACGACCGGGTCGCCCGGGTCGCACAAAGTGTCCCCAGTCATCGCCGACTTCATACCTACGAGGGCGACGACGTCGCTGGCGGCCATCCACTCGGCCTGTTCTCGTCTATCGGCGTGCATACGGTAGATTCTGCCCACGCGCTCCGACTCGCCCGTTCGGGGATTGTAGATGGATTCACCGGCACTGAGCTTCCCTGAGAATACCCGGACCCAGGTGAGATGGCCCACGTATGGGTCGACCATGATCTTGAACGCCGATGCACAGAAGGGGGCGTCAAAGGTGCTGGGACGCTCCACGATGGTGTGCTCCTCTCCGGGCTTGCTCCCCTTGACCACCTCGACATCTTGAGGGGAGGGGAGGTAGTCCACCACGGCATCCAGGAGCGGCTGTATGCCAATGCGTCGCTTTGAAACGCCGCAGAGCACTGGCACAATCTCACCCGCAATCGTTGCATTTCGAAGTGCGGCCTTGAGCGCACCCTGCTCCGGCAACTCGCCTTCCAGCCGTTGCATGAGAAGTGTGTCATCGGTCTCACATATGCGGTCTACGAGTGCCTCCCTGGCGGCGCTCACGGCCTCGATCATATCCGTAGGTACGGGTTCCACGACATAGGCGTCCTGGGTGCCATCCCACACGAGGGCTTGCTCGGATAGAAGGTCGACCATACCGCGGAACGTATCCTCCCCACCGATGGGGATCTGGATCGGTGTCGCACGGGCTGTAAGGCGATCGCGGATCTCATCAACGACACGTTCGAAATCAGAGCCAACCCTGTCCAGCTTGTTGATGTAGATCAACCTGGCCAGTTTCTCATGATTGGCGAGGTTCCAGACAGATTCCGTCTGGGGCTCGACACCGCCGACCCCGCACATCACCATCACTGCACCATCGATCACGCGGATGGACCTGACCACCTCAGCTGTAAAGTCAATGTGCCCCGGCGTATCGATCAGGTTGATCCGATGGTCGCGCCAGTGACACGCTGTCGCTGCTGACATGATTGTGATACCACGCTCGCGCTCTTGGTCCATCCAGTCGAGCTGCGTGCTTCCCTCATCGATCTCTCCGGCCCGGTGAATCCGACCGGTGTGATACAAAATCGCCTCAGACGTAGTCGTCTTGCCGGCGTCAACATGGGCAAAGATGCCGATAATCCTTACGTCAGCGATTGGTGCTTCTTTCCTGGCCACAGTTACTTGCTCCTCTATTCACTTCAGCCGTCCCATCGAACCGCGGGACGCTGTCTGTCAGTCATCTGTATATCACATTGGACGTCTGGCGACGAAAAAGGCCTCGCTCAGATACACGCGAGGCCTCACGCATAACGATCGACCAAATACTATACCGCGTTGCGCCGGAATGTCAACTTCCAGCTGAGACAGCAGAGAGTTGCCGCGTCTTCGGGTTACGGTAGAATCCATATCATTCCTTCGGCTTGCGTGTTGATAGTCAAAATGATCTCTTCCCATTGCTAGAAAGGACTCATACATGGCCGGCTTCGTTGTCGTTACCGATAGTACCTCGAATCTGTCGCCAGGACCCGCCGAAGAGCTAGGGGTTCCTGTCATCCCGCTCAACGTGCACTGGGGTGAGGACTCATACCTTGATGGTGTGACGCTCGAAGCGGACACCTTCTATCGCTGGCTGCAGGAGCGCCGTGAGCTGCCAAAGACCTCTCAGCCTTCTGCAGGTGCGTTTGCTGACTTCTTCCAACAGGTGGCGGACCGCGGTAATGTCAAGGCTCTGTTGGGCATCTTCATCTCAGAAGACTTGAGCGGCACAATGGCATCGGCTCTACAGGCAAAAGCATACCTCGCGGAGCAGCGCCCTGATCTACGTATCGAGGTGGTCGACTCGCGTTCGGTCTCGATGGGGCTCGGGTTGCAGATTCTGGTAGCTGACCGCGCGGCGCGCGAAGGGGCGACGATCGAGGCGACGATTGAGCGAGCACGATGGTGCTATGAGCACACCCACGTGCTATTTGCGGTTGATACGCTGGAGTATCTGCATCGGGGCGGTCGGATCGGTGGCGCCGCCCGACTCCTTGGGTCGGCGCTGAACCTCAAGCCTGTTCTTACCCTGAGCCACGGCCGCGTCGAGTCGCTCGAGAAGGTGCGTAGCCGCGGCAAGTCTCTGAGGCGCATCATTGAGATTGCACAGGAGCGGCTGGGTGGGCGCCGGCCAACAGAGCTTGCCGTGATGCACGCGACTTCTCCCGATGACCTCAAGGCGTTTGAGGAGATGATTGTGGAGGAGCTGCGGCCCGAACGCATGCTGACACGCGTACTTACGCCTGTGGTGGGGACTCACGCCGGGCCGGGCACACTTGGCATCGCGTTCTATGCGGACGATGCCGCGAGCTGATTGGGGCAAAAGGGGTAGGGGGGCATGAGGATAACCGACATCATCGAGACAAAGCGCGATGGACATCGACTGTCGCGCGACGAGATCGCTACCTTCGTGAATGGATACACACGTGGGGATATCCCGGACTACCAAGCATCTGCCCTTCTGATGGCGATCGTTCTTCGGGGAATGGACGCTGAGGAAGTCACGGATCTGACCCTGGCCATGGCCGAGTCGGGTGAGATTCTCGACCTGAGTGATGTTGCCCCTATCGTCGTTGACAAGCACTCAACGGGCGGGATCGGTGATAAGGTGAGCCTGGTCGTCGCTCCGATCGTTGCATCCCTGGGGCTCCCGGTCGGCAAGATGTCGGGGCGAGGACTGGGCTTTTCTGGAGGCACCCTGGACAAACTCGAGTCGATTCCCGGGTATCGCGTCGACCTGACCGTTGACGAGTTCAAACAGCAGTTGCGCAACATCGGCGTCGTCTTGACGGGACAGTCTGTCAATCTGGCACCCGCTGACGCGAAGATGTACGCCTTGCGTGATGTCACTGGAACTGTGCCTAGCCTGCCGCTCATCGTGAGCTCGATCATGAGCAAGAAAATCGCTGCAGGTGCCGACGCCATTGTGCTGGATGTCAAGGTTGGCAGCGGTGCCTTTATGCGTACTCTTGGCGAAGCACGCGCTCTGGCCGTCGAGATGGTGCGCATCGGGCGAGCCATCGGCAGGAAGGTCGTTGCCCGGATCTCCAATATGAGTGAGCCGCTTGGTCACGCAGTCGGTAACAGCTTGGAGGTCATCGAAGCGCTCGACGTGCTCCGTGGTGGCGGCCCCAAGGCGTTGGCTGAACACTGCCTGGCCATTGCCGCTGAGATGCTGTGCCTCGGGGGCGTAGCCTCTGATCTCACCGTGGGACTGCAGGCTGCCACGGAGTCCTTGGTCAGTGGTGCTGGACTCCGCAAGTTCCGTGAGTTGGTCGCAGCGCAGGGAGGCGACGTGCGGTACGTGGACGACCCATCGCTGTTTGGATCTGCCCCCATCATGCGGCAAGTCGTGGCGTCACGTGGAGGCTACTTGTCGCAGGTCGCTGCCGATGAGGTGGGGTTGGCGGTCGTGGCCTTGGGGGGCGGGCGTGAGGTCAAAGGGCAGGCCATCGACCACTCCGTGGGCGTTGTGATGCATGTCCGGGTGGGAGACCGAGTCGAGCCAGGCCAGCCGATCTTCACTGTTCACGCTCGAAGTCTGGACGAATCCCTCGTTGCTGAGGCGCGTATCGATGGCGCCTTGCAGTTCTCCCAGGAACCTGTGGCCGCACTTCCTCTGTTCTATGCCCGCATCGATGCCGAGGACCTCGTGTGATGACGTTGTCATCTAACCCTCTGGTGCTATAATCCTGGAAGACGAGTTTCCGGAGGAACGTAGAGCATGCAGACTTATCTCAACATTGTGCAGATCATCTTGGGCATCGCGCTGGTTGTCCTGGTGCTATTTGAGGTACGTAGTAGCGGTATGGGTGGCGTATTCGGCGGGGCTCAGACCAGCCTGATACGGAAGCGCCGTGGCCCTGAGTTGCTTCTGTTCCGCCTGACCGTGGGCACGTCAGTGGCCTTCTTCCTGGTGGCGATCATCAACGTCTTGGTCGTAGGTTAGCTTGTGTCTGATGTGAGAAGGACGAGTGCTGGGAGCCGGGTCATCTTCGGCATCCGCTTCGTCCTTCTTTGTGTTGGCGGGCCGCCTCGCTGTACTGCTCAAGGCTGAGTCTAACCCCAATGTTTCGCCGTATCGGTTGGCAAGTCCTGCTCGTAGGTGTGGGCTTCTTGGTGGCTGCGGTCATCTTGATGTACATGGCTACCACGTATACGACTGAGTTCCGTCCGGCACCTGGCGGGACGTACGTGGAGAGCATTGGGGGCTATCCTCAGTCGCTCAACCCTCTGCTCAGTTATTACAGCGATGCAGATCGAGATGTCGTATCCTTCGTTTTCAGCGGACTCACTCGGCTCGCTACAAACGGTGAGGTGGAGCCTGATCTGGCCACGGGCTATGAGATCAGCGCCGACGGGATAACCTACACCTTTCAGCTTCGACGTAACGTCGTGTGGCACGATGGGTATCCCTTCACGGCCGACGACGTGTTGTTCACCGTTGGGCTTCTTCAGGACCCAGACTACCCCGGGCCATCGGACATTGGCGAGCTATGGCGGTCGGTGTCTGTCAGGAAGGTTGATGATTTCTCGGTTGAGTTCGCCCTCACTGAGCCGTACGCTCCCTTCCTCGACTACACGACGGTTGGCATTCTGCCCGAGCATCGCCTGGCTAATGTGGGAGCTGCGGAGCTCCCGCAGCTGACGTTCAACCGCGAACCCATTGGGACGGGGCCGTTCCGCCTGACCGATGTTGAGCTAGGGGAGGGCCACATCGCGGCGATCACACTGCGGCGCTTTCCTCGCTATTACGGTCGCAGCGGCTATCTCGAGAACGTGATCCTGCGGTTCTATCCTTCGTATCGTGCGGCATTCGAGGCCTATCAGGATGGGACTGTTGAGGGGGTGTCGCGAATTCCGGTTGAGCTTCTCGCTGAGGCTTGGTCCGAGCCTGGCCTACGCTTGTATTCGGCTCCGACCGCCGAGATGGCTATCATCTATCTGAATCAACTGGTCACCGACACGCTTCCGTTTGGTGACGTGCAGGTACGCCAAGCCCTCATGTACGGGCTCGATAGGCAGCAGCTGGTGGATGGCGTGTTGTTAGGCCAGGCCCTGTTGCCAGAGACCCCGCTCATTCCGGGAACGTGGGCATACTCGACGAGTGGGGTGCCGCTCTATGGATACGATCAGGATCGCGCACTCGCACTGATGTCCGAGGCAGGATGGCGCCGCGATGGCGTGACTGGAACTCTTAGGAACGCTGAGGGAATTCCCTTGGCCTTCAGCCTGGTCGTGTCGAACGATTCAGTTGATCGCGCCGTGGGCGAGGCAGTCGCCATGCAGTGGCAGACGCTCGGCGTGTCAGTAACGGTAGAGACAGTGCCCTCGCTGGCGCTAACCGGTGTGCTGGACTCCCGCACTTACGAAGCGGCGTTGGCCCGGCTGATCATGTCGGGCGACCCCGATCCCTATCCGTTGTGGCACGAAACACAGGCGCTTCCTGGTCAGGGGCAGAACTACGCCGGGTACGCCAACCGCGAGATCAGTGAGCTCATCGAGCGCGCGCGGATCACGGCAAGGCGTGACGAGCGGATGGCTCTCTACGCTCAGTACCAGCAGGCCTTTATGCGCGAGGTGCCGGCACTCCCGCTGTATATCCCTGTGTATACCTATGCAGTGGATGCACGCGTCAATGGCGGGCAGATTGGGCCGTTGATGAGTTCGGGTGACCGCTTTCTGACCGTGGCCGACTGGTATGTGCTACAGCGGCGAGTCATCGCCAGTGAAGCGCAGGCGAGCCTTCCGTGAGCGTATGGGCATCGGTCTTCCTTGCGCACTGCTCCCTTTATTGTATACTTGAACGGACGACACTCTAGCAAAGGTTCGGAGGATAAGGTATGACGAAGAAGTGGGTGTTTTTGGCGCGCAACGGCAAGCAGGCTCTGGCCGAGGTACTGGGCCACGAGCCCGATCTCGCCGAGATGAAGGCTATTCTCGGTGGCAAGGGCGAAGGCTTGGTTGATATGACGGCGGCGGGTGCTCCTGTCCCGCCCAGTTTCACCATCACCACTGAAGCGTGTGTCGCCTATATGGAGAGCGGGAAGTTCCCCGACGGTCTCTGGGAGCAGACGCTTGAGGCGATGACGGACATCGAGGCGCAGACTGAGAAGAAGTTCGGGGATTCCCGCAACCCGCTCCTCGTGTCGGTTCGCTCGGGTGGGCGCATGTCGATGCCCGGTATGATGGACACGGTGCTCAACCTGGGCCTGAACGATGACACGCGGGCTGCGCTCGCCAACCTCACAGGCAATGAGTGGTTCTCGTACGACGCCTATCGTCGATTCATCACGATGTTCTCCGACATCGTGATGGGCTACAGTCGCCATTACTTCGAGGAGAAGCTGGATGCGCTCAAGGCGAAGGAGGGTGTCGAACTCGATACCGACGTGAGCCTCGCCGGGCTCAAGCTCCTCGTTGACGAGTACAAGCGAATGTACCAGAAGCGCTTTGGTGAACCATTCCCTACGGATCCCTACAAGCAGCTTGACCTGGCCATCAAGGCCGTGTTCGATTCCTGGAATGGCGCGCGCGCCGTTGCATATCGTGAGCACGAGGGTATCCCGCACCATTGGGGTACCGCGGTCAACGTCTGCACGATGGTGTTCGGCAACATGGGCAGCGATTCGGCCACCGGCGTTGCGTTTAGCCGTAGCCCGAGCTCGGGCGCACACGACTACCTCTATGGTGAGTTCCTGATCAATGCTCAGGGCGAGGATGTCGTTGCAGGTATCCGCACGCCACAGCAGATCAGCCTACCTGGCTCCCGCGAGTGGGCTAAGCGTCAGGGTGTGTCCGAGGAAGTACGCGCGGCACGCTATCCGAGCCTAGAAGAGGCTATGCCGGAGAGCTACAAGCAGTTCCTCGAGATCGTGAAGATGCTCGAGCACAGCTATCGTGATATGCAGGATATGGAGTTCACGATTGAGCGCGGCAAGCTCTGGATGCTTCAGACGCGTTCGGGCAAGCGCACGGCTGCTGCTCATGTCAAGATCGCTGTTGATCTCGCGAACGAAGGCGTCATTTCCAAGAAGGAAGCGCTGATGCGCGTGACCCCGGCGCACGTCGAGCAGTTGCTGCGCCCGGCGTTTGATCCGGCTGGCAAGAAGGCTGTGATTGCGCGCGGCCTGAATGCATCGCCTGGTGCTGCAGTTGGTCAGGCAGTGTTTGATGCTCATCGCGCCATCGAGATAGCTGGCACGGGTGTGGATGTTGTCCTGGTGCGGCCCGAGACTGCGCCCGACGATGTCCCTGGGATGATGGTTTCGAAGGGCGTGTTGACCCAGAAGGGTGGAGCAACTTCTCACGCCGCGGTGGTTGCGCGTGGCAACAACCTCCCTTGTGTCGCTGGCTGTGGTGAGATTTCGGTCGACCCGGCACGTCGCCAGTTCACTGCACCGGACGGCAGCGTCGTCAAGGAAGGCGATGTTATCTCGATCGATGGCTACACGGGCGAGGTGTTCAGAGGCGCTGTGCCTATGGTGGCAAGCCGGTACGAGGAACAGAAGGACCTGATCACGCTCTTGAGCTGGGCTGATGAGGTGCGCACTCTGGGCGTTCGCACGAATGCGGATCTCCCCGTTGATGCGCAACGTGCCGTGGCCTTCGGCGCCGAGGGCATTGGCCTGTGCCGTACTGAGCATATGTTCTTTGACCCGCGGGCTCGCGATGCCGTGGTGCGGATGATCATTGCTGAGACCGATGAGGAACGCCAGGTCGCCCTGAATGACATGTTGCCGATTCAGGAACAGGACTTCGAAGGTGTCTTCGAAGCGATGGATGGCAAGCCGGTGATCATGCGCCTGATCGATCCGCCAATGCACGAGTTCCTTCCCAACCGGGAGGAGCTGACCCATGAGATGTACAATCTGAAGCTCGAGGCTCTCACAAGCACGAAGACGTTCGACGAGCTCGATGCGCTGCGTACCAAGTTGGATCAGGTTGAGAAGATGCTCCGCATCGTGGAGTCGATGTGGGAGACCAACCCGATGATGGGCCTGCGCGGTTGCCGAGCCGGCATTATGTACAAGGGCCTCACGGAGATGCAGACGCGGGCCTACTTCCAGGCCGCCTGCCGCTGCGCCAAGCGAGGGATTGGGGTACACCCAGAGGTGATGATCCCGCTGGTTGGTGTGGTCAAGGAGCTAACGCTGGAGCGCGAGAAGCTTGAGGCTGTAGCACAGGAAGTTATGCAAGAGGAGGGCATCGAGGTGCCGGCTATGTTTGGCACCATGATCGAGGTTCCTCGCGCAGCGCTCGTGGCTGGCGAGATCGCCAAGCATGCACAGTTCTTCTCCTTCGGAACGAATGACCTGACGCAGATGACATATGGCTACAGCCGTGACGACGCCGAGGGCAAATTCCTTCTGCAGTACGTCGATCGGGGCATCCTGCCCGAGAACCCCTTCCAGACCCTGGATCAGGAGGGTGTTGGCCGGCTTGTGGAGTTGTGTGTCAAGGAAGGTCGCGCTGCGAACCCCGATCTCGAGATCGGTATCTGCGGCGAGCACGGTGGTGACCCGAAGTCGATTGACTTCTGCCATCGTGTTGGCCTGGACTATGTGAGCTGCTCGCCGTACCGCGTACCGATCGCTCGCCTCGCGGCGGCGCAAGCTGCGATAACGAACGGCTAGTCAGCACCCGCGACACTGACGTAGATGAAGCGGGGCGCCG
>JAXDDP010000233.1:0-4454 GCA_034676785.1 Anaerolineae bacterium | reverse complement strand
GTGGTTACGACGAACCAACTTCGCTGACCCCTGGGGCAGGGCCGGGCGGGTTTCGCCCGGCCCCGATCATCTGTATCAGGCTTCCAGGATGACGCCCTCATTGGGGCGAAGGTGCAGCATAGAGCCACCCGCCGGCCCACTGCGATCGAGATGGGTGCTGAGCACGATTGTCGCTGTCTCTGCATCGGGCATGGCGATGGCCTGCGGTGAGTCTGAGAAGTTGAGCGCGATCAGTAGCTTCTGCTCCCCATCTTCCCGACGATAGACGAGGCAATCCTCTGGGGCGCCCTCTGCGGAGACATAGCGCCCGCGATACAGCGCCGGCGTGTCGCGGCGCAGGGCCACGAGACGGCGATAGAGCGTGAGCATGGACGCCGAATCCTGCGACTGGACCGCGACGTTCCGCGCGCCATAGTCATCCGCCACCGGAAGCCACGGGTTAACGCCGGCATCCGCGAATCCCGCATTCGGCGTGGCATCCCACTGCATAGGCGTGCGCTCCGGATCGCGCCCCACGATGTGGGCGATCTCCGGTTGGTTCAGTGCCGGGGGGTCCTGAATGCGGTCGGGCGGAATCGTGACATTCTCCATCCCGAGCTCGTCGCCATAGTAGCACGTGGGCGTGCCACGCAGGGTCAGGAGCAGCATCTGGGCGACGCGCGCCTGGTCCGGACCCACACGGGTCGCCACGCGGTGTTGGTCGTGGTTGCCCAACACCCAGTTGGGCCAGGCCCCCTCGGGGAGGGCGGCCTCATACTCCTCGATGACACGTCGCACGGCCCGGGCATTCCACGGGGTGAGAATCAGTCTGAAGTTAAATGGCAGGTGGCACTCGTCGAGGTCCCTGCCATAGTAGGTAACGAGATCCTCGTTGGGCAGGTAGATCTCACCCACCATCATGCGCTCGTGATAGGCGTCCAGCACCTGCCGCATCTCACGGATGAGGTCGTGGACCTCTGGCCTGTCGGCGCTGTAGCGGTGGAGTTGGCTGTCATGCGGGTTCTTCCCGTCCCAGTCGGGGTTGGGCGGATTGTCCCGGAGCTCCTCATCCTTGATCATCAGCCAGATGACGTCGATCCGGAACCCGTCCACGCCCTTGTCGAGCCAGAAGCGCATCGTCTCGCGCAGGGCATAACGTACCTCCGGATTGCGATAGTTGAGTTCGGGCTGTTGGGATAGGAACTGGTGGAGGTAGTACTGCCCGGTCGCTGCATCGAGCGTCCATGCAGGGCCACCGAAGAAGCTCTGCCAGTTGTTGGGCGGGCCTCCTTCCGGTGCCGGGTCACGCCAGATGTACCAATCGCGTTTCGGGTTCTCTCGACTGCTCCTGCTTTCGATGAACCATGGATGTTCGTGAGACGTGTGGTTGGGCACCAGGTCGAGGATTAACTTCATACCGCGTCCATGGATTTCGGCCAGCAGCCGGTCGAAGTCTTCCATCGTGCCGAACATGGGGTGGATGCCCACGTAGTCGGCGACATCGTAACCGAAGTCGTGCATGGGAGAGGGATAGATGGGAGAGAGCCAGACCGCGTCGACGTTCAGCTGCTGGATGTAGTCGAGACGCTTGGCGATGCCCGGCAGGTCACCGATGCCATCCCCATTGCTGTCCTGATAGGACCTTGGATAGATCTGGTAGATAACGCCCTTTTGCCACCATAGGTGGGTTTGATCTCCCGCCACAGTGCACCTCCTCTCTGGATAGGGATAGCCTTCCGGCTCCGTGCGGAACCGGTCTAGCCAACAGCAGGCGCGGGGCCTTCGCCCCGCGCCCTTGATTGTCGCCATACAGCCTCGACCTGCGCCTCGTGGTGTGAGGCCCAGTTCCTACATGCGTGACAACGTCTGGCTGAAGCGGGATGCCAACTGCTGCAGCACCGCAATGGCCATGTCGGGATCCGATCGCAGTAGCCCCATCAGATCCCAACGCGTCAGCACGATGCAGTGCAGGGCGCTCGTGGCTACAACCGATGCCGTGCGAAGGGCATCGGTGAGCACTGCGAGCTCGCCGAAAAAGTCACCAGGCCCGAAGTCGTTGAGCGTCACATCCGAACCATCTGCACGTTTGTAGATCGCTTCTGCAGTGCCCGTGACGATGATGAAGAAACCTTCGCCCCCTTGCCCTTGGGTGACGACGGTGTCGCCCCCGGCGTATTCGCGTTCGACGAATCGCCCTGCAATCCCTTCAAGTTGGCGACGCCTCAGCCCTCGAAAGAGCTGTGTCCGCTCCAGCACCTTGACAATCGATTCGATCTCGGCCATAGCATACCTCCGCGCTGAGTTAAACCCGTCCGCCTCGAACGACGCTCGGCGTCCCTTCCTTTCGCTCCCCAAGGTCACACTCCCTGAAGCTTCAGCTCCTCAGCGCGATGGCAGGCCACCCAATGGTCCGGTTTCAGTTCCCGGTACTCGGGCGTCTGCTGGCTGCAGATGTCCTTGGCGTAGCGGCACCGTGGATGGAAGTAGCAGCCGCTGGGGGGATTGGAGGGATCAGCGATATCTCCCTGCATGATGATGCGGGTGGACTTGTACAACGGATCGGGTTTCGGCACTGAGGACATCAGAGCCTCTGTATAGGGATGAAGCGGCTCATTGTACAGGTCGTCTGAACTCGCCGTTTCCGCGATCTTACCCACGTACATCACGGCTACCCGGTCCGAGATGTGCTGGACCACGCTCAGGTCGTGCGCGACGAAGACATAGGCAAGGTTGAAGTCCTTCTGCAGGTCCTGGAGCAGGTTAAGTGTCTGCGCCTGAATCGAGACGTCCAGGGCCGAGACCGGCTCATCGCAGAAGATGATCTTGGGATTTAGTGACAACGCGCGCGCGATGCCGATGCGCTGACGTTGCCCACCCGAGAACTCGTGCGGGTAGCGCCGTATGTGTTCCCGGCGCAGGCCCACCCGTTCCAGAAGCCTGATGACGGATTCCTCCATCTCGGGTCCCCTGGGCATCCCGTGGATCACCATCGGCTCGGAGACGATATCGAAGACCGACATGCGTGGGTTCAGCGAGTTGACGGGATCCTGGAAGACCATCGAGATCTCGCGGCGGACCCGCGTCATTTGCTCCTTCGTCAGATCGAACAGATTGACTCTCTCTTCCTTACTATTTGCGGAGAAGAGAGCTGTCCTGTACGTAGCGGAGCCAGCCGTGGGGTCATAGAGCCGTATCACCGTGCGGCTTGCCGTGGTCTTGCCGCAACCGCTCTCGCCGACCAGGCCCAATGTCTCGCCATCGCGGAGGTAGAAGTTGACATCATCCACGGCTTTCACATTGCCAACGACTTTCTTCAGCAGCCCCTTCTGGATCGGGAACCATTTCTTGAGGCCCCTGACATCCAGCAGGATCGTGTCGTCTCTGGTTGTTATGCGCTCAGCCATGTTGGTCCTACCTCCTATACGTTCTCGTACAGCAAGCAGCGCACCCAGTGCCCGGGCTCCGCCTCGACGTAGTTGGGCACGATCCGGTCGCACTTGCCGGGCATAAACTCGGGGCAACGGGGGTGAAAGACGCAGCCGGTCGGCAGATGGAAGGGATCCGGGACCATGCCCTTGATCGATGCCAGGCGATCACTGCTACGCTTGCCCACCTTGGGAATCGATTGGAGCAGTGCGCGGGTATAGGGATGCTTGGGCTCGTAGAAGACTCTCACGGTAGATGACTGCTCTACCTGCTTGCCCATATACATCACGCAGATGTCCTTGGACATTTCCGCGACCACGCCCAGGTTGTGGGTGATAAACATGATCGCCATATCCGTGTTCTCCTGCAGCTCACGCATCAGGTCCAGGAGCTGTGCCTCGATCGAGACGTCCAGCGCCGTCGTTGGCTCGTCTGCGATCAACATGAACGGTTCGCACGAGAGGGCGATGGCGATCATCACACGTTGGCGCTGACCACCGGAGAGCTGATGCGGGTACGCATCCACGCGCTCCTTTGGTTTCGGAATTCCCACCTTCTGGAGCATCTCGATGGCGATCTCGCGCGCCTCTTCCTTGGTTACGGGACGGTACTTGGTGATCTTCTGGGTCATCTGTTCCCCCACCGTCATCGGAACCAGACGGTGAAGGTTCAGCGCCTCGCCGATCAGCGTGCCGGTAGTGTATACCGGCGTCAGCGAACTCATGGGCTCCTGAAAGATCATGGCGAACTCGCCACCGCGGATGGTACGGATCGTCTCGCCGTCGGGATCGAGGTTTGTGATATTGACGATCTCCGCGGGCTTGTCTGGGTCGAATTTGCTCCGCCGGTGGTAGAGGATCTCCCCCTGGGTGATCTTGCCGGGCTTGGGGACCATCTGCATCGCGGCCTTGGCCGTAACCGATTTTCCGCAGCCGCTCTCGCCGATGACGCCCAGGGTCTCGCCGAGGTTCACGGTATAGGTGACGCCATCCACGCCGTGGATCGTGCCATCTCGAACTTCGAAGTCCACACGCAAGTCTTTGATCTCG
>JAXDDP010000231.1:0-9217 GCA_034676785.1 Anaerolineae bacterium | reverse complement strand
CCGGGCGGGCGACCGTTGCTCGAGCTACTCCAGGCTAGCCAGCTACAGCCCGAGGAACTGCTGCAACGCAGTGACGAAACGCCACTGGGCCGCTTGACCGACGAGCAATTCCTGTCCCAGATTCTGTCCCCCGGTCAGCGAACACCCTGGTTCACCCGGCGGACGGCAGCCAACCAGCACCACGCTGCAGCCGGGCAAGAGATCTGGTTCTGCTACGTAGCGCTCGGTAGCCACGATGATCGCGCTATTGCGCGCGTCGAGGTACCAGCCTGGGCCGCTGCGCATGCCACTGTCACGGCTGCGCTCCACGGCATGCTCTGGCATCAGGCATCCGCGCTCAACGGCTACCCCTATGTCCTTGCTCGAGCCCACGAAGAGGCACTCGTCACCACACAGGACAAGGTCGCGCTGGAGCAAGCCATCCAGAGTCAGCTCTTCGAGCTGGGCATCGTGGCCCTGCCATCCAACAAGGCCCGCCAGAAGGCCCTGTTGGGCAAGCGATAGCACCAAGGAGTGTCTATGCCTTCCGACAATCGCACCATTGCCATTGGCAACGTCCTTCGCGCTGACATCCGCGGCTTCGTTGTGGCTTCGCGCATCCCCGCCCCGGAGGTGCCAACCTTTGGTACCTTTGTACGGGCGCCCATCCAACAGGACACCGCCGAACTGGTAGGCCTTGTCTACGACATCCGCCTTCAGGACGACCCGTTTCTGCGCAATCTGGCCACCACCGTCTTCCCGGGCGATCCCCGGTCTGACGAGATCATCCGGGACCAGCGCGAGAACCGTGTGGTCCCTGTGGAGATCTCCGTGGCCGCGATTGGGTACCGCTATAGGGCAGCAGGAGCGTACGTCTACGGGTTCCCGCCCCAGCCCCCCATGATCCTTCATCAGATTGCCGTCTGTCCCGATGCTGAGGTGAGGGAGATCACGGCTTCTCCCGAGTTCATGCGGGCCCTGCTTGACAACCGCGACATCCCTACCGATGAGCTGATCCCAGCGACCCTCTTGCGCGCGTCAGCACTCCGCGAACCTGACGACCTACGATATCTCATTCAGGCTGGCCGATACATGACGCACGAACTTGCCCGCGATCCTGTGCGAGTCGAGCGCATCTTGCGTCGCATCGGGCGGACCTAGCGCCTCCAGCGCATCTGCGATGCCGGGGCGCCGGCCTATCGCCAGCTCGACAAGAGATGGTCCGGTTCTCAAAGCGTTGCAGCAAGATGCCGGGGCTCTGCAGGCGTCTTGGCGTCTGCAACCCCGGCATCTCTAGACCTTGGTTTAGCTGATGGCTGCGATAAGTAGGTTCGGCTTCAGTCGCTCTGATGCCTCAGCCAGCGGTCGCAGAACCACGAGCGATAGGCAGTCGGGCTTACTTTCCCCGTCCCGCTTTCACCGCTGCGATGAACGCCTCTGCCCGCCGCGTCAGCTCACCCATATCTCCCATGTCCAGCAGCTTCTGGCTCACCAGACTGCTACCGACGCCGAGCGCCGCTGACCCGGCGCGGATGAAATCCGCCGCCGTCGTGAGATCGACCCCGCCAACGGGCACAATCTCCAATTGCGGGAGCGGTGCCATGATGGCCTTGATCAGATCGGGGCCGCCAATACTCGCCGGGAACAGTTTCACCATCGCGGCCCCCGCCTCCCACGCCGTGAGGGCCTCCGTTGGTGTGAAGATCCCTGGCATTGCCGGGATGCTGTAGCGGTTACACAGCTCGATCACCCCAACCTTCAACGTAGGCGCCACGACGAAACCAGCACCCGCCAGGATAGCCGCGCGCGCCGTCTCGACGTCCAGCACCGACCCGGCACCAAACAGGACGCTATCCCCATAGCGTGCGGTTGCCTCCTCGATGACACCCAGCGCGCCCGGTGTTGTCATCGTCACCTCAATGACGCGCACACCGCCGGCACTGATCGCGTCGGCTGCCGCAATCAACTGGTCGCTGCTGTTTGCCCGCATGATCGCGATCACGCCCGTCGACCGGATCAGCTCCAGCTTCTCTGTTCTGTTCATCCCTGTCTCTACCTCCAACTCATACCATCATCAGGGTCGTATGGAGGGGCTCCCATCTCGCTCCGCCCCAGGTGTCTCCCCTGGCCAACGGCCAGGACCACATCTCAGATCCCTACCTCGCGGTCCTCTTGCCTCCGCCCAGCACGTCCGCCTTCATCAGCGCCTGCACCTCATCTTTGTTCACAATTGGCAGGTCGAACATCAGCGTCTGCTTGATGCGGGTCATCGCGTCGCCCACAAGTACACCCTTCTCGATCCCCGTACCATCGAACCCTGCGGTGAGCAGCCCGTAGTAGAAGCCCGCATTCCACGTGTCTCCTCCGCCCAGGCGATCCCATAGCGTGATCGGCTTCACCCCAGGCGACCGGAAGAACGCCCCCTCGGCATCAGCCGCAGCAGACTCCCAACGGTGCTGTTCGAAGGAGTCCGGATAGCGGATCGTGATCGCCACGATCTTCGTATTGAACCGCTTGTGGACCGCCTCGGCAAAGGCCAGGACATCGTCATCCTCCAGATGGCCGATGTCACCATCCACGATCTGCTTGGCCGAGTACTGGCCACAGTCCAGCCCGTAGAGAAGCGCCATATCTTCGATCGACGTGATCAGCACATCAACGTGGTCCGCCAGGATTGGTGTCATCACCGCCCGTGCCTGCTCGACGTTCCAGAGCGTCGCCCGGTAGTTGAAGTCCAGTCCCACCAGGCAGTCTGCGGGCTTGTGTTGAATCGCCTCTTCAAAGGCTGCAAGTAGGTAGTTCCGCGCGTAACCACTGTGGGTCGACAGCCCGAAGGTGATCCCCGACGTGTGAAACAGCCTGCAGTCCTTGAGCGCAGCCTCCCAGGCGACCATCCCAGCATCGAGGCGTGATGCCGCGGAATAGGCGCGCTGGTAGATTCCCGTGTCCTTCCGTGGCGTCCTACCCACCTCATAGATGAAGCGCCCGATCGGTTCCGTCTTCGGCGCCCAGACGATATGATCGGTACAGATTCCGTTCTCGCGCGCGATGTTCCGCAGCATGGTCCCATAGGGATTGGCGGGCACGCGCGTGATGTAGCTCGATGGGATCCCGAAACGTGACAGGCCCATCGCCAATGTGAACTCGCTGCCTGCCATCGACAGGTGCACCGTACGCGTCCGCTCCGGCCTCTCGTTGTCCGCGGGCGTGTCGCGGACCATCGTCTCCCCAAACGTCACGAACGCAGGCCCCTTCCCCGCCAATCCGCTCAGGTCATCCTTCGTGATATCCCACTTCAGCAGTGCTTGGCTCATAGCCTCTCTCACCTCTCGCCTTGATCTCTGACCCATCCCCGATCCCCAATGACCTGGCCCGAAGCCGCTCCTACCAGTCCGCCACTGAGCCATCCTTATGCCACAACCTCGGCGTTTCCCAGGATCCGTCATCGCGCTTGTCGACGAGCGCCTCCTCGTCCAACTCGATCCCCAATCCAGGCTTGGAGGGCAGGTCGATGTAGCCGTCTTTGATAACGAACGGTTCCTTCAGATACCCTTCGCCCAGGGTCACGTGCTCCTGTGCCAGGAAGTTCGGGATGCAGGCATCAAGCTGCAAGCATGACGCTAACGCAATGGGCCCCAGGGGACAGTGCGGTGCGACGGCAGCGAAATAGGTCTCCCCCATCGCCGCGATCTTCTTGCACTCCAGGATTCCACCGGCGTGAGAAAGGTCCGGCTGCAAGACGGTTGCGGCCTGCTTCTCCAGCACCTCACGGAACCCCCACTTGGTGAACAGCCGCTCACCGGTTGCGATCGGAATCGTTGTGCTGCGCGCCACCGTCACCATCACGTCGACGTTGTCGGGTAGCACGGGCTCTTCAATGAACATCGGGCTGTAGGGCTCCAATGCCCGCGCCAGTCGAACCGCCATAGCCGGGCTCACCCGTCCGTGGAAGTCAATGCCCACGTCCACGTCCTTGCCCACGGCTTCGCGGATGCCGGCAAACCGCTCGACATTGGCATCCACGACCGCTGGTGTGTCGACGATGTTGACCGCCCCCAGGATACCCATCTTCAACGCCGTGAATCCCTGTGTCGCACTCACCTTGGCGCTCTCAATGTAGTCGCCGTATGTCTCGCCCCCCAGCCACCCATACATGCGAATCCTATCCCGTGTGGCACCGCCGAGCAACTGGTACACCGGCACACCTAACCACTTCCCGGTGATGTCCCACAGCGCCTGCTCAACACCCGAGATCGCGCTACTGAGAACCGGGCCGCCGCGGTAGAACTGCCCACGGTAGATTGCTTGCCAGTGATGCTCGATGCGTCGCGGGTCCTGCCCGATCAGGTAGCGCCCGATCTCGTGCACGGCTGCCGCCACCGTCTGCGCGCGCCCCTCGACCACGGGCTCTCCCAGCCCCACAATCCCCTCATCCGTGTGAACCTTGAGAAACAGCCACCGTGGTTTGACGAAGATCGTCTCAAGCTTCGTGATTTTCATGGACCACCTCCGGTCCGAGTATACCCCTGTGCATTGTGTTGACGATCACACGTGCAGTGCCATAATCAACACCGTGCGCGCTTTGAAGGAGGCTTCCAGAGATCGTGCGACTGTCCCGAGCAATCCTCGCCGCCCTTGCGGTACTGCTTGTCCTCACAGCCTGCCAGCGTCCGGAGATGCCGACTGTGGATGATATGGTACCAGCCGCTTCCCCCGACTCCTCAGCCTTGGTTGGTGCTTACTGGTATCCATGGTACGGTGCCGACGGGCGTCACTGGCGTGAGGGCTACCGTGGAACGCCTTACCTTGGCGAATATGACTCGGCTGATCCCGGCGTCATCCGCCAGCAGATCGCATGGGCTTTGGACTATGGCGTCGATTTCTTCGCCGCAAGCTGGTGGGGCCGCGACAGCTTTGAGGACCGCGTCACAAGCGGCCCCTTCCTCCAGGCGCTCACCGATTCGCACTTCCGCTTCTCGATCCTATATGAAGCACCCGCACTGTTGGGCATGGTGGGCGATAGGATCCTGCTCGATGATGACGCCATTCAACAGCTTTCCAGCGACTTTGGCTACCTCGCGACCACCTACTTCGACCACCCGAACTACCTGCGGGTTGACGGACGACCGGTCGTCTTCATCTACCTGACCAGAGCTTTTTCCGGCGATGTGCTGGGAGCGATCACCCACGTACGTGAAGTTCTCGCAGCGGAGACCGGCGCGGACCCGTTCCTCATCGGCGATGAGGTCTACTGGCAGGCCCCTCTCCCTTCGCGGATGGCTCCCTTCGATGGCGTGACCGCCTACAATATGCATAGGTCTATCTCGGGCATCGGGGACAACTTCGCCAGCAGGGTTCGTGCGCGCTATGCGCTCTGGGCCGAGGCCGCAGACCAACACGGCGTTGCCTTTGTGCCCAACGTCATCCCCGGCTTCGACGACACTGCAGTCCGTCCAGAGGCAGCACACCCGATCATTCCCCGCAGCGCCGAGCTCTTCTCAGCGCAACTGTCGGATGCGTTGGCTCTTGCCTCTGGTCGGACACGATTGGTGATGATCACCTCGTGGAATGAGTGGCATGAGGATACCTCTATCGAGCCGAGTCAGGAGTTCGGCCTGGAGTATCTTGAGCTCCTCAGAGATGTCATCACGTCTACGACGGTCAACGTGGAGTAGTGACGTGCATCTGTTCGCCCATAGCACCAACAGGGGGTGTGCCTATAGGGAGTGACCTTCCAGCATCCAATACCTGCGTCCCACGTCCGCCGGACACACGGCACCCAACAAGGAGGTAACTCAGTGTTCATCGATCGACCCGACATCCCACCAGGCATCAAGATCGCCGCGCAGATCCGCCCCGAACCTTCGGAGGATGACCTCGCGTTCATCAAGCAGATGGGCGTTGACTTTGTCGTCCTCTGGACCGACGGCGAGCACGCCAGCTATGAGTACTATGCCAGCCGCCGTGAGCTCTTCGCCCGGGCTGGACTGACGGTCTATGGCTTCGGCTCGAGCTCGGTCCACAACCAGCCCGATATCACGCTAGGTCTGGAGAACCGCGATGCCAAGATCGAGGAGTACAAGCAGCACCTCCGCAATCTCGGCAAAGCGGGAATTCCCTACACCACCTACGCGCATATGGCCAATGGCATCTGGTCCACCGAGCGCGAAGCCACGCGCGGCGGCGCCTCTGCACGCGCTTTCAACCTTGAGAAGGCTACCGAGGGCCATTGGGCCGGCACCATCTACAAAACCCCGCTCAGCCATGGTCGCACCTATTCCGAGGATGAGATCTGGGACAACTTCGAGTACTTCATCCGCCAGGTCGTTCCCGTTGCCGAGGAAGCTGGCGTCAAGATCGGCATCCATCCTGACGATCCCCCTGTTCCCGAGCTCGGTGGCATCCCCCGCTGCATCTTTGGCAGCTTCGAGGGCTACAAGCGTGCGATGGAGATGGCTGATAGCCCCAATGTTGGGCTCTGCCTCTGCGTCGGCTGCTGGCTCGAGGGAGGCGCCTGGATGGGCAAGGACACACTGGAAACGATCAAGTACTTCGGCGAGCGCAACAAGCTCTTCAAGGTCCATTTCCGTAACGTCAGTCAACCCCTACCCTACTTCGTCGAGACCTTCCTCGACGACGGTTACATGGATATGTACCAGATTATGCGGGCGATGCGCGAGATCAACTTCGACGGCGTCGCGATCGCCGACCACATCCCCATGATGGCCAACGACCATCGCATCGGCACCGCTTTCTCGATTGGCTATATGAAGGCGCTTCTGGAGCGGGCAAACGCTGAGTTCGCCGGTCACTAGCGTCTTCAGGTTCCATCCACCCTTCCCATGCCCCTAGGAGGCAACAATGTCTGAAAATAAGCAGCAACCGACGGTTCTGGAACTGCAGGCTCGCTGGAACAAGATCCGCGTAGCCAACCTCTACGACACCCTGGATCCAATGGGATACCCCAACCAGTGTATCGACCTTGGCATCCGTCCACTCTTCCCTAACCAGCACCTTGCGGGTATGGCGATCACCGTACGCGGGGCCCGCGATCCCCGCTCGCGCGAGGAGATGAAGGCCGACTGGGAGAAGGCCAAGGCCGAGGGTAAGACCCACGGACCGATGTTGCACGAGCTGATGTTCCCTGGTTGCGTCATCGTCATCGATGGCGGTGGCGAGCCCTTTACCGGAAAGTTCGGCGAGATGACCAGTTGGGGGCTCAAGCAGAGCGGGGCCACGGGCATCGTCATCGACGGCTACATCCGCGATAAGCGCGGCCTGGAGGTCATTCCCGACTACACCGTCTGCGCGCGCGGCACGTCCCCCATCGAGTCGGCCCAGCGCTGGAGCCAGGTCGCCGTGAATGTCCCGATCGGCATGCCCGGCACCCTGACCAGCCAGGTCAAGGTGCGCCCTGGGGACTGGATCGTCGGTGGGATGGACGGCGTGATCGTCGTTCCTCAGGAGATCGCGATGGAAGTCCTCGAGAAGGCCGAGGATATCGAAGCCCGTGAACAGGGCATGCGTGAGGACCTCGCCAAGGGGATGTCCTTCAAGGATGCCTTTGACAAGTGGGGCCGCGCCTGACGATTGGCTACCCCGGGTCATCCCGGAAACGTGCTTCCGGGATGACCCGGGAACAAGGAGAACCCTATGGAACTCGTCGACTTTGGCAAGACCGGCTTCCGCGTGCCCCGGCTATCGATTGGCACAGGGACCGACGGTGCCCACCGGTCTTCGGAACAGACCAAACTCGGAATTGATGGACTGGCCGATCTCTTGGTGCAGGCCGCTGACCTGGGTGTTACCTTCTGGGACACCGCGGATCAGTATGGCGCCCACCCCCATGTGGCGGAAGCGCTGCGCCGTGTACACCGCGACCAGATCACCCTGGCAACCAAGACCCATGCTTCGAATGCACGGGAGGCCGGTGAAGATGTCGACCGGTTCCTCAAGGAACTTGGGACAGACGTTCTCGACATCGTCCTTCTCCACGGTCTGCACCATCGCAACTGGCCCAGGAAGTACGAAGGCGCAATGGATGGCCTGGCACGGGCCAAGGAGCAGGGGAAAGTTCGCAGCGTCGGCTTCTCGTGCCACGGGCTTGGCGCACTACGTGCCGCCGTCTCGGTGCCCTGGGTCGATGTTGTCCTGGTCCGCATCAACTACGCCGGCGTCAACATGGATGGCAAGCCCTCGGAAGTGGAGCCGGTCATCGCCGACCTCTACGCAGCCGGTAAGGCCATCTATGGCATGAAGGTTCTCGGATGCGGGCCGCTTACCCATGATGTCAGACGGGCGATCGAGTACGTCCTCGGGCTGGGAACGGTCCACGCGATGACCATCGGAATGAGCCATCTGAGTCATGTCCAGCAAGCCGCAGACCTGGTAGACGAACTCGCACCGCAGCACGCGATGCGCTAAGCTGCGGGTGTCGATGGGGCGCAGCCCCGGATGCACGGAGTCACAGGTAGTGGTCCGGAGAAGGCGGGTACCCACCGAGATCGGAGATAGCTATGACGAGCATTGAGGTTCGCTACAACATGCTGCGCCCAGCGCAGATCGTCGCCCGGCGCAAGGAATGCCCGGTCGCCTACATCCCCATTGGCACGCTCGAATGGCATGGCGTCCATAACCCTGTAGGTGCTGACACCCTCCAGGCGGAAGGGCTGGCCCTGCTATGTGCCGAACGGGGAGGTGGCCTGGTCTTCCCGCCGCTCTACTACGGGGAGAGCCGCCTTGAAGCACTGATGGAGGCCAACGCCGCTGACCGTGAGGCCATCGCCGCTGCGATGGAACTCTCGCCCGACAATTTCCTGCCTGACCGGCATCCGTTCTCCGCGACTGAACAGGCCCTCAACTATCACAAGCTGCTCCTCCACATTCTTGCCGAAGCCGAGAGCCTCGGCTTTGAGCTGGGCGTCATTGTTGCAGGGCACTATCCCCTCATCGACCACGCCCGGGCAGCAGTGCTTCAGTACAACCAACGCGAAAACGTCAAAATGCTCGCGTGGGCCTTCGTCGACTACCTTCTGGTCCAGGACCGGTATCCCCACGCCGGAGATCACGCCGCAGGCTGGGAGACATCCCACGTGATGGCGCTCCATCCGCAGACCGTAGACCTGAGCCTGTTGCCGCCCAGGGGCGACACCCTGATCGGGATCGGCGGCACGATGCTCCCTCAGGATGCTACCGCCGCATTCGGACAACAGACCCTGGATGCCGCCGCGGAGATCGC
>JAXDDP010000230.1:0-6175 GCA_034676785.1 Anaerolineae bacterium | reverse complement strand
GCCCCTGATTATAGAGCAGCGATCCCATGCTTCAATGGCGATCACAGCCCCAATCGGGCGCGTTTCACGCGTACCTTATCTTCCTTTGCCTCCTTGCCCTGCAGTGCGGGCGTGTGAACAACGAAGTGGAAATAGTCAGGGGTGGCAGCGAGGAATGTGTGCGCCTCCCCAGGCTCGATCACCACGACATCATTCTGGCTCAACCGGATCGTTTGATCGTCGATCCTGAGCTCAACTGCCCCCCTGGCGACCATGTAGATCTCGGTCATCCTCTGATGGAAGTGCGGATCGTCGATCCCTTCGTTGGCGAAGCCGACAGATATCGCAAGGCTAGCGTTCCAGGGGCCAACGCACCACCCCTTGGCTACGTCACTTGACGCACGCTCGATGTGCATGGCCGCCTCCTTAGCGCTAGCCGACCGTGACGTGGACCGCCACCTCCTTGGTCCCATCCACAGGCAAGGGCACGATGGTTCCCCCAATCAGTCGCCCATCGACCGCCAACGCAATGCTGTTCCCCGCACCCTGTCGCTCGACGGTGATACTGTAGGTCACACCGCGGAACACGCGCTTCGCCGTGAAGCCATTCCAGTTCGACGGGATCACAGGTGCGACCTCGAGCCCGGAATAGGTCGGCCGAATGCCCAAAATCCACTGTGTGATCGCGACGTAGTTCCACGCCGCGGTACCAGTCAACCAGGAGTTCTTGGCCTCTCCGTGCCTGGGCGTGTCGCGTCCCGCAATCGTCTGGGCGTAGACATATGGCTCACAGCGGTGCAGATCGCTGATCTTCTCCCTCGCTGAGGGATTGATCCGCGTATAGTAGTCAAACGCGGCGTCGCCGCGCCCGACTAGGGTCTCCGCTATCATGATCCAGGGGTTGGTATGGCAGAAGTTGCTCGCGTTCTCCTTGAACCCCGGCGGATAGGAGCTGATCTCGCCCAAGCGAACCTGATACCCAGAAAAGGCTGGTTGCTGCAGTAGGATCCCGTGCTCCGTGGCCAGGCGCTCTCTGACGGAGTCAAGGGTCACCATCGCCCTTCCATCCGCAATCCCCAACCCGGCCATAATGCAAATGCCCTGAGGCTCGATGAAGATCTGGCCCTCATCGCATAGGGCCGATCCGATCACCTGGCCGAAGGCATCATAGGCCCGCCGGAACCACGCACCATCCCATCCATACTCCCAAACCGTAGCCTCCATCGTCGCAGCAGCATCACGGTAGGTCTGAGCCTCCTCTGGCAGTCCTTGCGCGACTGCGATGTCCGCCAGCTCCTTCGCCGCCAGGCAGAACAGCCCTCCGATGAACACCGACTCCGCGACCGTACCGTCCATCTTGAGCGGGGCAACCTGAAACGATTGGCCGGGCTCGTCGGAGAACACATTGAGGTTCAGACAGTCGTTCCAGTCTGCGCGTCCGATGAGCGGCAACCCGTGGGGGCCGAGGTGGTCCAGCGTATACTGGTAACTGCGCTGAAGGTGCTCGTAGAGCGGCTGCTCTGTGCCGGGCGTGCTATCATACGTCACCGGAGCATCCAGGATATCCCAGTCGCCCGTCTCCTTGATGTACGCCGCCACGCCCAGGATCAACCACTGCGGATCGTCGTTGAAGCCATCTCCCACCGCGTCATTGCCCTTCTTGGTCAGGGGCTGGTACTGGTGGTACGCGCCGCCATCGGGCAACTGGGTTGCCGCAAGGTCCAGGATGCGCTCACGCGCGCGTTCCGGCACTTGATGTACAAAGCCGAGCAGGTCCTGGTTCGAGTCGCGGAAACCCAGGCCGCGCCCGATGCCCGTCTCATAGAACGATGCCGACCGCGACATGTTGAAGGTCACCATGCACTGGTAGGCGTTCCAGATGTTCACCATTCGATTGGTGTGCTCATCCGGCGTCTGCACCTGATAGGTTCCCAGAATCCCATCCCAGTAGGCCTTCAGATCGACGAAGGCAGACTCAACCACCTCGGACTGGAGGTACTTCTCGATAAGTGGCTTCACCGACTTCTTGTTGATCCGCTGCGACCCGGGAGGGTCGAACTTGGCGTCGCGCGGGTTTTCGTGGTATCCCAGGACGAAGATCACCTCCTGCGAGGCCCCTGGGGCCAGGCTAATCTTCACGTGATGTGAACCGATCGGCGCCCAACCCATAGCAAGGGATTGCGCCGATGTGCCCTGCGCAACGACGACCGGATCATCCCAGCCTCGATAGGACCCCAGGAACTCCTCACGCTGCGTGTCGAATCCCGCCAGGGGCGCCGAGCATGCAAAATAGGCGAAGTGGTCGCGCCGCTCGCGATACTCCGTCTTGTGATAGATCACGTCGTCCTCAACCTCGACCTGACCAATATTGAGGTTGCGCTGCAGGTTCGAGGCATCGTCGAGAGCGTCCCAGAGGCAGAACTCCACCGCCGAGAAGAGCGACAGATCAACGGGCTTATCCCGATGGTTTGTCACCCGAACCTGCCATATCTCCAGATTCTGATCGAGCGGCACGAAGTAGCGCGTACTGACCGCGACACCGTTGCTGGACGAGGCAATCGTCGTGTACCCCATGCCATGACGGCACGAGTAATTGTCCAGATCGGAACGGGTCGGCAACCACGAAGGCGACCAAAAGTCGGCTGTGTCGTTGTCCCGAACGTAGATGTAACGCCCGCCAAAATCAAAGGGCACGTTGTTGTACCGGTAACGCGTGATGCGCCGTAGCCGTGCGTCGCGGTAGAAAGAGTATCCTCCGGCCGTGTTGGAGATCAGACCGAAGTAGGCTTGTGACCCGAGGTAGTTGATCCATGGCAGCGGCGTGTCGGGTCGCGTGATGACATACTCTCGATGCTCATCGTCGAAATAACCGTAACGCATATCGCCTCCCTGTATAGGAATGACTGCTGATACCGGATGACCTCGCGAACTGCCTGTTCCTTACGATGGATGGACCGTATCCCATCATAGCATAGTTGGTTTGCACACCAAACCATGCGTCCGCGTCCTACAGGCTGGTCAGGTTGATCGCTCGTCGCTCCATCATCGCCCGATCAGCACTGAACCCGATCAGATGACCCGCCACGGAGTCGTCGAGGGTCGTCGTTGAAATCGACGGGGCCTCTCCCCGAACGACGCGCAGGAAGTCACTCACAAGACGCAGATCGCCCCCGCCATGCCCGCCGTGGTCTCCCTGTGATCCTTCAAGCACATTAAGGTCGACTTCAGATTCTGAGTATTCATGCCCCGGGCGCGGATCAGGATGCCGCACCACAAATCGACCGCCCTCCATGAAGCCCTCGATCTCACCTTCAGTACCGACCAGGTGGATCGAGCGCCCCGGCCTCGATGCACCGCCCACCATTGTATGCGTCGCCGTGGTGCCGTCTTCAAAGTCGATCAGCACGGCTTGGTGATCCACGACATCCATCTCGCATTTCCAGACGCACCTGCCATAGGGACTGTCGGACATCAACGATGCGATTTTGTCCTCCATCGTGGGCGCTGCCAGATGCTCAAGGCTATCCCAGACGTAGAAAGACCAGCGATCGGGATGATCCAGATACTGCTTTCGGGCAGAGTACAGGCAGGAAGGCTCAATAGCGCAGTCGACAAGACAGCGCGTCCCCGCTCCGTCTGGAGCCCGCTCGGGCCTGAACTGATAGTTGCTCCCATAGCTACTCACCGCCCTGGGCTTGGTCCCGCTCTTCATCCACGTGATCAGATCGAGGTCATGGCAGCACTTCGCCATCAGCATCGAAGCATAACCATGTTGCTTGCGTGCCCACTTACCACGAACAAAACCCACCGCCATATGATGATATGAGACGTATTCTGCTGTCTCCACGGTAAGAAGATCGCCGATAAGGCCGTCGATCACGCGCTGACGAATAGCCACATAGAACGGCGCGTACCGCAACACATGACAGATCATCACCCGGCGACCCAGCTCGCGTGCCGTGTGCACAAGCTCCCACATCTCAGGTTCTGAAATGGCGAACGGCTTCTCAAGAAGAATGTCATAGCCCGCGCGCAGAAGTGGCAGCGACGTCGGTACGTGCTGATGATCCATCGTGCCGTTGATCACCACATCTGCGAATCTGGGACGATCGGCGGCCTCCTCTGCCGATGTGAAGCAACGCTCCGGCGGTAGTCTGTAGAGCTGCGCGACCATGTCGCGACGATAGGCCATGGGATCAGCCACGCCCACGATCTGGAGCTCATCCGGGTGAAGTTGTGCATATGAAGAATAGATCATGGCTCGGTGCCCTGCCCCAACGATTATGGCCCTAATCGGACTCGTCATCGGCGCTACCTCCTTGGTCCGTAGAATTGATCCTTCCACGATGTCGCATCGGATAGGTCCATTATAGAACGAACCACTACTATGATGGCTCAACAATCTGTCCCAAGACCCTGCTGCTTAGGGGGAGCCTTCAGATGTGCGGATGTGAGCAATGGCCCCACAATGCCACGGCCAACCCGAGCCCCAATGACCTCGTGGCGCTTGCGTTTCCCACAAAAACGCACTAAAATGAACATGTTTCTGGCGGCATCCAGTCGAATGTTCAACCAGGCAAACAGGCCCTATTGAAGGGAGAACGCGTGCTCCCGGACGAGCGCCGGCAGGCGATACTGCGCATTCTCGAACAGTCGGAGACAGGGACGGCCTCGGTCCCGGTGCTCGCGGCTGCGTTCGCAGTCTCCGAGATGACCATCCGCCGGGATCTGGACTGGTTGCAGTCCAGATCCCGGGTGAATCGTATCCACGGCGGTGCTATGCTCGCCCCGGGAGCCTTTGGCGAGGCGCCCCTTCATAAGCGCATCGACCTGGCCGACCCGGAGAAACAGTCCATTGGCTGGGCAGCTTCGCAGTGGGTGAAAGATGGAGAGCGGATCATCCTCGATGCGGGCACGACCACCCACCAGATTGTGCGACATCTCGGCACCAGACAGGCTCTGACAGTGATCACCACTGCGATGCCCATCGCACAGGATCTGGCGCAGTTCCCTCACATCACCACGATTATCCTGGGCGGCCTTCTCAAACACGGAGAGCTTTGCACGGTCGGTCCGCTGGTGACCCGCGAACTCGCAAGGCTGTCCGCGGACAAAGTCTTCCTCAGTGCAGCCGGGTTCGACCTCTCCAGGGGGATTACCGACCCCGATATGAGCGAGGCTGAGGTGAAAGAGGCTATGATTCGAGCGGCGACCCAGGTCATCCTCGTCGCCGATAGCAGCAAGTGGGGCCACGCCAGCCTGACGCACGTCGCACCCCTGAGCGCGATCGACGTCTTGATCACTGACCGTCACCTGCCCGACGATGCCGTCATTGCCATCGAGTCTCAAGGCATCAACGTCGTCAGGGCCACACTGCCCGACACTCCACTCTAGGTCCACGATACTACTACACGGGGGAATGCACTATGTCGCAAGAACAGAGCCTCAAGATCGGCATCGTTGGCGCAGTTGGGCGCGGCGCCAGTTTCCGCGCACCGTTCGATGCACATCCTGCCACGCAGATCCATGCGGTCTGTGACGTCCAGGAAGCAGCCTTAGCAGAAGCTGCTCAGAAGCTTGGCGCCCACGAGATCTACACGGACTACGAGGAGATGCTCGACAAATCGGAGGTCGATGCCGTGGTCATCGGCACACCGATGCAGTTCCATGCGTCACAGGCGATCATGGCTCTGGAACGTGACATCCACGTGCTCTGCGAGGTCACGACGGGGGTGACGATTGAGGAGTGCCGCGCGCTCGTCCAGGCCGCCAAGGCCTCCAAGGCCGTCTATATGATGGCCGAGAACTACACCTACAGCAGGTCCAACGTCCTCGTCAAGGAGCTCGTGCGGCTTGGCCTCTTCGGCGAAGTCTACTATGCCGAGGGCGAGTACCTCCACGAGCTAAAGGGCCTCAATGAGATCACCAAATGGCGGCGCCGCTGGCAGACAGGCATCGACGGCATCACCTACCCTACGCACAGTCTCGGACCGGTGCTCCAGTGGATGGACGACCGCGTCGTCCGCGTTGCCTGTGAGGGGAGCGGTCATCATTACCGAGATCCACGCGGCGACCTCTATGAGAACCAGGACAGCGTGGTGATGTTGGCCAAGACGACGAGAGATGGCTTGATCAAGATCCGCGTTGATATGCTCTCCAACCGTCCCCATGCGATGAGCAACTATGCCCTGCAGGG
>JAXDDP010000228.1:0-9638 GCA_034676785.1 Anaerolineae bacterium | reverse complement strand
CAAGCTCGGTGAGGCTCGCCTGCGACATGCTCGTGCGGGGCTGATGCGGATTCGGCCTGATCGCGTCAATCGGAACCAGGCGCAGTCCCTCCGCCTCTCCGTCCCCTGTCGGGATCAACTCCTCCAGACCACGCCCCAATCCCCGTCTCGGCATATCTGCCCCTTCCTCCCGCGTAAACTCCACCCCAGACACAACCCGCCCTGCACCATGAGGCGCCTACCTCGCCATTATAGCAGAGATACAGCACCGGCCTAACCGTCAGCCCCAAAGTTGCGCAGCCCGGATCCCGGCTATCATGGAGGCAGTATCGTTCGAACCGAGCTGCATCGAATGCCGATAGACCGCCCATTCGCCTTTTCGCCTTTTCGCTTTTTCGCTTTTTCGCCTTTTCGCTTTCTCGCCTTTTCGCCTTTTCGCTTTCTCGCCTTATCTCTGATTCTCTGCTCCCCGGAGGCCCCCATGCCCAAAATCGCGATCATCGGAGCTGGCAGCATCGTCTTCTGCAAGACCCTGATTCTCGACACCCTCGCCACGCCGGGACTTCAGGACTCGGAGTTCGCCCTGATGGCACCCAGCACCCGCCGCACCCCCCAGGTGGCGGCCTTCGTCGAGAAGGTCATCAAGGCCAACGACCTTCCTGCCAGCGTCTGGATCACCACCGACCGGCGCGAGGCTGTGCGAGATGCCGACTATGTCATCGCCACCTTCCAGATCGGCGGAATGGACGCCTACGAGGCGGACTATGCCATCCCGTTGCGCTATGGCGTCGACCAGTGCATTGGCGACACGCTTGGACCCGGCGGGATCTTCCGGGCGCTCCGAAGCATCCCGGTGATGATGGACCTGGCCCGCGACATGGAGGCGCTGTGCCCCGGGGCGACCTTGCTCAACTACGTCAACCCGATGGCCGTGGTCTGCTGGGCCCTGGGCTCGACGAAGGTTCCCTTTGTCGGACTCTGTCATGGCGTACAGACGACGATGGACCTGATCTCGGGCTATGTCGGGCTACCCAAGGAGGCAATCGACTTCCTCTGCGCCGGCATCAACCATATGGCCTGGTTCCTCAAGCTGGAGCATGCGGGCCGGGATCTCTACCCGCTCCTGCGCGAACGCTTCGAACAGCCCGAGTACTACGTCAACGAGAAGGTACGCGGGGAGGTCTTCCGCCACTTTGGCTACCTGATGACCGAATCGACCGGCCATCTCTCCGAATACGTGCCCTATTTCCGCAAGAGCCGGAAGGCGCTCGACCTCTACTGCGACGAGCCAGGCTTCGGTGGCGAGAGCGGCGCGGCCTTCACCTTCGGCAAGCACGTCGCCGACAAATACACCGGCACCGAGCTTCTCGCCGCTGAACCGGTGACGCTGCCCCCACGCTCGATCGAATATGGCTCCTACATCATCGAAGCGTTGGAGACCGGGCGCACGTTCAGGCTGAACGGCAACGTCATCAACCGTAGCATGATCACCAACTTGCCCGCCGACTGCTGTGCCGAAGGCCCGATCTACGTCGACCGGCTGGGATTGCACCAGACGGTCGTCGGGGATCTCCCACCGCAGTGCGCGGCGCTCAACCTGACCAACATCAACGTCCAGCGGCTCGCCGTCGAAGCCGCGCTGACCGGCGATCCCGAGCACATCGTCCACGCCTGTGCGCTCGACCCGCTGACGGCAGCCGTGCTCACGCTCAAGGAGATCCGCGACATGGTCGCCGAGATGCTGGATGCGGAGCGAGCCTGGCTGCCGCAGTTCGCCGGCAAGACCCTACGCTCGACGCCAACCATCGCCATCCCCGCGAACGTTCAGCGCGCCAAGGTCCCCGTCGACCCCGCGCTGGCGATCATGGCCCGGTTCGAGGAGCTGGGGCAGTGAACACCAAAGCCACAACAGGACACACAACGAAATCCGCTGTCCCAGGTTCGGCATTCGCCCAACCGTAGATCATCACGTCAGCCGCACCTCCATGTTCAACTGCGGCTACGTTCGATCTGAGGACACCACAACCCCGAGGCCAGACATACGTTGTAACCCTGACGACCAACCCGTCGGAAGTTGCACCCACAAAAGTAGACTCTGTATTACTAGAACGGAATTCGTGTTACAATAGACTCACATGGTATAACTTATGAGGTGCACAGTGTATACTGCCAGAGTTTCAGCCAAGGGATGGATCGTGATCCCCAAGGACCTTCGGGAGAAGTACGGGATCGAGGCCGGCGAGCGCGTACAGGTCGTGGAGTACGGGGAGATCCTGGCCCTGGTGCCCGTACCGGAGAACCCGGCGCAGGCGCTCTACGGTCTGCTCCGGGACGGACCCTCGCTGACAGCCAGCCTGCTGCGAGAACGGGCAAAGGAACGAGCGCGAGAGGAAGGGGCCGATGACTGAGTCGTGGGTTCTCGATAGCTACGCAGTTCTGGCCCTGCTTCAGGAGGACCCCGGGAGCCATGAGGTGCGACAGCGACTGGACCAGGCGCAGCGGGGAGAAGCGCGGGTGCTGATGACCTGGGTCAACGTGGGCGAGGTGGTCTACATCGTGGAACGAGAACGAGGAAAGAGCACGGTGCATAGAGTCCTGGGCATGTTGGAGGCTACAGCCCTGGAGATAGTGGATGCCGGTCGAGACCTGACGTTACTTGCCGCAGAAATCAAGGCTGAGCACCCGCTGGCCTATGCCGATGCCTTTGCGGCAGCATTGGCAATCCAGGAGCGGGCTACCCTGATCACGGGGGACCCAGAACTCAGACAGATGGAGGGACGCGTACGGATCCACTGGCTTCCACAGACCTCTTGACGATCAAACACAGAAAGCGCCTACCGGATTGTGGCCCGGTAGGCGCTTCGTTGACTCCGGCACAGGGCGCGGACTGCTAGCCCTGTTCAGGCTCAGCCGTAGATAGGTCCGTAGCTCGCGCAGGCGCGGAAGTCAGCTCCCATAGGGTCCTGAGCGCCGAAAGCCGTCCACGCGCTTGGGCGATAGACCTGCTCCTCGGGCACGTTGTGCATATACACCGGGATGCGCAACATCGACGCCAACGTGATCAGGTCCGCACCAATGTAGCCGTAGCTGATCGCGCCGTGGTTGGCGCCCCAGGCGTTCATCACCGAGTAGACATCGCGGAACGGACCCTCGCCCGTCGTCCGTGGGACGAACCAGGTGGTGGGCCACGTCGGGTCGGTGCGCGCGTTGAGCGTCTCGAAGACGCTGTCGGGTAACTCGACGACGACGCCTTCTGCGATCTGCAGCGCCGGGCCAAGTCCCGCCACCCAGTTGAGGCGCGACATCGTCACCGGCATGCCGCCCCGCGACAGGAAATGGCTCGACCACCCGCCACCACGGAAGTAGCCCGTGTTGCCCGGGAACCACGTGGTCGCGTCCAGACAGGCCTTCGCATCCTCAGCGGTGACGTCCCACCACTGCTTCATCACCGGCTTGCCGTTGAGCATCTGCTGGCCCGTCGCATCCAGAGCCGTCGAACCGGAGTTGATCAGGTGCAGGAAGCCCCCGGCTGCATCGCCGGTCAGCTCGTACCCAGTCACCCGCTTCACCGCCTCGGGGCTCCAGTAGGTCCGCACGTCGGAGAAGATCTGCGCGCGCCCGGTTAACAGATGGCCAAACAGCATCGAGATGCCGTTGAGCGCGTCGTTCTCGGTGGCGACCACATAGGGCTGGCGGATGCCGTTCCAATCGAAGGAGGAGTTGAGGATCGCCTCCATGAAGTCACCGTTGGGGAAGTGGTCCGTCCACTGGCGCTGGCCCTGGAACCCACTGGCAATCGCATTGTGCCCCATGGCCTCCTCGCCAAAGCCCAGCTCAGCCAGGCGCGGGTTGCCGATCATCATGTCACGGGCGATCATCGCCATCTTGACCGACAGCTCCCAGTCAGTGTCCTTCTGCTGGCGCGTGCGCTGGGTCTCGGGCGCATTGTGGTCCTCGCCCTCGTGGCAGCGTCCCTTGACCCACGCCATCGCCGCCTTGAATTCCTCGGGATCGTAGATCCCCTCTTCGAAGCGGCGCACGAACTCGGTCATATCCACCGACTCGGCGCGCATGCCCAGGTACTGCTCGATGAACGGCTGTTGCACGATCGATCCAGCGATGCCCATCGACACACTGCCCATCGAGAGGTACGACTTGCCACGCATTCGGGCCACGGCAAGGCCGGCTCGCGCAAAACGTAGGAGCTTCTCCTGGACGTCTGCGGGAATCGTGGCGTCGCCCGCGTCCTGCACATCACGGCCATAAATCGTGAAGGCGGGCAGACCCTTCTGGGTGTGGGCCGCAGCCACCGCCGCCAGATAGACGGCGCCCGGTCGCTCGGTTCCATTGAAGCCCCAAATGGCCTTGGGGATCAGCGGGTCCATATCCATCGTCTCGGACCCATAGCACCAACACGGGGTCACCGTCAGCGAGAGACCGACGTTCTCCTTGCTGAACTTCTCAGCAGCCATCGCCGCCTCGGCTGCGCCACCGATGCACTGGTCGGCGATCACACACTCGACGGGCATGCCGTTGGGGTGTCGCAGGTTCTCGCTAAGGAAGCGGGCGACGTTCTTCGCCATCCCCATCGTCTGATCCTCGAGCGATTCGCGCACGCCCCTGCGGCGCCCATCGATCGTGGGTCGGATGCCAATCTTGGGCATCGAACCGATCAACCGGTTCTGCGGCGGGTTCATCTTGAGTCCTTTTGCGTCTGCCATAGATCCTCCTGTCTTAATGAGCTACACGATTTCGACTGTGTGAGCACAGGTCGCAGAAGCAACCGCGTCTCACAGATGACAACGTTACCACATCCGGCATCACCAAACAGCGTCGATAATTCATCCGCGCTGCAGTACCCTATTTAAGCATCAAGGCGTGCGAATGTCAAACAATGATCATCTTCGAGTGGGCACCCCAATACTGGTGATAAGGGTCCTAGTACAGCGCGTTGTAGTCATATAACCCTAGCCCCGCCTCTTTACACGCGGTTGCACCCGCCGTACCCCAAGCGCTCCTGGTGATAGCATGGTCGCCGTGCCTTGCCCAAGGTCCAGTCCCATAGTCCATCACCAGGAGGTTCTGCCATGCTATCGGAGTTGGTAAGGTTCCGCAATTGGCTGCACCGCCGCAGCCCGGCCGCCAGCACCCCTCGCCACTACGCCCGCGATCTCCAGCGCTTCTTCGCTTGGTGCGACAAGCCCCCCGATGCCGTCACTGTCCGTGATATCGACGCCTTCATCCAACACAGTCAGGCCCTAGGTCACGCTGTGGCTACCATCAACCGCCGTCTGGCCGCCCTGCGCGCCTTCTACGCCTTCCTCGACCTCACCACGGATGCCGCGCCCGACTGTCCCGTTATCCCCCGCCGTCACTTCATCCACCAGGGCGGCTGCCTCCCCCGCGATCTGCAGGACGAGGATGTCGCCCGGCTCTTCGCCGTCATCGACAGTGCTCGCGACCGCGCCATGTTCCTCCTCATGCTGCGTTGCGGCCTGCGCGTCAGCGAAGTCCACGCTCTCTCAGCCCCCGATCTCTTCCTCGACCCGCGCCGCGGCGCACTCCCCAGGCTGTGGATCACCGGTAAGGGCGGCCAGCAGCGCGTCGTCTACCTCTCCCCGCAGGCCCTCGGTGTCCTCCAGGCTTGGCTTGCAGTGCGTCCCGCCGCGGCTGACCCGGCCGTCTTTCTCAGCCGCCGCGGCCAGCGCCTCAGCGTGCGCGCCATCCAGGAGTGCTTCGCCCGTTACGCCCGGCTAGCCAACGTTGCCGCCTCATACCACCAGCTTCGCCATACCTTTACGCGACACCTCCTCGAAGCTGGGATGCCCGTCACCTCGATCCAGAAGCTGCTGGGCCACCGGCGCCTGCGCACCACTCAGGTCTACCTGCACATCTCCGACCGCCAACTGCAGGCCGACTACCAGGCCGCCATGACCCTCATCGCCCAGCGCCTGGCGCTCCCCGAAGGGGGTGCCGCATGAGCCCCCGCACCGACCCACGCATCCGCCTCTCCGACCCCGCCCTTACCCCCTTCGGCGCCTAGCTCCCCGCCAACCGCAGCTGCTACGACTGCTTCCGCCGTTGGCTCAAGGACGGCGGCTACGGGGCTGCCGCCCTCAGAATCTACGGCGCCGCGGCCCGGCTGGCCCTCGGCCTCCTCGCCAAGCCCTACTGGCAGCTCATGCTCCCCGATGACCTGGACACCGTGCACCGCCATCTGGCAGAGCACTACGCCCCTTCCACGCAGGCCGGCTACGCCAAGGGACTCCGGAAGCTCGAGGCCTACCTGCGCCTGCGCTGTCACCGCCCTGCCCGTCCCACCGAGCCCGACTGGGCCTACTTCCTCGCGTCCCTCCCGGCGTAGCTAGCCGACGACGTGCGCGCCTTCGTCGCCCACCGACGCCGCGCCTGGGTCCCCGAGCAGCGCGTCGGGGCCGCCAACAGCCTTCTCAGTCACCTGACGCTCTTCCTGCGCTGGGCGGCACAGACCACCCCGCTGACCACCGTCGAGGCGCTCACGCCCGCACTGTGGTTCGACTACGTCGACGCACGTCTCGCTGCCGCAGTCAGCCCCGCCACGCTCAACGGTCAGCTCGCTGAGCTGCACCACTTCCTGCAGTTCCACGCAGAGCAAGACCACCCCGTCTGCAAGCGCTTGCTGCGGGTCGAGGGTCTCCCCCAGCCCGCGCGCCTGCCCCGCGACGTGCCCCTGACCCACGTGCGCCGCTTGCTGGCTGCCGTGGAAGCCGCAGCTGCCACCTCCCACGCCGGGATCGAGCGTTGCGGCACCATGGACCGCGCCTGGGTGTGTCTGATGCTGTACTCCGGGCTGCGTACCGGCGAGGTGCGCCGCTTGCAGTGTGTCGATCTCGACTTCGACGCCCTGCGCTTGCGCATCGAGCAGTCCAAGGGGCTCCAGGACCGCACCGTGCCCCTCAGCCAGGCGACCGCGGAAGCGCTGCGGACGTATCTGCCACTCCGCGGCCCAGCCGACGGCGACCACGTCTTCCTCTACCGCCACCAGCCGCTGAGTGTGAGCTACTGCTACGAACGGCTGCGCACCTACGGGGAACAGTGTGGCGTAACCATCACCCCGCACCAGTTGCGCCACACCTGCGCTACGTTGTTGCTCAACGCGGGCGCTCCGATCCTGACCGTACAGACGATCCTCGGACACCGCCACATCGATACCACCCTGGGCTACGCCCGGCTCTACGATGGTACTCTCGCCCACGACTACTACGCTGCTATGCAGACGGTGGAGCAGAACGTAGAAGGGGAAAGCTCCGAAGAGCCGGCTGCACCGCCTGTGATCGACGCGCTGATCGCGATGGTCGACGACCTGCAAGATGGCACGCTCTCCGATACCCAGCGTGAAACGGTATGCGAACTCCGCGCGGCGCTCCTGTCATTGTCGGGCTAACGGCGTCCTCGATCGCCAGTTGACCGGTCACGTTGGGCTTCGCTTCCGTTTGCTTCAGGGGGGAGCAGGTAGCTGTTCCCCCCTGAAGTGATCCCCTCAGTCGCGGGGCGCCTCTCCGGTCATTGCATCGATCCGGAAATCACACAGTACCTCACCCAAGCCGTTGGAGCCAGGCGGGTAACACAATGTCCGCCAATCCGCGCCCGAGTAGAGCAGCCGGACATAGCAATCATGGATACCAAGGTAGGCAATCTGTTGGTCGGCCAAAGAAGCTATCTTGCTCAACCCGCCGCCCTGAGTCAAGCTGATCGCCTGGGCCCGACCATAGTAAGGAATAGGATCTGAAGTTCTGAGCGACATAGTAGCTTCTGAAATATCCACTCCCACCGTCGCCAGTATGGCCCAATCCCTGTCCAGCCCCCAATATCGCTCTATGTAGTTGAAGTACATAATCCCATCCAAAGTCACAAGGCTTGTTCTGGTCCCCTTGTATTCGAAAGAGGTCAATATGGCGTCTGGCAGTTCACAATATGCCAGCTCTGTTGCGCTGGCAACAATACCCTCGAAGTTGCCTACTGGATCCACTGGAACATCGTCTGTCTCCACAGGAACGTCATAGAACTCGACAGGGACATGTCTCCTACCGATGCCGCAAGAGACACCGACGAGCACAGTGACCAATGCGAGCGCAAAGCCGTGAGTGCATCTCATTGTCCCGAACTCCATCTCAGGTACTCATCCAATGTGGTCCGATCGTATCCACCTTTCTGGAGCCAGTACTCAAACGCTGCTGAGTCATCTCCGCGTAGAAGTAGTCAGTCCAGCCCAAGTTGTAGGCAGTCAGCACTGGCCGTTGCTGTTGCTCCAGGCTCAGTGCCGAGAATCCCTGAACGGTTGAAAGTTGGTCTGAGAGGTACTGAAGCATTCCAGCCACGTATTCCACAGACGTTTCACGACCTAGCAATGCCGCACGGCGTTCGAAGTCTCCATTGCGGGGTGTAACATATCCGAGCTCTTCCAGTTCGCGGGCGCGGCGAAGTTGCATCTGCCCTGGACCAAGTGAAGCCATATCGCCGAAATGCAGGCTCACCGTAGACCAGCTTTCGGGCAGGCAGCTCTGAAGGCCCTCCGCGAGGTTAGCCAAGACACCAGGCTGGCTGGTTGGCCAGATCGTTAGTGCTCTCCGTTCGACGGCAGCGCTCTCGTGGCGCAGTACGGCGCCCACAGATACCGGGTCGACCGAATGCGCCGCTGCCTCGCGCTCGATCACATCGGCCACATCGGTGACCAGACCGCCACCGAGCTGGTCGCGTCGTGCACGATCCATCCAGCCCACACGGGAGATGGCGTATTCCGAGCCAAGTCTTGCCGTGGTCGCTCCTGCGAGAACTATCAGGAAAGCGAGCGGACTATGGCCATCGGGATCGGTGTATCTGACAGGATTTCCCAGCACATAGCTGTACCGGTTGAGGTTTTGCGGATTCCCGGGATCCGGTACAATCGAGTCAGGACTGGTCCACCGGGCAAGCACGGGATCGTACCAACGAGCGCCCATCTGGTACAACCGCGTGTAAGCCTCCTCCCGCTGACCTGTATACCTCCGGTCGGTCCCCACCGTCCCCGTGGTCCAGCGCGTCTCCCCGTACGGGTAGTAGCGCATCTCGCCTACCACCGCACGGCTCGCGTTCGTCGTCAGGCTGGCGGACCCCAAGCTCTCGTCTGCGAGAGCCATGGTCCCCGTGAATCCAGGTCAGCATCCCTCCCACCCGCATCGCCACCCGCTGAGAGCCCAGATAATAGTACTTGGTCACCACCCCTGTCGTCAGGTTCTTCTCGTAGTGCGCTCCCATGTACACCGTTGTCTGCCCGCCCGCCACCTTCTTCACAAGCACCCCGTCCCCGTCATAGACGTAGCTCGCCAGCACCGTGCTCCCCTGCTTGACCTGCACCAGCCGGTTCTCCGCGTCGTACACCAGCGTATAGGTCGTGCCGCTCAGCACCCGCGTTACCATGTTCCCGTTGGCGTCGTACCCGTAGCTCCCACCGTTGCTTGTCGCTGTCACCGCGTGCGGTCGCACGCTGCTTGCCCCTGACGCCGGGTAAGTGTAAGTCCCCACGTCGCTCTTGCCCAGCAGGTTCCCGATGGCGTTGTAGGTGTATACCTGCGTGTATCCCAGTGTCCCGTCCACCTCCGCTCGCACCAGCCGGTCCAGCCCGTCGTACCCGAACGCCCCGC
>JAXDDP010000227.1:0-30151 GCA_034676785.1 Anaerolineae bacterium | reverse complement strand
AGGCGGCCTATCGTGTCCCCGATACTGTGCGCGATGCGCTGAGGGCCCTGTACTCGTTCCACGAGATGAGTTCACCCCCGTCAACCTGGGCCTCGACGACTCTGTACCGCGCGTCAAACCTGATTGTGGCTTGCAGTAAGGAGAAACACGACCCGTCCATCATCTCCTAGTGGGCCAGATAGCCTCCCGTCTCGTCATCTCGCCGGAGGTCGTGCCTTTTGTCGAGGCGGGTGCGGACGGGTGCCCCGCAGTTGTCACATTTCGCGTAGATATAGATACCCATTGGGTCGCGGATCTCGCCTTCGCGGGATCCGAATAGCGCTTCGCGAACCCTTCTCAGGATGCCCATGTCTCCTCCTGGTAGAGCGTTTCCATTGCTTCCTTGATGTGAGCGGTCTCGCGGCTGATCTGGTGCTGAATGGCGCCGTGGATGATGGGGCAACTGAGGATGAGTCTCTTGGCGCGGTGTGGGCTTCCCACGGCCAGTTGGAGTTCCGTCTGGCTCGTTCCTTCCGGAGTGAGTGAGAAACTACCGAAGATGGCAGACAGGGGTGCCCGTAGCGAGAAGCAGAAGCGGTCTTGCGTGACGCGCGTTACTTCGAAACGAAGTCTGAGGCGCACTCCGTAGAAGGTTTCCACCGTCTCGAAGCGGGCCCCGGTCTCGCCTATCCCTCCTCGTGTGAACGCGAACCCCCCATGGGTTTCGAAGCGGTACCGCTCCGGGTGATCTGCGAGTGACAGGAACCAGCCGTGAGCCTGCGCACGACTCACGTTGATGATCACGCTCGAAACGATGCTTGGCCTCCATGCGGGTGCGGACAAGCCGCACTCAGGTTGCCCGTTCATGCTCATCTCCCACGGAGTCCGGCACGAATATGTACCCTATACCAGAGCGCGTCTGGATCAGTTCCGGATCGTCTGGGTTGCGCTCGATCTTCTGGCGGAGGCGACTGATGACCTGCCATACCAGGTGCGGCTCATGCCGATCGATGTCCCAGACTCGTTCCAGCAGGTAGCTGGTGACGAGGACGCGACCTGGATGCGTGACCAGCTCAACCAGGAGACGGTACTCCGTTGGGGTCAGTAGGACCTCCTCACCGCGGACGAACAAGCGACGGCTTGACAGATCCAGCGTCAGGCCCCCACCTCTGTACACCGTCTCCGACGTCTCAGATGGCACCCCCGTGTGCCGGAGTCGAGCCCGGATTCTGGCCAACATCACCTGGGCGCTGAATGGTTTCGTAACATAGTCATCAGCGCCCGCATCCAGCCCTCGTACGACGTGCTCCGGACTCGCCAATGCTGTCAGCATGATGATGGGGACGCTGGAGAACCTTCGGATCTCCTGGCAGGCGGCGACGCCATCCCTTCCGGGCGGTAACAGGACGTCCAGCAAGATCAGGTCGATGTCCTCACGAGCGGCAAGCTCAACCGCGCGCTGTGCCGTGCTCGCGGTGATGACCTCGTACCCACTTGCTTCTAGGTTCACCCGGATTAGCTTCAGGTACCGCGGCTCATCATCGACTACAAGAATGCGGCCACGATCTTGAGCGCGCAATCAGACCTCCTCACGTGTCCTGTGGTCCACCGTGGTGGCGCCCCCGCAGCTAGCAGGGTCCATCACCGTCTGTGCACCCTTCGCACGATTGTAATGCGGGCGCGGGCCCGGGAAGCGTAAAGACGACGGTAGTCCCAGGGAAGGCCTGGTCGCTGTCGTGAGGCTCAATCCAGATCCTCCCGCCATGTGCCTCGATGATGGCTCGGCACGTTGCAAGCCCCAACCCAGTACCTGGTACCGAAGCGGTGAATGCTGTGTGGATGCGGAAGAACCTTTCGAAGACGAGCTCCCGCTGGTCGGGCGGGATCCCTATGCCCTCGTCTGACACGGCCACGCGCACGCCGTAGCCATCTCGCAGAACGTGAACTGCTACCGCGCTCCCCTGCGGCGAGTACTTGACTGCATTGTCCAATACGTTCCGTATGACCTGGTCGACGCGATCGCGATCAGCCCACACTATCAGGGGTTTCTCCGCCGGTATCGCCGCGATCTCGTGGTTCGGGTGAGCTTTTGCTACCTCCTGGCTGACCTGCAGGACCAATCCCGCAACATCCAGGTCAACCAGGTCAAGTCTGATCTGTCCACTCTCCAGATGGCCAAGATCGAGAATCCCGTCAACCAGGCGGGAGAGCCGCTCGCTCTGTGTCTGGATATCGTTCAGCAACTCCGCTGTGAGATCAGCATCCAACGCTATGTCATCGCGCTGCAGTGTTGAGCAGGCCATCTGGATCAGGCCCAATGGGGTGCGCAGGTCGTGGGAGAAAGCTGCTACGAGCTCTGAACGTACTCTGCTCATCTCTCGCAGCACGTTGATTTCGGCTACCTCGGCCGTGAGGGCTGCGTTCTCGACTGCCACGCTGACTTGGTGACCAATGGCAGACAGCAGCTGACGCTCCTGACCGCGTATGGGGCGCGCAGTACCCCCCCGGATCCCTCCGATGGCGAGGACTCCGGCTGTCTGCCCACGGGCCGTCAGAGGAACCGCACCAATCTGGAAGTTCGGAGTTGCCGTGGCCCATGGAAAGGGCAGATCGCGAAGATCTGTCACAAACGCTCTGCCCGTGCTCCGCAGCCGTTGCTCAAGCCACTGCCGCAGATCGGTCGCTGCACAATCGGGGAGGCCTGGGAGGACGAGACTTTGTCCAGCCACTGGCGCGGTCGTCGCCAACGCCGTGTGAGGTGTCAGGCTACTGAAGAGCAGAGCACAACCGAAGTCTGCCTCCATCACCTCCATTGCGAGTCGAAGCACCGTGGCTAGCAGCGTATCGACATCCCGAACCTGGCTGATGTGTGTTGCGATTCGGTTGAGTGTTCGCAATTCCTGGTTATGGCGACGTACCGCGTCTTCTGCCTCTCGCCGATCCGTCACGTCGTGCGAGAAGCTGACAATGCTGAGAGGGCTGCCGTTTTCGCCAGCGACCAGCGAAGCAGCGTAGATCACCGTACGCGTTGAGCCATCTTTTCGCAGTATCGAGAGTTCGCGCTCCTCCGCGGTGTGACCCTCGACGATCTCGCGGTGCAGTGCTAACGCCTCGGCGCGGCAACCAGGCGCGAACAACATCAACACACCCTTGCCCAACACGTCGGTCCGTTGCTCGTACCCGTGCAGTTCGAGTGTGCGCAGGTTGCAGTTGATGATGATGCCATTGAGGTCTGTGACGACGATGCCGTCCGGGGATGTTTCGACCATTGTCCGGTACTGGCTCTCACTGTGACGCAAGGCCCGTTCCACGAGCCGTCGTTGTTCAACCTCCTCGTTGGCGCGCCCGAAGAGCTGTGCGTTCACAATGGCCCCCGCAGCAGCGGCTGCCAGAGCCTCCAGAACGTTCAGATCCTCATCTGTGAACGCCGATTGAGATCGACTGATGACAGTGATAACCCCGAAGGCAGGCAACCAGCCGCGGGGAGCTTGTTCCTTGCCGATCTCTCCTCGGCGTATGAGCGGCGCGAGGAGTAGCGAGCCTGGCGGAGAGCCGACACGCTCGGCCACGCGGTCGTTGTATCGGGAATCCGTCTCTGGATTGTCGATCCTGATGCTCTGGCCGTGGGCAATGACCCAGCCGAGCGCGCCCTCATTTGGGCTGACGTGCAGTCCCAGGAGCCGTTCACTGAAGGGGCCTTCTGAGAGGACACAGCGAATACGCCTCTTCGTTGGGTCGGACAACCAGACAGCCCAGCTGTCGGCCCTGAGCATCACAGTCAGTTCCCGAAGCACGGTCTGTAATACCGCATTGAGGTCCAGACTTGAGTTAAGCTCCACAGCGGCACGGTGGAGGAGTGCCAACCGCGACTCGGGGATGGCGTCCGACGATGCTGCCGAGGCGTCGGTGTCTGCGTGGAGGTCGACCGGGCCTGCTGCATGCTGTGACGTCAGCAAGTCTGACGACCCTGTCGTCACCTCAGCTGACATCGTCGCGTCTCCGGCTCATTTTGTCTGTCCCTGGGTCTGTGGCTTGGGCGAGGTTCGTGGTGTGGCATTCCCCTATCGATTGTAGCCTCGCAGACCGTGTTGGCAAGCTCCTGTGGCCGCTTGGCGGCCCTGTGGCGTCCATGTATAATGGCAGGAGTGTGGAAACGATCACAGCATACAGGAGAGACGAAATGCCAACAGGACAGGCTGGCAGTATAGCGTACTGGGTCATCGTTATCGTGGCACTGGGCGCATTCCTCATACTGCCGCAGTACATGGCGCGACGGCGTCAGAAGCAGCGGGAGCGGGACCTGCGCGTAGGGGATACGGTTCTGACGATTGGTGGTTTCATCGGGGAGTTGACTGCCCTTGATCTGGAGGCCAATGTAGCGCGACTGAAACTCGCTGAGGGCATAGAGGTGCGCATCGTGCCTGGGGCGATCAGCGGGAAGCGGCCTGAGCCTGAGATCTCGGGGAGTGACAACGCGGGAGCGTAATGCTACATCCGCCAGTCTCCTCTTCTTAGGGAAGGGATCGTGTAGGGTCAATGCACATATCGGTGGCGGTGAGTAAGGTGGGGAAGTGGGCTGTAGGGGAGAGTGGTGATCTCCTGGAGATGGTGGAGCGCCCTCGCGGCGGACTATCGCTTGTCTTGGTCGATGGACAGAGCTCTGGCAGCGGGGCGCGAGCCGTAGCCGTACAAGTGATGCGCAAGGTGATTTCGGAACTCGCAGAGGGCGTTCGTGATGGGGCCGCGGCCCGCGCTGCCAACGACATGCTCTATGCGCAGCGCAGCGGTAAGGTCTCAGCTACGCTGGTGATTCTGTCAGTTGAGCAGGATAGCCAGACGCTCATTATCACCCGTTGCGGCAACCCGGTGATCTTCGTGCGCCAGCCTGGAGACATTGCGACGAGCCTCGATGAAGAGGCGGCGCCTCTGGGCTTCTACCGCACTACGAGACCCGCTGTAGACCACGTGATGCTCGAGCCGGGCCTCCTGGCAGTAGCGGGCACAGATGGCTTGGTCCACGCCGGCAGCCGGTCAGGTTCTGGGCTATATGTCCCTGATGCTATCGAAGGTATCTGGCAGATTACACCGACAGCCAGGGCCGTGGCTGATGGCCTTCTGGAGCAAGCTATGGGACTTGACAACGGTCGGCCCGGCGACGACACCAGCGTGATCGCTCTCCACGTGCAGTCTGGCTCACCCGTGGGCCCGCGGCGGCTGACGGTGGAGATGCCGGTGCCAGACGCCTAGCCCGTGGCTGCTCTGACTGCGCCGTGATCGTTGGCATCGTTGGTCCTTGCTCCTCTGGCAAGTCGACGTTGGCCCGGCGACTTCGTAGCGATGGGTACGTCGTTCGCGAGATCAGGCAGGAACACTCAGCGGTCCCCGATATGTGGCGCCGAATGACCAACCCGGACGTGTTAGTCTACCTCGACGTCACAATGGCAAGCGCTGCGACCCGCGAGGGCCTTGACGCGCCTTCTTCTTGGTGGGTGGACGAGCGCACAGTGCGGCTGGTGCACGCTCGCGCGCACTGTGACCTGTACATCGACACTACCGAGCTTTCGCCTGACGAAGTCTATGAGAGAGCGACGGAGTATCTCGCGACGTGGAGGGAGCAGCTATGACGATCGAGAGTGCCGGTGTCCCCGTGGTCGCCTTCGTGGGCCGCTCCGGTAGCGGTAAGACCACATTGCTGGCGCAGGTCATCTCTGAGTTGGCGCGCCTTGGCGTGCGTGTTGCGGCTATTAAGCACGCACCAGGGCACGACATCGTGACTGATGTAGAGGGCAGCGATTCGTACCGCTTCTGGGCGTCCGGAGCTTCCTCCGTTGTTCTTGTTGGCAGGGATCGGGTTGTTGAGACCCGGCGGCACGCTGAAGAACCGGAGGTGGAGGCGCTCATCGCCGACCTAGTCGACGTGCATCTAGTGCTGCTGGAGGGTTACAAGCAGAGCCACTATGACAAGATCGAGGTGGTTCGTGCGGCATGTGACCCCCAGCTCATACCCGGTTTGGAGAGACGTGTTGCTTTGGTGACTGATGTAGGACTTCCAGAGGCTGACTACGCCGTCTTCGGCTTCCACGAGGTGTTGAGGCTTGTGGAGTTTCTGAGGAAGCGGTATCTCAGCCAGTGAGGGGCAATGGGGAGCTGGTCTGAGATCGCCCACACGGCAGATCTCGCGGTCCACATCGAGGCCGAGACGCTTGAGGACTTGTTCCGTACCGCTGCTCTCGCGATGGCCGCTCTGATCGGCGGTTCAGACCGTCACGTACCTGGAACTACGGTGAGCATTGCGCTGGGCGCAGGTAACGCTGAAGCACTATTGGTTGACTGGCTGAACGAGCTGCTCTATCTTGGCGAGGAAACACAACGCGTGTATTGCTCGTTCCAGTTTGAGATGCTCTCCACGACCCAGCTGCGGGCTAGCGCGGTAGGTTACCCGGTTGCTCAAGAGAGGGCCACCATCAAGGCGGCGACATATCACAACTTGGCAGTGGCCCACTGCCAAGGCCAGTACGTCACTGAGATCGTGTTCGATGTCTGAGGCGACTGACAAGTTGGTGGGAGGGCACGTGGTTACCATAGAGGATTTCTGTCAGGTCAGTCCAAACGTGTGGGAGTTGGCACGGGATCATGATCCACGTATGCAGGTACCGGCACGCATTTTCGGCAGTCGTCTGATTCTCGAAGCAGCCTTGGGCGACAGATCGGTAGAGCAGCTTGTCAACGTTGCCATGTTGCCGGGCATCGTCGAGTACGCGATAGCCATGCCCGATATTCATCAGGGCTACGGATTCCCGATCGGGGGTGTTGCTGCCTTTGACTACGATGGAGGCGTTGTGTCGCCCGGTGGGGTTGGATACGATATCAACTGTGGCGTGCGCATGCTCGCCACTCACCTGACCGAAGGGGAGATCGCTCCCTATCTGGACGAACTAGCGACAGCTCTGTTCCACGCTTGCCCGAGTGGCGTCGGAGAGAAGGGGGGCATCCGGCTGACACAACGTGATCTCGACCACGTGCTTGCGCGCGGTGCGGTTTGGGCCCGGGAGCGTGGGTATGCCACCGATGGCGATCTTGAGCGGACCGAAAGCGGAGGTTGCCTGGCCGAGGCGCGGCTCGAAGCTGTGCCGGACCGGGCGCGGACGCGTGGATTGCCTCAATTGGGATCGCTAGGTTCGGGGAATCACTTTCTTGAGCTTGACGTGGTTGAACGGATCTACGAGGAGGATGCCGCAGCGGCCTTCGGTCTGCACTTGGGTCAGGTTGTTGTGCAGATTCATTGCGGATCTCGGGGGCTAGGGCACGAAGTCTGCACCCAGTATTTGCGGCGCTTTCAGGATGCACCACAGCGCTACCGGATCGCAGTCCCAGATCGTGAATTGGTAGTGGCTCCCGTGTCATCACAGGAGGGGCGTGACTACATGGCGGCGATGGCCGCTGCCGCGAACTACGCGTTTGCCAACCGACAGGTTCTCGCGTATGCAGTCCGATCCGCGTTTGAGCGCTGCCTCGCGGGCAAGGTTCCGAATTGGGGTCTGAGACAAGTGTACGACGTGGCCCACAACATCGCCAAGGTGGAGGATCACGTCGTCGACGGCACGCGACGCAGATTGGTGGTTCACCGTAAGGGTGCGACCCGCGCCTTTCCTGCGGGGCACCCCGAACTGAGTAACGCCTATGGGAGAACTGGCCAGCCTGTGCTCGTGCCGGGCTCCATGGGAACTGCGTCCTATGTCCTCGTTGGCGATGTCAGCGCTATGGACCTGACCTTCGGGTCGAGTTGTCACGGGGCAGGCCGTAGAATGAGCCGTCACGAGGCTACGCGACAGATCAGGGGCGAGGACGTGCGCAGTCGACTCCGTGGTCGAGGCGTGGTCGTGCGGGCACAGAGTATGCGGGGACTTGCTGAGGAAGCCCCCGAAGCCTACAAGGATGTAGACGTGGTGGTGGACTCGGTAGTCGGTGCCGGACTCGCGCGCCCAGTCGCCCGGGTCCACCCCATCGCGGTCATCAAGGGTTAGGCTAGGCCGCGCGCAACGCGTCTGTAACCGTCTTGCCCAGCCGGTGGATGCCTTCAACAATCGCCTCAGGCTTGGCGACCGAGAAGTTCAGCCGCATCGCGTTTTCCCCACCGTCCTCGTCTGGGTAGAAGTTGACACCGGGTACATAGGCCACACGGTGCTCTAGCGCGATCTTCAGCATGTCCAAGGAGTTGATGCCTTCTGGGGTCCTCGCCCACAGGAAGAGGCCTCCCTGAGGACGGGTCCAGCTGGAGCCCTCGGGCCAGAACTCCGCCAGCGCGTCCAGCATGGTGTCCCTGCGCTCCCGGTATGCTTGCCGCAGTTGGCGCACGTGTACTCTTAGGATGCCGCGCTGCGCGATGTCATTGGCAATCATCTGGTCGAACGTGCTTGTGTGTAGATCCGCGCCCTGCTTAGCCTGCACGAGCTTCTGGCGGATGTCCGTGGGTGCCACAATCCATCCGATCCGCAGGCCTGGCGTGAGCGTTTTGGAGAAAGTGCCCAGGTAAATCGTCCTCTCCGGGGCCAGGGCGGCGATCGGCGTCAAGTCCTCACCCTCATAGCGCAGTGCGCCGTACGGATCATCCTCCACGATCAGCAGGTCGTGGCTGCGCGCGATCTCGACAAGGCGCTTCCGACGCTGCTCGGACAGAGTCGTCCCGGCCGGGTTGTGGAAGTTGGGCAGAACGTAGATGAAACGTACCGGGGTGCGGGTGACAACCTCCTCCAGCAGGTCTACCTGCATACCGTCGTCGTCCAGAGGGACCGTCACGAAGCGGGCCTGGTATGCGCGCCACGCCTGGATCGCGCCCAGATACGTGGGTCGACATGTGAGCACCGACGCATCCGGGTCAATGAACACCTTTCCAATCAGATCGAGGGCTTGTTGGGATCCGGTAGTGATAAGCACGTTGTCTGGCCCGTGGTGAATCCCGTATCTGGCCATCGATTCCGCAAGAAACTCACGCAACGGTGGATGCCCCTCTGTCGTGCTGTACTGTAGAGCCGTCTTGGCCTCGTGTCGCAGCAGGTAGCTGCACGCCTCCTCAATCTCGCGTACTGGGAACAGTTCCGGGGCCGGGAGTCCTCCCGCAAATGAGATCACATCTGGCAGCTGGGTGATCTTGAGCAGCTCGCGGATCGCCGAGCTTTTCATGCTCTGGGTTCGCTCTGCAAGGAAACGCTGCCAGTTCACCGAGGCTATCGTTTGTTCGTGCTGCTCAGTCATGTCCGGAGTCGCCTTTCCACTACAGTGGGCTACATTCTGCTGGCTCCCATTCTAGGATTGTCGAGCAGCCACGTCAACTACCAGGCGGCCCATGTGCTGCAACAAGTGTCATATTGGCCTTGCCGTCACCGGCCATACGAGGCCTATTCCCGACGCCCAAGGTGGAGACATCCTGTGCTGTGACCGTGTCGACCTCTGCTTGTCGGAGGTATTGGATATGCTAGAATGGGCGGCATGGATGCAGACGTTGGTATCGTGATTGTCAACTACAACACGCGCGAACTGCTTCGACGCTGCCTCACGAGCGTCTTGGACAGTGAAGGTGTGAAGCTGAGCACCTGCGTGGTCGATAACGCCTCCAGCGATGGCAGTGCGGCTATGGTCGCCGCTGAGTTTCCGCAGGTGAAGCTCATTGCCAATGATGACAACGTCGGCTATCCGGCGGCCAACAACCAGGGCCTGGTAAGCCTGGGGTTTGGGCTCCAGGCACTAGACGGGGCGCCTCGATATGCGTTGTTGCTGAATGCAGACACTGAGGTGCCGGCCGATGGCATTCTTAAGACAGTGCAGTTCGCGGATGATCATCCTAAGGGGGCTGTTGTTGGACCTCGGCTAGTGCGGCCCGACGGATCGCTTGACTTGGCATGTCGCCGCTCCTTTCCCACGCCTGCAGTTTCTGCGTGCCGGATGCTGGGCCTCTCCAGACTTTTCCCTCGGAGCCGCGTCTTTGGGCGCTACAATCTCACCTATCTGAACGAGCACGAGATCGCCGACGTCGATTCAGTGGTGGGTGCCTTCATGTTGGTCCGTCGTGAGGCAATCGAGCAGGTTGGCCTTCTGGACGAAGCATTCTTCATGTATGGCGAGGATCTCGACTGGGCATTCCGCATGAAGGCCGCAGGCTGGCGGGTCTATTACTACCCCGAGGTGACAGTCCTGCACGTCAAGCGGGCTTCCAGCAGGCAGAATCCCCGGGCACAGGTTGAGTTCTGGCGCTCGATGGAGATTTTCTACCTCAAGCACTATGCAGCGGAGACGTCCCGTTGGCTGCATATGGCTATCCTCGCCGCAGTGCGGTTTCAGACGCGAGTGGTGGAATGGCGCACGAGCGTACGAGCCTGAGGGCTGATCAGATCGCGCGGCGCTTTGTCTGGGCGCTGATCGTCAGCGATGTGCTGATGGCGGCCTTGGCGTTCGCGGCCGCATATCTGCTGCGCCGCGCCATCCCCATACCGGAGCCTGCTGAAGGCATGGGGCCGCTGCTTGAGCATGCGTCGATGCTTGTCATCCACGTGCTGTCGCTCCTTGGCGTTTTCTTCTTTGCTGATCTCTACAGCCTGTCTCGTGCTTCGCGCGTGGATGAGGTGAGTGGCATCTCGATCGGCTGCACGATTGGGACGTTGCTAGGCGTCGCCGTTGATTCGTTGGCGCTCCGTGACTTCGTGGTGGGGCGCGATTACTCGCGGATGATGGTGTTCTACGCCTGGCTCCTCTCCATTCTGTTCATCGGACTGGGGCGCCTGCTCAACGACGCGATGCGGCGACACACGATCCGGCGCGGGGTGGGGCGCCGGCGTGTGCTCCTGGTTGGTGCGGGCGATGTGGCTCGGATGATTCTCCAGAAGATGCTCTGGATGCCTGAGCTGGGATATGATGCTGTGGGGGTTGTAACCCTGCGTGACGATGAGGGGCAGGATGTGTTGGGCATTCCTGTGGTTGGTCTGGGGACCGACCTGGGCCGCCTGATCGACGATTACGACGTAGACGAGGTGATCATTGCGTTACCTGAAGACACAGCTCACCACGATCTCCTCTGGCTGATCTCGCAGTGTGAACGCGGACGGGTGACGGTGCGGGTCTACCCTGACTTGTTCCAGATCATGGCTGGGGCCATCAGTATCAGCGAGTTGGGTGGGCTGCCTGTTCTGACCGTCCGTGACATCGCCTTGAAGGGTTGGCGTCGCGTTGCCAAGCGTGCTATGGACATCGCTGGGTCGGTCGTGGGACTGGTACTTCTCTCTCCTTTGATGGTCTTTGTGGCTATCCTGATCCAGTTGGAGTCTCCCGGTCCCGTCTTCTACGTTCAGGAGCGGATGGGCCTCGATGCCCTACCATTTCGCATCATCAAGTTCCGTTCAATGCGTGCCAACGCTGAGAAGGACGGTCCCGGGTGGACCACCGCCGGCGATCCACGGCGCACCAAGATCGGCAATCTGCTACGGAAGTTGAATATCGATGAGTTCCCTCAGTTGATCAACGTCCTCATTGGTGACATGAGTCTTGTGGGCCCACGTCCTGAACGACCGGTGTACGTTGAGCAGTTCCGGCGTAGCATTCCCCGCTACATGGATCGACATCGTGAGAAAGCCGGGATGACGGGGTGGGCCCAGGTTAACGGCTACCGCGGCGACACGTCGATCGCCGAGCGCACGAAGTATGACCTGTGGTACATTGAAAACTGGTCCCTGATCCTTGATGTAAAGATCGTGCTTCGAACCCTTCTCCAGTTCTTCCGCTCACCCAATGCCTACTAGCTCGCCCGGCGGTCGCGGAGCAGCATCCATCATATCCAACACTGAGGTGAACGCGATTGGCTAACCGCACACCGAGTTCCGTTCCCTCAATTCTGTACGATGAGCAGTATTTCCTCCACGTGTGTGAGGGGCACCAGGAGTTCCTCTCCAGCGAGGGCGAATACCTTTCTAGACGTCTGGCAGAGGCGCTTGCCGTGGCAGGTATCGCGCCGGGCATGCGGGTTCTGGACGTGGGCTGTGGGCGCGGCGAGATCCTTCGGAACACAATCGCGCTTGGCGCGCGTGCCTTTGGCATCGACTATGCCAGGGCGGCCGTACAGCTATCCCGGCAGGTCGCTTTGCAGAGCAACGGTGGCGATTCGCGTGCTGGCGTATATCAGGCGTCGGCGCTCTCCCTGCCGTTTCCGAGTGGCGGCTTTGACCGTGTGCTGATGCTCGATATCGTAGAGCACCTATATCCTGCAGAGCTTGAGTCCGCCCTGCTGGAGGCACGTCGGGTGCTGAAGCCTGGCGGGCGCATCGTGGTTCATACCGCACCGAACGTTTGGTACGATCGCTATGCTTACCCAGTCGTTCGCACCGTCAGGGTGGCGATGGGTCAAGGCAGACGCTATCCACGGAATCCGCGGGAGATCATCCCTGAGAATCTCCGTGTTCACGTCAATGAGCAGTCAGCTTTCAGCCTATGGCGTGGATTGCGTGCCAGCGGCTTTCACAACGTGAGGTCTTGGCTCAGTACACCCGAGCAGCACCGCAGTGAGAATGCTGTCTTCCGTGTGGCGCGCTGGCTGCTGTTCAACGTCGCTCCCTTCAGCTGGTTCTTCGAGCGCGAGGTATTCGCTGTGGGCCAGAAATGAGGGATCATCGCTACGTCGACGAGCTTAGCCTGGAAGAGCTTGAGGCAGTCGTTCGCCTACGCCGCCGCCAGCAACGCATGAGCCGGCTTGAAGGAACGCCGTTGATGTCCGACTCGGCGTCGCGAGAGGCCTTTGGAACTGCCAGCCTGAGTAACGGGCGACGCACGCTGGCACCCGATGCTGCTGGTCCAGTTCGACTCGAAGGTATCAGCACTTCCCGCTACAGCGCTGCCGTCGAGACGTCTCGTCGTAGCGCTGTGCGACGCCCAATCAAGTGGCGCTGGGTACGGGACACCGCACTGTTGGTCATCGAGATCCTTGCGGTACTTGGCCTGTTGTGGGTCGTGGCCCGGATGGTCGGGACTGTTGAGCGGGTGAACGAGGAGAGCCGGTCGCTACAGTCTCCGCCCACCGCTGCGCCGACACCCATGATCGGCGCATTCGTCCTGCCTGGCGGCCATCGACCTCCGAGCGAGGGGCAGCAGCCAGAGCCGGCGCCGGTGCCAGCTCACCTCCGAAGCCTTGTGGCTGCCGTAACCCCACTTCCTATTCCAACGCAGGGAGTTGAGCACGCCGTTCGCATCACCATCCCCTCACTCGCCGTGGATGTTCCAGTCATTGCAGGAGACGACTGGGAGTCGCTGAAGAAGGGCGCCGGCCACCATATTGGTAGCGCGAATCCTGGTGAGAGGGGCAACTGCGTGATCTCAGGACACAATGATATCTATGGTGAGGTGTTTCGTGATCTCCCCGATCTCAGTGTGGGGGATGAGGTCATCGTGCACACCCTTTCTGCGTCTCATCGTTACGTCGTGCAGCAGACCCGGATCGTTGAGCCCACAGAAGTCAGCGTGATGGATGGAACGAGCACACCCGTGCTAACGCTTATCTCCTGCTATCCCTACAGGGTAGACACGCACCGCATTGTAGTGATTGCCTCGCTTGCCATAGATTAGGCGGAGGCGACTGGTTCTGGGTGGGTCTGGGCAAGCAGGGCCCATTCGAGCAGCACGTTCAGCAGGATCGTCATCCAGAGGTTCTGCGTTGCCAGGTATGTGATTGTGCTTCCCACGAGAAGTCCAGCACGCACAACGATGGCCCTGCTGCGATTTGGCTCGCTGGTTCGCAGGCCACGCCACAACACGGGACTCACGAGCGCTTCAGCCACTACTGGTAAGGTGCCCAACCAGCTCCCGATTGCCGGTCCCCACACAAACACGAATGGCTCGCGGTAGAAGGCCCAACGCACCTGGTGGATGATGCCTTCGCGCAACGCCACGAGCCAGCTCCGGTTACCAGATGACACAACCGGCGCCTTGCCCACGTGTCGGGCCCTACGGTCACCAATCATCACCACAGCGGCGATCACAGCTGTGTACAGGGCGGCCTGCCCGATGTCGCGCGCCCATGAATCCCAGTCCGCCTGAGCTTGCAGTCCTGCCGCCGATACCGCAAAGGGGTAGGGAAGGGGCTTCAGCCCGAGCGCTTTCGCGCTGAGCGCGTGCTGCCAGTAGAGCGCGGCGGCGGGGATGCCAAGCGCGTGCATGGCACGCAATGGGTGAACGAGCCAGGGCGACTGGGTTGCGGTAGCGAGCGCAGGACCTACGCGTGTCCGGGCGATAGCGGGTGAGGAGATTGCCCAGCGCGCCAACGACGCCAGCGTTGCTGTCATCAATGCCAAAAGAAGCCAATCCCATCGAGCCTGTGCAGGACCGGGAGTTGTCACGCTGTCGGTGCTCCTACATCGCTCGCCTCGCTGGCGTCCTGCAGGCCCTCGCTGACTGGCACAGTCACGGTGACCTTGGTGCCCTTGCTTGGGGCTGAAGTCACCACCGTCTTGCCCTTGACAAGGACGGCCCGTTCGCGCAGGTTGATCAGGCCCAGGCTACCTCGGCTGGCGTAGTCAGCCTCCATTGCGGCGACATCGAACCCTTTGCCATCATCCTCGACCTCCGCCACAACACTCATACCGCGCTGGTACAACCTGACCCATAGATTCTTTGCCTCTGCATGCTTACGAGCGTTGGCGGAGGCCTCTTCGACGATGTAGAAGATCGCTCCTTTGGCGTCCTTCGATAGGAGGTGATCGACGTCCCTCTCAGCCTCAAGGTGAAACGGGAGGGTGTTGGTCTCCTGATGCTTCTGACGCAGTTGCTCGAGTGCGGCCACCAGGCCTTGCGACTCCAGAATGAGTGGTCGCAGTGTGAACAGCATCTGGCGGATCTCCTTAGTCGTCATACGGGCGAGATCCTCAAGTTGCTGTAGTTCCTGTATGGAGCGCTCCGGGTCGCGCTCTACGAGCAGACGGATGTAGTTGAGTCGCATAGCAATCGCTGCGATGGTCTGCGTGGGACCGTCGTGCAGGTTGCGGGCGAGCTTCTTGCGCGCATCTTCCTCAACTGTGACGAGCCTGTCTTTCTCTTCCATGAGGTTTTGGTAGAGCCGAGCATTCTGCAGCGCCAGCACAGCCTGGTTGCAGATCGCCATGAGAAGGTCGCGGAAGTCGGAGGTGTACAGATCTGCTTCACTGCTCCCAAGGAGAAGGAGCCCATAGCTCTCGAACCCGGCCCGCAGAGGGACCGCAATCACCTGCTGGCACTCCCTGATCCTGGCTAGCCGGCCGAGCTCGGGGTCGTCTGCCGGGATGTTGGATATAACTGGATTCGCGCCGTGCATCGCCGTTGCCAGGATGCCCTCAGTCGCCGGGAAGCGCAGCTGCTCCTCTCGCGGCGAGATGCCACGTGCCTTGGCAATGTAGAGCATCTGGTCAAGGCCAACCAGCATGATGAGGCCGACCTGCGACAGCTCCTTCGGATCGTTGAAGAATTCGTGGAGCCCGGTGCGGCTGATATCCAGTGCTGCCTCAAGGACCCGCTCATAGTTGAGCGTGGCACTAAGCGTTCCCGCCAGATCGAACACAATGCTGGCGCGCTGGTGTGCGGCGCGCAGCGCAGCTGCGTTCCGGGCGTCACGTTCCTCACGTTCCCTTACCAGCGCGTGTTGGATGCGTGACCCGATATGTCCCACCGCAAGGCCGGCTGCGAAGAGCACCGCGCCGTTGACAATGACCGTAGACATGCCAGCGATGATGTCGAGTGCAGACCCCCGAAAACCATATCCTCCCTGCGCCCAGGCGATTAGCCAGTAGGCCAGGACTACGCCGACCGTGACCAGGATGCTCGACCCCCAGGAGTTCCGCAGGGCCGCCGTCATGATCGGGACAAGCGAGATGAAGAGCAGTTGGCTCTGAAGGTTCTTGGCGCTGGCGATGAACCCCAACGTGAGCAGCAGATCGTACAACAACAATGCGTTGCGTATGGAGCGGTTGGTGCTGCCCTGCAGTGCGACCATCATAGCGGTCAGGTTGGCCACCCCGCCCACCACGATCAGCACCAGGGCGGGTCGGGGAAAGCTTGCGCCACGGAAGGATACGTCCATGCTGATGACGCTTGCGACCGCCAGCAACAGGAACCAACGCATGTTGATGAACAGCCACTCAATGCGCTGCTCGGACGTTCTCATCGTTGGGGCGTCCTGTCAACCTGAGGCGGCCCGCGCCGTGGACCTCTAGACTGAGAAGCGGATATGAACAATGTCCCCATCCAAGACGATGTAGTCCTTGCCCTCGAGCCGGACCTGTCCAGCCTTGCGCGCAGCTGCCATACTGCCGGCAGCTATGAGGTCGGCGTAAGCCACAACCTCGGCCCGGATGAAGCCACGTGCCAGATCCGTGTGGATGGTCCCCGCAGCCTCAACCGCGCTACCACCCTTGCGCACGTTCCACGCTCGTACTTCATCCTCGCCCACAGTGAAGAAGGACTGAAGTCCGGTAAGCCGGAAGGATGCTTGGATCACACGATCCAGCGCAAGCTCTGCGATGCCGTACTCGCCCATGAACATGCTTGCTTCATCAGGGCTGAGCTGGCTGAGCTCCATCTCAAGTTGGCCCTGAAGGGAAATGACCTCGGTGAGCGGGCGGTCTGCTTCCAGCACTGTGTCAGGATCTACTGGATCGTCGCCGCAGTTCAAGAGGATAAGCGTTGGCTTGAGTGTGAGGAGGCCATATCCTCGGAGCCCTGAGCGCTGCTCTGGGGTCAGATCGAGATAACGCAGCGGTATGCCCTCAGCCAGAGCGGACTGAAGCCGCTCGAAGAGCTCGCGGTCCTCCGCGAGCATCTGTCGCTCTTCGGCCTTGGCACCCTTGTGAAGCCGCTCATCGATCCGCTCGAGCCGCGTCTCGACACCGATCATGTCGGCCAGAATGAACTCTCCCTCCAGTCGCTCCAGATCGCGGCGAGCGTCCACGCTACCCAGCATGTGGGGGACATGGTCGCTGTCGAACGCCCGAACGACATGGACGAAGGCGTCCATCGGTGCGATCTTGTTGCGGAGTTCACCGGTCAGGCCCGTCTTTCCCAGGTCTTGGTCAAGGCCGGCAATGTCCGTGTAGGTGACCTTGGCATAGGTCGTCTTGCGTGGATGGTACATGGCACTGAGGCGATCGACGCGCTCGTCCGGCACATCCACAATAGCGGTGACGAGCTCCAGCTTCCCGGTCGAGGCGGCAGCCGTCGGGCGTTGTGATCGTGTGAGGGCATTGAAGACAGTGGTCTTGCCACTGGTGGGTAGGCCGATAATCCCAAGTTCCATCGATTTCTGACTATCCTCCAACTTTCAATGAAGTCAACAACGGGTAACGGTCAGCGTTGCGAAAGTGCAGCGGTTCTCTCAGCGACCAGTTGCTCGAACCGATTGATATCGCCGACCACCAGAGCCAGACTGGCTTCCCAGAAATCGGGTTGTGCAAGGTCGATACCGAAGCCGCCCGCCAGGGTGAGCGCATCGTTCATGCCGGTAGACGAGAGCAAGGCTTCGTACTTGCTCACAAAGCCTGCTGGCGCTTCGCGATAGCGCGCATACACCCCGAGGGCGAAAAGCAGTCCGAACATATACGGGAAGTTGTAGAACACTGAGCTGTAGTAGTGTGGCTTGACTGCCCACATATAGGGGTGCAGTGCGCTGCTATCGAGCCCGTCGCCGTACGTGGCTAGTTGGCTCTCGGTCATGATCGAGCACAATTCGTCCGAAGATAGCTCGCGACCCTGGCGGCGCGCGAAGACCTCGCTCTCGAAAAGGAAGCGGCTGCTTATGTCGACGATCACCTGGGTGTTATCCTGGAGGTCGGCTTCGATGATAGCGAGTTGCTCTTCTGCGGTGGCGCCCTCAAGTGCTGCGTTCCTCACGATTACCTGGCAGAAGGTGCTTGCTGTCTCAGCCAGTGTCATGGGCGTCTGGCGTTGGAGCGAGGTCCTCCCAGCCAGGCACCAGTTGTGGTAGGCGTGGCCAAGCTCATGCGCCAGTGTGCTCATACCGCCATAGGATTCCTGGAAGTTGGTCAGGATGCGCGACTCGTCGCCCTGGGCCCACATGCAGAATGCGCCCCCTCGCTTGCCGTCGCGAGGCTCGGCATCGATCCAACGTCCGCCAAAAGCGCGGGCGGCAAGGTTCCCAAGCGATGGCGAGAACTCACCAAATCGCTCGACAATGAACTCGTGAGCGTTATCGAAGCTCCAGGATCGCTGGTGGGATCCTACCGGTGCAAACAGGTCATACCACGCACAGCGCTCGACTCCCAGAAGCTTGGCTTTCGCCTTGAGGTAGCGTCGGAAGTCGGGGAAATGCTGCTTGGCTGTGTCCATCATTGTCTCTAGTGTGGACCGGTTGATAGCGTTGTTGAACAGCGCGAGGTCCAGAGGTGTGTCCCAGCCACGTCGACGGCCCAGCGTATTGGCCTGTCCCTTGATGCTGTTTAGCGCAGCCGCGATGGGCACGGCATTGCGTTGCCAGGCATGGAGCTCAGCCTCGTAAGCGCGTTGACGCGTGGCGCGATCACCATCGTAGGCTAGATTCCTGATCGCGGTCATGGGGAGGAGTTGGGACGCGCCGCCGACCTCCACCGGCGCCACAATCTGAGAGCTGAAGGTGCTATACAGCCGCGACCACGCTCGACCGCCGGTAAGGTTGAGATCGGCGGCGAGTTCCTCCTCGGCTGGCTGCATCAAGTGCTTAGCCTCAATCTGGATGCGAAGTAACGGGTAGGCGTGGTCAGCTACGATCGTCGACTGCGAGGCAAGAGCATCGAGACCGAGTGTGCCCACCCACGCTGCGAAACGGGGTTCCAGCTTCTCGACTTCGGCCATCTGAATCTGGAGACGGCTCATCCACGACTGGGCCGTGACGTTCCGCGAATCCGTTGCGGCAAAGCCGGTGACGTAGCTGTACAGCTTGTGTCCGAGCGCCATGATCTCGTTGAAGCGGCCAACAGCAGTCTCCAATCGGTCTGGGGTCGCGCTGGCATCGACGTTCGTACAGATGCCGATACCTGCTTCGTCAAAGTACGTCCTGAGGTCGACAATCATCGTCGACCATCGTGCAAAGTCACCTTCGAAGCCTGGTGAGTCAAGGCTAGAATAGAGTGTCGAGAGATCCCAGTGTGGCAAGTGCTGGTTTCCGCCGTGTTCAGTCATGCTTCCTCCTGAGGGTAAGAGCCCACAATCCCCATAGGATACACGTGGAGTGCGCTGCGTCAACCGCGCGCGTTGCTCGTGCCTGGTTGACCGTGCTAACGATCCGCCATATCATGTAGGCGAGCGTTTGCGGATGTCGCCAGCGCTTGGACCCATACCGGGTGTGAAGGAGAAGCATCGCAAAGGAGGTATCCCCATGCGGAGGCTTATTACTGCACTGTGCCTGATCTCGTTGGTGCTGGTAGCGGCTTCACCCATTGCTGCCGCCGGACCGGTGGTCCATACGGTCCAGATCGGTCAAACGCTCACAAGCATTGCCCGCCTGTACGGCGTGGATCTCTGGGCATTGGCTCGGGCAAACGGTATCGTCAATCCCAACCGGATCTACGTCGGCCAAAGGCTAACGATCCCGGGGACAGGTAGCTCCGTTGTCCCTGGAACGGTCTACATTGTCCGGGCGGGCGACACGTTGACCGGGATTGCTGCACGCGCAGGTGTCTCTGTGTGGACGATCGCCCAGGCAAACTCGATCTACAACCTGCAGCGTATCTATGTCGGACAGCGATTGGTGATCCCCGGCGCCGCGCCAGCGCCGACGCCGCGTCCAACGGCACAGCCCGGGGCAAGCGTGCAGGGGTGGCGCGGCGAGTATTACGCAAACACGAGTCTGGCTGGGGCACCGTGTCTCGTCCGCCATGACGCCTCGCTCAACTTCCGCTGGGGCACCGGACGCCCGACGACCTGTGTGAACAATGACCAGTTCTCCGTGCGTTGGGCGAAGACGATCGCATTCATCGGTGGCCTTTACCGCTTCAGCGTGCGGGTCGACGACGGTGTGCGTCTCTATGTTGACGGCAGCCTGGTTCTGGACGCGTGGCGTACGCAACCTGAGACCAACCTCCAGGTAGATGTCCCGCTGTCGCCAGGATCACACACGGTTACCGTGGCTTACTACGAGGACACCGGGATCGCCACGCTGCAGCTCTCATTCGTTCGTCTCGGCCCTGTGTCTGCCTATACGCCTACGCCAACGCCTGTTCCTACGGCAACTCCTGGGCCAACCAGCACGGCTTGGTACGGCGAATACTACAACGGGACGGGCCTGTCTGGCGCGCCTGCTGCGACGCGATGGGATGGGGCAATTGGCTTCGAGTGGGGCACTGGCGCCCCGATCGGGGGCGTTTCCCCGGATCGGTTCAGCATCCGTTGGACCAGGAGTGCCCAGTTCTACGAGGACAACTACGCGTTCTGTGCCATGGCAGATGATGGTGTGCGCCTCTACGTTGACGGTGCCGTGGTCCTGGACGAATGGCACGCCAACAACGGCGTCGCCTACTGTGGACAGGCCGATATGAAGGCTGGCGTCCACACGATGAAGGTGGAGTACTACGAAGACGGCGGGAATGCCCTGATCTACGTTTGGTGGGAGCGCCGGTAATCCTGATGCTGGGCGGACGTCCGCGCAATGGCGGACGTCCGCTGTTGACATTTCGTGAAATACGAGTATCACTGGCTCCATTTGTAGCAATCCCCACTATCAGGAGGCGGCATGTTAGTCACCAGCAAGGAATTGTTGTTGGACGCTCAGAAGAACGGCTATGCCGTGGGTGCCTTCAACACCAACAACCTCGAGATCACGCACGCGATCGTGCGCGCGGCGGAAGCGAAGCGTGCTCCAGTGCTGATCCAGATCTCAGCCGGAGCACTCAAGTACGGCGGCGTCGACTTCCTCCCTATGATTGTCAGCAAGGCCGCACAGATGGCCACGGTGCCTGTTGCCATTCACCTTGACCACGGACCGGACTTCAAGACCGTTATCGCTTGCCTCCGCGCCGGGTTCACGTCGATTATGCGGGATGCTTCGAAGCTGCCCTACGGTGAGAACGTCGCCGAGGTGCGCAAGGTGGTCGAGGTCTGTCATGCGGTGGGTGTTCCCGTTGAAGCGGAGATCGGGCGCATCGGTGGTGCTGAAGAGCACGTCGTGGTCAGCGATCGTGAGGCCGCGATGAGCGATCCCGATGAGTGCGCACGCTTCGCTGAGGATGGTGGCTTCGATTTCCTGGCTGTTGCCATCGGGAATGCCCACGGATTCTACAAAGGCGAGCCGAAGCTGGACTTTGATCGGCTCATTGCCATCCGTGAACGTGTCTCAATTCCGCTGGTGTTGCACGGCGCTTCGGGTATCCCCGACGCCCAGATCACACGTGCCGTCGAGAGTGGCATCTGCAAGATCAACATCGATACGGAGATCCGCAACGCGTTTATCCGGACGATGCAGGAGTACACCCAGAAGAATCCTGATCAGATCGACCCACGTAAGGTGTTTGGGCCCTGCATCGACGCGATGCAGGCTGTGGTCGAAAGCAAGATCGAGATCTTCCGGAGCGCGGGTCGCGCCTGATAACTCGTGTGACCACCCCGTCACCCTAGCCCGGATCGGGGTACGAGCGCTCGCGGTGTGCATTGTGGGGGGATGGTCTGCCATCCCCCCATCGTGTGCTAAGTGGCGCGCGCAGCTTTCGTCTTGACGGCATATAGAGCCCATCCTACGCCAGAATTGCCGACCAAGGAGGCCAGGAGTGAACATCGAGACGTACACACAGTGGAGTCGACACCTCAACAAAGAGATGACCTGTAAGGTCTTCGGACACGCTGGTAAGCCGGCGCTCGTCTTTCCCACTGGCTGTGGTCGTTACTACGAGTTCGAGGACTTCGGGATGGTCGAGGCTGCGCGTCAGTACGTCGACGAGGGCAAGGTGCGCTTCATTACCCTTGACAGCGTTGACTGTGAGTCGTGGATGGCGCACTGGATGTTCCCCGGCGATCGCGGGTGGCGGCACCTGCAATATGAGCGGTACGTGCTTGAGGAGGTCGTGCCCTTCGTCCGGGATAGCACCGGCTATGAGGATCGGCTCATGGCGATGGGGTGCAGCATGGGGGCATACCACGCGACTAACATGCTATTCAAGCATCCGGACATTGTGGGTACGGCCGTGGCGCTGAGTGGCCTCTACGGTCCCCAGACCTTCGTCGGTGATTATATGGACGACAATGTGTATTTTAACTTCCCCCTCTGCTACCTGCCGAACCTTACCGATCCCTGGTACATCGATCGGTTCCGCGAGAGTGACATCGTCATCTGCGTGGGGCAGGGCGCCTGGGAGGAGGATAGCCTTAGGGAGACTAGGGCGCTTGAGACTGATCTGCACGCTCTGGGTGTTCAGGCCTGGTTTGACTACTGGGGCCACAACGTAAGTCACGATTGGACGTGGTGGCGCCAGCAGCTGCCTTACTTCCTGGGCGAGCTTGACCTGAGCTAGTGTAGCGCACGTAGAAGGAGACACTGCAGCGTATGTCGGCTACGATCAACCTAAGGCAGAGTATCGGTGACATGACTCGAGCGGCACTGGTGGCGGCTCAGGAATCGGGTGCGTTGCCCGAGCTCGATGTGCCCCAGGAGGTGCCCGTTGAGCAGAGCCGCCACGCGGCCCACGGCGACTACAGCACGCCTGTGTGCATGAGCTTGGCTAGACAGCTGCGTCGCGCTCCGCTACAGATAGCGCAGATTGTGGCGCACCACATGCCCGCTGCGCCTTGTATTGCCAGCGTCGATGTCGCGCCCCCTGGTTTCATCAATTTCACTCTGGATCCGGCCTGGGTAGCTTCGGCTGTTGGCGCGATCCTGGCCTCTGGTGAGAACTGGGGCGATGCCACGCTTGGGAAGGGCGCCCGCGTGCAGGTGGAGTTTGTAAGTGCCAATCCGACTGGCCCGATCACCATCGGCTCGGCGCGCAACGCCGTGATCGGCGATGTACTGGCCTCGGTTCTGTCGGCGGCCGGCTATACGGTTGAGCGTGAGTACTACGTGAACGATGCTGGCTCCAAAGTCCGCAACTTCGGGGCCAGCATTTTCGCGCGCTATGCTACGCTCCTTGGTGTTGACGTGCAATTCCCCGAGCAAGGATATCCTGGGGCCTACGTCACCGACTTGGCATCGAAGGCATGCGACAGCTTCGGGCGCCGCTACCTCGAGGCAGACGATCGCGACATCGCAGTCCGTGAGCTGGGCCAATGGGGCATTCAGCAGATCCTCGAGATCATCGCTGACGACCTGGCAGCACTTGGCGTGCACTTTGACACCTGGTTCAGTGAGCGGTCGCTGTATGATAGCGGGCTCTTCGAAGAGATGCTGGCCAGGCTACGCAACGATGGTTTCGTAGTTGAGTATGATGGTGCCACGTGGTTCCGTCACGATGATCTGGAGAAGGATGCGGTCCTGATCCGTTCAGCGGCTGTGATCCCCAACCCCGAAGACCGTCCAACGTACCTGGCTTCTGATATACCCTATCTCTGGAACAAGCTTGTAGACCGGAAGTTCGATCGGGCCGTCTATGTCTGGGGCGCCGACCACCATGGCGATGTCCCGCGTGTCCAGGCAGCTGCCAGGGCTCTCGGCGTCGATTCCGATCGACTGGTGTTCGTAATCTACCAGATGGTGACCATGCTGCGGGGCGGTGAGGAGATCCGAATGTCAAAGAGCTCGGGGGAGTTCATCACCCTGCGCGAGCTCGTGGATGAGGTGGGGCCTGATCCGATCCGTTTCATGATGCTGACACGAACTGTCGATGTCACCCTCGACTTCGACCTGGACCTCGCGGTCGAGCAATCGGACCGAAATCCCGTCTACTACGTTCAGTACGCTCATACCAGGATATCTGGTGTCTTGCGGCGGGCTATGGAAGCAGGCTGGGACGCATCTCTCCAGGGCGATCTAAGTCTGCTGTCGCACCCGAGCGAACTCAGTCTGGTTCGAAAGATGCTCGCACTCCCGGAGATCCTGACGGTGGCGGCGCAATCGCTCGCACCGCACCACCTCACAACGTATGCCACCGAGCTGGCCTCGGCTTTCCACGCGTTCTACCGCGACTGCCGCATCGTGTCATCCGAGCCCGATGAGGCCGAACTGACCCGAGCGCGGCTAATGCTGGCTCAAGCCGCGCAGCTCGTCTTGGCGCGCGTTCTGCGAATCATAGGAGTGGCGACACCCGATCGGATGTAGCGCCGATCTGATTGTCGTACATCCAATCTAGCAAGGAGCTTCCGTCATGGGTCTCAAACCTGACCACTGGATCCGCAAGATGGCGCTGGAGCATGCCCTGATTGAACCATTCACGGACGGGCAGGTTCGCAACGGTGTGATTTCCTATGGGCTGTCCTCGTACGGCTATGACATTCGAGTGGCCGATGAGTTCAAAGTATTCACGAGCGGGATGGGAGATCTGTCCGTTGTCGATCCCAAGCATCTCGCCACTGAAGCGATGGTCGACTTCCACGGGCCAGTCTGTATCATTCCTCCGAACTCGTTTGCCCTGGCAAGGAGCTTGGAGTATATTCGTATGCCGCGCGATGTTCTCGGCGCCGTCCTTGGCAAGTCGACGTACGCCCGCTGCGGAATCGTGACGAATTTCACTCCGCTTGAGCCTGGCTGGCATGGGTATATCACGATTGAGATCAGCAACACCACGCCCCTGCCTGCCAAGATCTACTCCAATGAGGGCATAGCCCAAGTTCTTTTCTTTGAGGGTGACGAGCCCTGCGAAGTGAGCTATGCCGATAAGCAGGGCAAATACCAAGGGCAACAGGGAGTTGTGTTGCCACGGCTGTAGTGCAGGAGTAGGCGCCTTGTCTGAACCGATCCGAGTCGTGCACCTCTCCGATCTCCACATTGGGATGGAGAACTATGGCCGCTTGGATCCTCAAACCGGGCTCAACGGCCGTGTCGCCGATTTCCTCACCCGGCTCGATGGCGTGGTTTCCTTTGCGCTCGACCACGACGCCGATGTCTTTCTCTTCGCGGGTGATGCATTCCGTTCGCGTAGTCCCGGAACGACCCTTCAGCGCGAGTTTGCGCAACGGATCCGTGTGCTATCAGAAGCCGGCATTTCAGTGGTATTGCTCGTGGGAAACCATGACGTCCCAGTGGTCTCACAGCGCGCCTCCAGCGTTGAGATCTTCGACACGTTGGGTGTTCCGCACGTGATCGTTGCCCCAACCCCTGCTGTGCACCGTATCAGCACCAAGAGGGGGCCTCTCCAGGTGTTGGCCCTGCCCTACCTCCTCAGGCAGCGCCTACTTTCGAAGGACCAGTTTCGGTCGCTGTCACAAGGTGAACTCGACCACGTTGTGAGCCAAGTCCTCACCGCAAAGCTCGAGGAGCTTGCGGCAACCCTGGACAGTGCCATCCCTGCAGTCGTGCTCGGGCACTTCTCCGTCGACGGTGCGAGGTGGGGCTCCGAGCGATCGATTATGGTCGGGCGTGACGTTACTTTGCCATTGTCAGCACTGGTCGACTCGCGTTGGCAATATGTAGCACTGGGTCACATTCACGAGCACCAGGATCTGAATGCGGGATCATCTCCACCCGTCGTCTACGCAGGCAGTCTCGAGCGTGTGGATTTCGGCGAGGAGCGGCAGCCAAAGGGCTTCTGTTGGGTGCGTCTGAACCTGGATCATGTGAGTTGGGAGTTTGTTCAGGTTCTTGCGCGCCGGTTCGTGACGATCCGAACGGACGTGCGTGGGGAGGCGGCGCCCCTGGACCTCATTCGGCACGTGGTCCAGGGCGTGGACCTCGCCGGGAGCGTCGTGCGGCTGATCGTGCGGATGACGCCCGAACAGGAACCTACCGTGCGTGACGCTGACGTGATGCCACTACTTGCGGGGGCATTTCATTCGCAGGTGAACCGGGAGATCGATCGTGCTGTACGGGACCGACTCGAGGGTCTGGAACCAGCATCGATGACGGACGCTAACTTGCTCGAGCGCTATCTGGCATTGACGGGCAAAGATGACACCACGACTGCGGCGTACCTTCAGGCCGCACTGGCGATCTTCAGCGAGGGATAGCTGCTCCTCTCCGCTTTCCGGCTGCTTGACAGAACGGTTACTGTCTGTATAGTTGCAGTGGCGTGCACGAGAACGTTATACATTTAGGTCACTGTGCACTGTCAGATTCGGAGATGCTGTTGCCTGCTAAGGGGATTAGGAAGGTTGCTGCTTGCGCTCTGGCTGTAGCGCTCGTTTTGCTGGGTGCCTCTGAGACCAGCCTGGCGCAGTCCGTCGAGCCTGTGAGCGCGTCGCCGACGGAAGACTGGGTTGATCGGGAGTCGTTGTCGCCCTACTGGCACACGAAGGTGCTGCGTTGGGAATCCCTCATCGTCCAGGAGGCCAACCGGCGCAAGCTGGATCCCGATTTCGTCGCCTCGCTGGTCTGGATGGAGTCACGGGGTGATGCCAAGGCGGTGGGGCCCGTCGGGTCGGTTGGCTTGATGCAGGTGATGCCGAAGGAAGCAGGCTTCACTTGGCGCCCGACGCGAGAGGAACTCCTCAACCCGTACACCAACCTTTTCTGGGGTACCCGGACGTTGTCAACGGTAATCCAGCAGGGCGATGGCGATGTGTTCAGCGCCCTTGCCGCCTATAACGGCGGCTGGGAGAAGATCTCTTCGCGGGTCCCCAAAGCCTTTGCTGCCACGATTCTGCACGACTATGCGCGGGCTGTGGCGGTTCGTCATGGGGTTGAAGGCGCATGGTCGGCTTTCATTGCCATTCAGGACAATGAGCTGCGCGGGCCGATCTGGGTGACAAACGCCGGCGACAATGATGTATACCACTATGCTGATGCCAACATCACTCCTGAAGGTACGGCTCTGATTCCGGCAGTGGCACCAACGTCTGTGCTGGCTTCGTGCGTTGATCCTGATACGGGGTTGGCCTATACCGTTGGCATTTGGCTCTATTCCACCGACTCAGCAAAGTGGCTGACGACGGGATCCGCGCCACTCGTCGAGTCGGTGCTCAGGTCGGCGATAGCGTCACCGTCGCTGATGGCGGGCTCGCAACCTATGCTTCCGCCTGAGGCGCCAAGGCCGGTGGCGACGTCCGCGGCCACACCGGTGACCCATGCGGCTGCTCCCACGCAGGCGCCTGTACCGCAGGTGCCTCTGGATGATCCGACGGAGGCGCCACCGCCTGAGCCCAAAGTGTGCGCCGGTGGTCCCTTGGTGCTGGACACCTATCCCCTTGAGAGCTACAACACTTTGACGGGCTGGAGTGCGCGGGTGTATGCCTCGGCCCGTGGTGGTGACTGTGTCTATGACTATGCCTGGAATCTTGAGGAGGACGTCCAGGGAGCCGACTACTCGGGTCCCATCGTATTTGAGGTGCACTCGGCACGCCGAGGGGCGGTCATCGTGGGCACGGTCTTGGCTTCGTCGGGCGGCGAGACAGTGCGGGTGGCATTGTACATCCAGCCACCGGGCGACTGACTCGATCGCGTTCTGACAGGTTGGTGGGGTCGAGACGAGCACGTGGCGTCTCGACCCTTTTCGTTGAGGGAACAGGAGCGTGGTGCCATGGCTGCGAAAACGTCAGGTGCGACCACCAGTGGTGAGCGCAGAGTCGTGCTGGAGGTAATGGATCCCGGTGAGCGGGTCGACCGCTACGTAGCTGGCCAAATCGAGGCCCTTTCTCGGACGGCAGTGCAACGTTTGATAGATGATGGCCACCTCACCGTCAACGAGAGTGTCCCTGCAGCGGCACAACGGCTGCGCCTAGGCGACCGCGTCGTGGTTGACCTGCCTGAGCCCCAGGTCACGGACCTGGTACCTGAGATGATGCCACTGGACGTCATCTACGAGGATTCTGATCTCATTGTCATCAATAAGGTCGCAGGTGTCGTGGTGCACCCCGGGGCCGGCCACGGGTCTGGCACCCTCGTCAATGCCCTGCTGGCCCACTGTGGCGACCTGACGGGTATCGGTGGCGATCTTCGCCCAGGCATTGTGCACAGGCTTGACAGGGACACGTCGGGGCTGATTGTCGCTGCAAAGAACGATCGTGCGCTTCAGGGCCTTCAGCGCCAGTTCAAGCGGCGCACGGTCACCAAGGTCTACGCCGCACTCGTGGTGGGGAGCCTCGCTCAGACCGAAGGCATCATCGAGGCACCGATCGCGCGCGACCCTCGAAACCGGCAGCGGATGGCTGTCGTAGCAGCGGGCAAGCCCGCAAGTACACGTTGGTCTGTCATTCGTCGGTACCGAGATGGTGCGGGTGTCAAGTACACGCTCACCGACATCCATCTGCTGACAGGGCGCACGCATCAGATACGCGTGCATATGGCGTGGCTGGGTTATCCGTTGGTGGGCGACGCCCTGTATGGCAGGGGCGGAGGTCCCGCGCCGCGCCAGTTTCTCCATGCCCGAGAGCTCTCCTTTGAGCACCCCATTTCCGGCATCCCTTGCCGATTCACGGCGCCACTTCCTGCAGATCTCGAGGAAGTGCTCGGTGTGCTCGAGTGCGACGGCTGAGCCGGCAAGATCCTTTGCGATTGACGAAACGCCTGGATCGGGTATGCTTCTGCTGTGAATAAGCAGCGCCTCGATCGATTGGTCGTAGAGCGGGGACTGGCACCGAGTCGCTCGCTAGCGCAGCGGCTGATCTATGCGGGTGAGGTGCTGGTGAACGGCGAACCCGTGGACAAGCCAGGCAACCAAGTCGGTGTGGATGCTGCCGTCACACTGGTGGCCAAGCCGCTCTATGTCAGTCGCGGCGGTGACAAACTGGCAGCTGCGCTCGAACGGTTTCCGGTGACGGTGGCGGACGCTGTGGCCGCTGACATCGGCGCTTCGACAGGTGGGTTCACGGACTGTCTGCTCCAACATGGGGCGCGTAAGGTCTATGCGATCGATGTTGGCTATGGACAGCTTGCCTGGTCCCTGCGTACTGACGCACGAGTCGTGGTGATGGAGCGCGTCAACGCGCGGTACCTGGAGTGTCTGCCAGAGCCTGTGTCGCTGATTGTGTCCGATGTATCATTCATCTCGCTGGGACTCATCTATGTGACGGGGATGCACTGGCTTTCTGATGGTGGCAATGTGGTCTCGCTGATCAAGCCGCAATTTGAGGCAGGACGCGAGCGAGTTGGCAAGGGTGGCGTAGTGCGCGATCCGGAGGTCCACCGGCAGGTGCTTGTGGCGGTTGCCGCGACGATGTCGAAACTGGGCCTGGGGCTCCAGGGACTCATGGTATCGCCCCTGCTTGGGCCCGCTGGCAACGTGGAGTTTCTTGGGTGGTGGGTGCTTGGCCAGGAGGAGCGTTTCGCCAAGGATCTCGTGGATAGAGCCATGCTAGAGGCAGCTGCGCTGCTTCAGGGAGTAGAATGACAGTGGGTGAACATCGTGGAACCTAGCCACATTCGTAATTTCAGTATCATTGCTCACATCGACCATGGCAAGTCGACGTTGGCAGATCGATTGCTTGAGTTGACTGGCACTGTGGAGTCGCGCAAGTTCTCCGGCCATTCCCAGCTTCTGGATAATATGGATCTCGAGCAGGAGAAGGGTGTTACGATCAAGGCCTCTGCTGTGCAGCTCAGCTGGATAGGCCGTGATGCGGAGACCTATGAGCTCAACTTGATCGATACCCCCGGTCATGTAGACTTCGGGTACGAGGTCAGCCGCGCCCTTGCAGCGTGCGAAGGTGCTCTCCTGGTTGTTGACGCGACACAGGGCATCGAGGCGCAAACCCTGGCCAACCTCTACTTGGCCCTCGAGAACGATCTCGAAATCATCCCCGTGATCAACAAGATCGACCTCATCACCGCTGATGTACCACGCGTCACGCGCGAGATATGCGACCTGTTGGGCGTGGCCGAGTCCGATGTCATCCCTGTGTCAGCCAAGGACGGCTCGAACATCGAAGCTGTCCTGGACGCCGTTGTGACACGCGTTCCGCCGCCCAGTGCGACCGGCGTCGATGCTCCGCTGCAGGCGCTGGTCTTCGACTCGCACTATGATTCCTATAAGGGTGTCGTTGCCTATGTGCGCATCTACCAGGGCCAGATCAGCCGGCAGACCGAGCTCCTGATGATGGCGACACGAGCGCGGACCGAGCCTGTGGAAGTTGGCGTTTTCAGACCCGATATGACGCCGGTGGCTAGCCTGTC
>JAXDDP010000224.1:0-8170 GCA_034676785.1 Anaerolineae bacterium | reverse complement strand
CATCCGCGCAGCCGGAGCGACAACGGGGACCTACCTGTCGACGAGTGTCGGTCAGTGGAAGGAGAGCTTTCGCAACGCGGGCAGCTCCGATCATCCTCTCTTCGGCTACGCCGCGACCGGCGCACCGGCTGCGGCGGCGGTCGTTGACGCCTTCCTGTATCAGGTGACGGGTGACCCGGTCCACGCAGCGCGTGCCCGCCAGGCGCTCCTGTTGCCGCGAGACCTTGCCAAGATCTTCCCCCCAGCTCTTGCGGCGCGACACCCGGAATACCACCAGGCCGTGCCGCCTATGGACGGGTTATTCGTCCCCCCGAGCTACATTCCGGCCTACGAGCGCATCCGCGACAGCGATGTCCTGGATCAGTCGGATCACGACGAAATCGCTGCTACGGTTGCTGACAGTCTGCACCCGCTTTTCCATTTCCCGGAATGGGGCGCACACAACCGGGCGATGCTGCGCGCGTTAAGCCTCGCTCTCGCCGCTCGTGCATTCCCCGCCCATCCCGATGCTGCCAGCTGGAAGGCGCTCGCCGGCGAACTCGCCGAGGACAGTTGGGGCCGCTGGTCGATCGAAGATGCCATGGGCTATCATGCAACCTGGCTGTTGGCTCTGTTCACGTATGCCGAGGTCACCGGGCGCCCCGGGCTCTTCGAGCTTCCGGCGACGTTCTACTACCTGACCTATTTTGCCCACATGCTCACGCCGCTCGATACCTATCCTGACTTTGGAGACTGCAACTGGGGTGGCGGGGCCGAGCGCCTGCTCCCCTGCTTCGAACGAGCCGCCGCGATCTACCAGAGCCCGCTCTTCAAATATGTGGCGGACCGGATGGCGCGGCGGATGATGGCGGCTGGGCCCCCCTCTGTCGGCTATGCCACACTGTTCATTCAGGCATGGGAGTGGGCAGACGACAACGTCGAACCCGCGTGCCCAACGTCCTCCAGTGAGGAACTGCTTGATGACCTGGTCGGCAAGAAGGTCCTGTTCCGTACTGGCTGGGACCCGGATGCCACGTACATGCTACTCAACTACCGCGATGAGCTGGGGTACGGCGCCATACCACGCCGCTACTTGCGGACGACGCTGGCTGTGTCGGCAGAGAAAATGCACCACGGGCACGCAGATGAGAACGCCATCATCATGCTTCTGCACAGAGGATCAGTTCTCCTCCACGATGGCGGGTATCGAGAGAACGTGCCCAATGGACGTTACCGTGCCGACATCTACCACAATCGCGTTATCTGGCGTCACGGTATCAAGCCCGCAGCGGTCTCCGCATGGGAGGCTCTCCACGACGACGGCAGCTACCACCCAACGCGCACAGAGAAGCTGCACTTCGTCCAGCTGGGCGATGTTGAACTGAGCCGCACACGCGTGACCGACGATCGTCGCGGTGTCGAATGGGATCGTGTCATTGCCTACGTGAAGCAGCTCGGTTGCTTCGTTGTCGTCGATGCGTTGCGCGCGCTCCAGACCGGCGCCTTCACTTTTGCAGACATCCTATACACCTCTGAGGCCGTTCCGGTCGGAGACCACGCGTTCGACACACGGATCGATGCCATCGGCGCATGGGAGAATCCACGGGGACAGAATCTGGTCATCGCCTATCCCCTCGCGCCCGACTGGACAGCGACCCTTGAGAAGGTGCGGCGCCACTACCAACAGGAACTGGGGATCTTCCAGGTTTGGACGGGATGGTTGACCCAGGGGGACCTTGTGCCACTCATCACCGTACTGTGGCCACACAGCGCCTCCGACGATGCCGGGCGACTTGTTCAGGGTGTCACACTTGAGCCTGTGTCACATCCCGACGGCGCCGTCGCCGTGGGGATCGAGGTGGGAGATCGGAAGATCACATTCGGCTGCAAGCTTGATCTCGACAGAGGAATGATCAGGTCGAACGTTCGACCTCGCTATGACTACGATACCGCGCGGGTTCGTTACGGCGAGTTCGAGACCGATGCCACGTACATGGTTGCCGATCTCAGCGCAAGACAGCTTCGTGTGGCCCTCACTGAAGGCACCGGCCTGCGCCATCGAGACAGGATGCTGTTCATGGCCGGTGAACACCGGATGTTCCAGGAGGACGGCACCGACAGTCGTACGGCCCCCTCCTGGCGCAAGGTCTGGCAGGGAAGCTTCAGCCTGTGATACCGGTATAAGCCAGGAAAGGGGGTGACCTGTACCGATTGCCAGAGACACAAAGCACGTCAACTCTTCGTTAGTAGGATTGGCCCGCGATCACAAAAGGAGTGAATCCATGCTTAAACCCGTATCGCGTCGTGAGTTTCTGAGAGCCGTTGGGGCAGGTGCGGTCGCCTCCATCGTCGCAGCCTGCACGCCTGAGGTCGTCGAGGTGATCCAGACCGTCGAGGTTGAGGTCGAGAAGGAGGTCGAGAGGACAGTAGAGGTCGAGGTTGAAAAGCTGGTAACCCCTACCCCGCTCCCTGATGTGGTCACCCCGCAGGGCAAAGTGATGCCCAAGAATGCTGCGCCCCTGGACATGCAGATACGCTACAGCTTCATCGCTGAGAACAAGCACCTGGATGTGCCGCGCAACATTTATGACGCCAACTCCGTCCTCAACTGGGGTACGGAGCCCCTGTTGCGACGCAATGAGATGATGGAGCTGGTTCCAGCCATCGCGGAAACTTGGGAAGTAGGCCCTGAGGCCGAGTATTTCGACTTCCACATCCGGGACGGAGCCAAGTGGGACGACGGTACGCCCATCAGTGCCGATGACTTTGTGTTCACGTTCCGGCACCTGTCGAACCCCGACCTCGACACACCGTGGGTCTGGTACTACTATGCCATCAAGGGCATCAAGGCCCACAAGGCCGGCGAGGCAGATGCCGATGCAGTTGGCGTCGAGAAGCTGGATGACCAGACCATCCGTGTCTGGGGCGAGGGCGGCAGCGCCCCCCACCTGCCAGCACTGTTGGCCTATCAGGCGGCCTGCCCGGCACCCAAGCACCGTGCCGAAGCCAATCCCGAGCACTGGGCAGATGACGTCGATGGCTTCCTCTCCTGTGGCCCCTACAGCCTCAAGACGTGGGATCACAACAAGGAGATGACGTGGGAGATCAACCCCTACTACAACGGCCCCCACAAGCCATACATCCAGCACCTGGTCAACCCCATCGGCGGGGCAACGATCAACGAGTTCCTCAGCCACCAGACCGAATGGCTGCATATGCTCACCGTGGCTGACCTGAACTTCGTCCGCGCCGATCCCGAGCTGAACCAGCTCCTGCGCTGGTACAACAACTACCAGTGCGACTACATGGCGCTGGACACGATGAATCCGCCACTGGACAACCCCAAGCTTCGCCAGGCGCTCTCACACGCCATCAACCGCGATGCCGTTGTCCAGATCCTCGGAGGCACCGTCGAGCCAGCATACTCGTTGCTGATGCCGGGCTTCCCGGCGTACAACCCCGAGCTGAAGTCGGTTCAGGCGTTCGACCCGGAACTGGCCCGCCAGCTACTGGCAGAGGCTGGGTACCCGGAGGGCAAAGATGCCAATGGCCGCCAGCTCGAGCTGACGATCACGCACAGCGCGGTTGACCCGAAGGTCGAGTTCGTGCAGGCACAGTGGCAAGAGCACCTTGGCATCAAGGTCAACTACGAGCTGGTGGAGTATGCAGCCTGGAGCCAGCGCCGCGCTGCCCACGAGATGCAGATCTACAAGGGGCCATATGAGTACGACTACATCGACCCCGCGAACTTCCTCGGGCTGTTCAGGAGCAACAGCGAGGCCGGATCGCCACGCCACGCCTGGCTGAACGCGGAGTACGACGCCCTCTACGATGAGGCGGGCCACATGACCGATACAGAGGCCCGGTTCGCCAAGTACCAGGAGGCCGAGCGCATCCTGGTCGAGGACGTTGGGGCGATCTTCCTGACCCATATGCTGATCTACCAGATCTTCTGGCCATACTTCACGGGTATTCCCAAGGATGTCACGGGCCGTGAATGCTACCGTGGCCTGGATATCACGTTCTCCCAGGTCTACATCCGGGATGACATTGCGGAGTGGGACACGCCGCGAACGAAGTAGTCGGTCCATAGGTGCCCTTGTGCGGCAGCGTGCAAGGGCACCTTCTCGCCATTATCCTAGTGGGGATTCTATGAACGCTCCTCTTCTCGAGGTCAATGACCTTGACGTGCGCTTCCACCTCAGCGAGCGCACGATACACGCTGTAAACGGCGTTACGTTTTCGGTCGATCCCGGACAGGTGGTGGGCATCGTCGGCGAGTCCGCGTGTGGCAAAAGCGTCACCAGCCTGGCAATCATGCGCCTGATTCAGGAGCCGGGCAGGATCGAAGGCGGCCAGGTACGGCTTCACGGCAATGACGACACCGTCGACCTTCTGACTCTATCCCGATCGGCAATGGAGCACGTCCGCGGCAACCGCATCTCGATGATCTTCCAGGACCCGATGACCTCGCTTAACCCGGTCCTGACTATCGGCTATCAGCTGATGGAACCTCTTAAGCTGCATCGTGGCCTCTCCACCGACGAAGCACGCACTGAAGCCATCCATCTACTTGATCGCGTTGGGATTCCCGAGCCCGAAGGTCGTCTCAAGGAATACGCGCACCAGTACTCGGGCGGTATGCGCCAACGGGTGATGATCGCGATGGCCGTGGCCTGCTCGCCCGATCTGCTCATCGCCGATGAGCCAACAACGTCATTGGATGTCACGATCCAGGCCCAGATCCTCGACCTCCTCCTGGAGCTCAAGCAAGACCTGGATACAGCCATCATCATCATTACCCACGATCTGGGCGTGATCGCGGAGGTCGCGGAAAAGGTCGTAGTTATGTACGCGGGCACAGTCGTCGAGACCGGCCCGGTCAAGGCAATCTTCAGCCGCCCGGAACACCCCTACACCCAGGCGCTCCTGTTCTCGATTCCGCCGCTCCATGCATCGCCCGAGCGCCTGGCCACCATATCGGGCACCCCACCCCAGATCCTGGCCCCCCTGACAGCTTGCCCATTCGCGCCGCGCTGCCCGCAGCGCATCGCCAGGTGCACAGAGGAGCGCCCCCGTCTGCTCGACGTGACCGCGAGCCACACGTGTGCCTGTTGGGTGGTTCAGGGCCACAGAGGAGCCTGATATGGCCGAAGCAATGTTGCAGACAATCAACTTGACCAAGAGCTTCGCCGTCAGACGGGGCTTCTTCGCCTCGCGCAAGATGCGCCTGACGGCCCTCGACCGCGTATCACTGAGTATCGAGGCCGGCGAGACCCTTGGACTCGTGGGCGAATCCGGCTGCGGGAAGTCCACCCTGGCGCTGACGATTATGCAGCTGCACGAACCGACCTCGGGGCAGGTGCGCTTCGATGGCGAGGATCTCAGCGCTATGTCGCCCCTGGAGCTCAGCCACGCCCGCCGCAAGATGCAGATGATCTATCAGGATCCCTATGCGTCGCTTGACCCACGCATGAATGTCCAGGAAATCCTCGTCGAGCCCCTGGTGATCCACCAGATCGGCACGCCGCAAGAGCGCACGGCCAAAGCGCGCGAGTTGCTGGACACGGTGGGTTTGCCCTATGACTCCCTGGGACGATTCCCAAGTGATTTCTCGGGAGGGCAGCAACAGCGTATCGGTATCGCGAGAGCCCTCATGCTGGAACCGAAGATGATCATCTGCGACGAACCGGTTTCGTCGCTTGACGTCTCGGTACAGGCGCAGATCCTGAATCTGCTCAGGGACCTGCAACGTGACCGCGATCTCACGTACCTGTTTATCTCCCACAATATCGCTGTCACACGCTATATGAGCCGTCGCATCGGCGTGATGTACCTGGGCAGGCTGGCGGAGATCGGGCCCAGTGAGGTCATCATTGAGCGCCCACTCCATCCCTACACACAGGCCCTGATCTCGGCCGTCCCGGACCCACAACCGACCGATAGCCGCCGCAGCCGGCGACTATCTGGGGACGTGCCAAGCCCAATTGAGCGTCCCTCAGGCTGTGCGTTCCATCCCCGCTGTCCGATCGCCCAGGAGATCTGCTCGCAGACCGAGCCGGCACTGCGCGAGCTCGGCCCCAACCATTCTGTCGCGTGCCACTTTGCCCGCGCGCTTCCGACGCCGGATTCGGGCGCGCTCTGACGGCCGCCGTCAACTGGTAAGGAGTTCATATGTTTCGCTTCATCTTGATCCGTACGGGCGGTCTGATCGGGGTACTGTTGGCGGTGTCGCTGCTGACGTTCTTCCTGATGCACTGGGTTCCGGGCGGCCCGTTCGACGCGATGACCGCGGCCACCGCACAGATGATACCGGTGGAGCTCGTCGAGAACATGGAGAAGCTCTATGGTCTGGACAAGCCGCTCTGGGTGCAGTACTGGCTCTTCCTGAAAGCCGCGCTACGAGGCGATTTTGGGTACTCCTACTATGCCTCGGGGCGTTCGATCAACGAGCTCATCCGGGAACACTGGCCGCACTCAATCCAGATCGGCGTCCTCACTCTCGGATTCTCGGCTATCGTCGGTCTGGGCCTGGGCATCTTCTCAGCCATGAATCCAGGTAAGTGGCCCGACTTCCTTGGCACGGGCGTATCCCTGTTCTGCATGAGCGTTCCTTCGTTTGTGTTCGCCAAGCTGATGCAATACTTCATCGCCGTGAAGCTGGGGTGGTTGCCCACCTCCGGCTGGGAGGGATGGGCCGAGCCGAAATACTGGGTCATGCCGGTTCTGGCGAATTCGCTCGGACCCGTGCTAACCCTACAACGGTACACGCGTTCGGCCATCTCCGACGTGATGCGCGCCAACTACGTCCGCACGGCCCATGCCAAAGGACTCAACAGGCGCCGTGTCACGCTGATCCACATTTTCAAGAACGCGCTCACCCCCGTGGTGACCGTGGCCGGACCGATGACGGCTAGCCTGATCACGGGCTCGCTCTTCATCGAGGGGATCTTCCGCATTCCGGGCCTGGGCTGGTATACGAACGCAGCCCTGGGGCGCAGGGACTACCCGCTCATCCTGGCCTCAACCCTGCTCTGGACCACGCTGATCAGCATCACCTACTTTGTCACGGACATCATCTATGCCCTGCTCGATCCACGCGTGGCGTACGTAAAGGAGCGCTAGTATGGACAGCGCAGACACCGCAACACTCTCCACCTCCGCAGTGTACCGCAGCGTTGGTCAGGCCTTCTGGTACCGGCTCCGGCATAACCGGAGAGCCATGGTGGCACTTGGGGTTGTACTCCTGGAGATCGTCATCGTGATTTTCGCACCCTGGATTGCCCCCTACGAGCCAGGCGAGACCGACTACGAGGCCTTGTGGTCGCCGCCCACGGCCAAGCACTGGATGGGGACCGATGATCTCGGCAGGGATGTCATGAGTCGCCTGATGTACGGCGGCCGGATCTCCATCGCGGTTGGCATCCTGGCCCAGATCACGCAGGTCGTCATCGGTCTGCCCATTGGGGCCGTTGCCGGCCTGATGGGGCGCTGGGTCGATTACGCTTTCATGCGCCTGATCGATATCCTTTCATCAGTGCCGAATATGCTCCTCTATCTGCTGATGGTCCTTGTGCTGCCACGTGGATTCGTCAGCATCGTCATCGCGCTCTCGGTGACGGGCTGGATCGGGATCGCACGCCTGGTGCGTGGCCAGGTGTTGTCGCTCAAGACAACCGACTATGTTCGTGCCGCCCGCGGTATGGGCGCAGACACCCGGCACATCATCGTCTCCCACCTAGTGCGCAACACGCTCTCACCGGTCGTCGTCTCGATCACCATCGGCATCCCCGGCTCGATGATGGCTGAAGCTGGACTCAGCTTCCTGGGGCTCGGGATCACGCCACCCATGACGTCGTGGGGGCAGATGATGGGACTGTACCAGGCCTACATCCAGACTTCGTGGCACCTGACGGTCTTCCCGGCCCTGGTGCTGTCGTTGACGATGCTGGCGTGGTTCGTTCTCGGCGACGCGATGCGCGACGCCTTCGACCCAACGATCCAGGTCTAGCAGGTCACCGCACCAGAGACAGACTACGCCGCACCGCAGATGGCCACGACATAGAGGGATGGGTGAGGGTTGGGATCAGACAGCAGGACAGTGCCCCGGAGCCGTGCGGCGGTAGCATGCCCACCATCGCAAGCGGGGGGGGGACACCTGTGAGCCCCCCCCGTCGGATACAGGCGAGCC
>JAXDDP010000223.1:0-28122 GCA_034676785.1 Anaerolineae bacterium | reverse complement strand
CCATTATACAGCCTGTTTGGCAATTGGCAAGAGGCAGTTTGCCCCAGCGTTGTTGTTTGTGTGTAGGTCGTTGACGTCCACAGTAAATCCACCGATGCCGCGTTGGGAGTGGGGGAGGGGGGATGTTGCGCCGTGCGCATAGCCCACTACAATGGACGCATGCAGCGTGAAGGCAGGTAGTGAATTGAGTAAGCGACGTCTTTAGCATGAATTGCTATAAGCAGCGGGTGACTGCTGCCGAGATGGCCCAAATTCACGAGCTTCTCGGTATGCCGATCATCGTAGGGGAGTGGCACTTCGGTGCCCTCGACGCGGGGCTGCCAGCCAGTGGCATCGGGCACGTGCCAGACCAGACCGCGCGCGGACAGGCCTTTCGGGTCTATCTGGAGGACGCTGCGGCGAAACCCTGGTGCGTGGGCGTGCACTACTTCCAGCTCTACGATCAGTCTGCGATCGGCCGATTCGATGGCGAGAATTACAACATCGGTTTCGTCGATGTCTGCAACCGCCCGTATGCTCCCTTGATGGCCGCCGCCCGGGCCAGCCACGAACGTCTCTACCAGGTGGCTGCCGGTGAGGTCGAGCCCTATGACGAGGAGCCTGAGTACCTGCCCTTGTTGTTCAACTGAGGTAGATAGGCCCAACTGCGGACGGGCTGAGCTTGTAGATCTGTAGATCGTAGGTTCGCATACAGCCAGATACACAGCGGAGGTCGACGTGATGAATGGCCGGGATCGCATGTTGACCGCGTTGGATGGTGGGATGCCGGATCGGGTCCCGTGTGCCCTGAACTTCTACCACGTGAGCTTGGATGATCAGGCTCCGCCCGATTACGACTGGGAAGCACTGATCGACGTGCAGTTTGTCCACTTGCCTCCTTCACCCGAGGAAGAGGCGTTCAGCAAGGCTGCGCGTCCTTTTCCCTACGATACGCGCCTGGGAACGTTCGAGCAGATGGCCACCTATACGCGTTGGTCCTATCGGCCGGAGACGCCCCTCGAGCGCAATCCACTTGCCAGAGCCGAGACACTGGCCGATCTGCAGGCCTTTCCCTTCCCAGACGCTGCGGTACCGTACCATGTGGATGGGCTTCAGGAGCAAGTCGAGGCCCTGCACGCGCGTGGGCTCGCTGCTGGCGGCAATCTGCCGCACCTCGGCGGGGAGCTCTTCGAGGCAGCCTGGCGCCTGCGCGGGCTGGAGTCCTTTCTGCTGGACCTGCTGGAGCGCCCTGACTGGGCGGACTTCCTCCTCGACAAGCTGACCGCGATTGCGTGCCGCAACGCGGAAGCGCTGGCGCGATCAGGCGTTGATGTCCTCGCACTTGATGACGATGTGGGCGCCCCGGTGACCATGATGATCAGCCCGGCATTGTGGCAGCGTTTCTTCAAACCGCGGATGGCAACCATTATCGAGCGTGCACGGGCTATCAAGCGGGATATGCGTGTGATCTTCCATAGTGACGGCGTGTTCACTCCAATCCTGCCCGACCTGGTAGACATTGGTGTGAACGGCATCAATCCCCTCCAGCCCGACCATATGGATGCGGTGAAGATCCGAGCGGAGTATGGGTCGCGGCTGGCGTTCTGGGGCACGGTGGGCCGCCAGACGGCCTTTAGTTTTGCGAACCCCGAGGCGATCCGGCAGGAGGTGCGGCTACGCATCGACTCTTTGGGCCGCGCGGGGCTGATCCTATCACCGGCCTACGACCTGGGCGAGCCGGACATTCCATGGGCTAACGTTGCTGCTTTCCTCGAGGCCGTGCGTGAGTACGGTGGTCGCGACTAAGTGCCACTGGCAGTCCGCTTGACAAGACGATACCCCTGCCCTATGATGGTGTTAGCGCTAACGGTAACGCTAACGGTACCGGAATCGTGAGGAGCCACGGCGTTTCAGGGAGGGATAGCCCGGGTGTCGGAGCCTGTAAGGTCGCCGGATCGTATCACGATCGCTGACGTCGCGCGCGAGGTCGGCGTGTCGATGATGACAGTCTCACGCGTGATCAATGGGCGTGACGACGTCAGTGCGGTGACGCGGCAGCGCGTATTGGACGCCGTAGAGCGTCTAGGTTACAGGCCGAGCAGCATTGCACGCGGCCTGGCAACTCGGCACACTGGCACACTGGGCCTCGTGGTGCCCGATATTGCGAACCCATTCTTTGCCGAGGTGGCCCGTGGCGTCGAAGCAGTTGCTTATGCTCAGGGCTACAACGTTTTCCTGTGTAACACCGACGAGGACCCGGTAAGGGAGCTGGATGTCCTTGGTTCGCTGGAGGAGAAGCGAGTCGATGGCGTTGTGCTGTGCAGCTCGCGCCTCAGCAACGAGCATCTCCAGATGGCCGTGGATGCGTATTCGGCCGTGGTCCTGGTCAACAGGAGGGCCGGCAAGTACGTGTCGACAGTGGTCGTAGACGACGTGCTGGGCGGGCGACTTGCTACGGGCCATTTGCTCAGGCGAGGTCACCGGGCCATCGGGTTCCTCTCGGGGCCGCCAGGATCCCATAGTGGGCAGGGCCGCCTGGAGGGCTATGCCGACGAGATGGCATCTTCCCACCTGCCGCGAGCGAGCGGGTGGATCGAACCATGTGGCCCGACCGCCGAGCAGGGCCGGATCGCGGCGTTGAGACTGTTGCGACGTTGCGGTGAGCTCACGGCCCTCATCTGCTACAACGATCTCGTGGCCGTAGGAGCGCTCCACGCTTGTCGAGAGTTGGGGCGACGAGTTCCGGATGGTGTGGCGATCGTAGGCTTTGATGACATACCCGTCGCGGCACTTGTTACACCTGCATTGACAACATGCCGGGTTTCCCGCCACGAGCTTGGGGCCCGGGCGGTGGACCTGCTGCTCGAGCGGATTCGCGGAGAGGGAAGTGTAGCTGGAGAGGGCGAAGAGCCACGTGCGTCTGTCGTTGCTCTTGAGCCGGAGCTTGTCGTGCGGGCGAGCGCCCCGTAACTGAGGAGACCTGGAGGTGACTATGGGAGAACAGTGGAGACTTGATCCTGACCGTTATTTCGACCCTGAGCCGTCGCAGCGTCGCATGGCAAGGGAGCTGTACGACAGCGTAGCCCACCTTCCCATCGTGAGCCCACACGGCCATGTGGCGCCGCAGTTGTTCGCCGATGCCAACGCCAGTTTTGGGTCCCCGGTTGACTTGTTTATCATCCCGGACCATTACGTATTTCGGATGCTTTACTCCCAGGGTATTTCGCTCGACGATCTGGGCGTGCCGCGGGTGGGTGAAGGCCAGGAAGATATCTCCGACGGCAGTGATAGCGAAGAACGTGGTAGGCGAATCTGGCAGATCTTTGCAGACAATTTCCACCTGTTCCGTGGCACCCCAAGTGGAGCGTGGTTACAGCATGAGCTCATCGAGGTGTTTGGGGTTCAGGAGAAGCTCAATGGCGATACCGCCCTGGCGATCTACGACCACATCAAGGCGCGCCTGGCTGAGCCCGCTTTCAAGCCGCGCCGGCTCTTTGAGAGCTTCAACATCGAGGTGCTCTGCACAACCGATGCTGCTAGTGACTCGCTTCTGCAGCACCAGGCGATCCGGGACTCTCGGTGGTCAGGGAAGGTGCTGCCTACGTTCCGCCCCGATGCCGTGGTCAATCTTGATACTGTTGGCTGGCGGGGGCACCTCGACGCACTGGCCCACGTGGTGGGCTATGAGATCGGGAGCTATCGGCGCTTAATCCAGGCGCTGGAAGAACGGCGCGCTTTCTTCAAGCAAATGGGCGCCCGCGCCACTGACCATGCGGCACTGACCGCCTATACAGCGAATCTGAAAGCATCCGAGGCGGAGGCGATCTTCGCCCGAGCGCTCAAGGGGGAAGCTAGTGCTGAGGACGCCCGTCTCTTCACCGGGCACATGCTGATGGAGATGGCGCGGATGAGCGTCGAGGATGGATTGGTGATGCAGCTCCATGTGGGCTCATTCCGCAACCACAACGCCACGCTTTTTGCCGCGTATGGCGCCGACAAGGGGGCGGACATCCCGATTGCGGCAGAGTTCACGCGAAACTTGCACGCGTTGCTGAACGCCTATGGCAACGACCCACGGCTGACACTGATCCTGTTCAATCTCGACGAGGACACCTATGCGCGTGAGCTCGCGCCTCTCGCTGGGCACTATCCCGCCATCAGGATCGGCCCGCCATGGTGGTTCCACGATAGTGTCAACGGTATGCGACGGTACTTCGATCGGATCATGGAGACGGCAGGCATTTACAACACTGCGGGCTTCAACGACGACACACGGGCTTTCCCTTCGATTCCGGCACGCCACGATGTGTGGCGCCGCGCCGCCGCCAACTGGGTTGCCGGTCTCATTGTTCGAGGGCTGGTCGACCGTCAAGATGGTAACGAGATGATCTATGCGCTCGCCTACGGGCTGGCGAAACAGGCGTACCGGCTGGACGAGGCGTAGGATCCAACCTCGCCAATGATCGCAGACACCGCTGTGACCCATGGTATCGTCATCAACCTGCTTCTGGTCGCGCTCGGCTACGGGATAAAGCGGCTCGGCCTTGTCAGCCGTGAGGAAGGGCGGGTGCTGAACCGGATCGTGCTCTACGTGACGCTGCCCGCAATGAACCTCAAAGCGATCAGTCAGACGGAGCTTTCGTGGAGCGTACTGGCGCTGCCGGCGCTCTTCCTGGCTGCAGGGATCGTGTCGAGCCTCGTAGGACGTTGGCAGGGACGGCGGCTTGATCTCTCACGGCACGACCTGGGCACGTTCGTGATCTCGTTTTGCGGTGTCATGGGATCTATGGCGTACCCGTTTGCTGAGGCTGCCTTTGGCATCGAGGGCGTTCGCACCGTGGCCATCAGCGATTTGGGCAATGCCATCGCTATCTTCGCCCTTGCGTACTATCTCTCGTTTCACTATGCCGACGGAGGGGACTTCCAGATCCGCCAGATCGCGAAGAGGTTGTTGGGTTTCTTCCCTTTGCACGCCTTCATCCTGGCGGTGGTGCTCAACCTCGCTGGGGTAACGCTCGGTGGTCTGCCGGGAAGCTTCATCGGTACCCTGGCAGCCCTGAATTCGCCACTGATGCTCTTGGGATTGGGGATCTACCTTGAGCTCGATGTGTCACGAGATGAGCGCAGAGTGGTGGCACGCCAGCTTGTGTCGAAGTATGCCGTGGGAGCGCTGGTGGCCGTTTTTACGCTGCTCGTCCTGCCGTTGAGCGGGTCGATGCGTACTATGGCCTTCCTGATCCCGCTGATGCCTACCTCATTGTCGACACTGCTCTACTCGGTAGAGCAGAACCTGAATCCACGCTTGGCTGCGATGTTGGTATCCCTGACGATGGTTGTGAGCTTGGTGATTACAACGGTAACGGTGCTGGGGTTCCGCGACGCTTTCTAGAGTTCGTGTGCAGGTAAGGAGGCACCTATGTTAGAGCAATACCAGGGGGCAATGGGATTGCGGCAGGTCTATCCTCGTTCAATGGTGGACGAAAGGTCTCCCCGGGGCATCTCGACGACGTATTCGCTTGCGCGCCGCTCCACAGGGGAAAAGGTGCTCCTTGTACGCGGCGATGCCGAGGGCTTTGAGGGTGAACCTGTGGTCCTTGATGGTGGGAGCACCTTGGTGTGCTCTCTGACAGCTGCGAACGCCCGTGAGCTCCGTGCCCGGTTGCCCTGGTTGCAGCCTGTACCGCTCGGTCTGCAGCCATCGGCTGGGTGCGGTGATCGCCTGGGGTCTGCAACACCAGGTCACATCCGTGCCATCCGCGCCGTGGGAGGGATTGCTCCTATCCTGGCCCAGCAGTCCATGCGTGAGAATGCCCGGACCGGGCGTACGCCCCAGCAAGTGATGGACGACGCGATGTGGGGTGTGTTCGAGGAGGGATGGCGCGATCCATGGGGAGCCGATGCTGATCATCTAAAGACGACGGCTGACATCGACCTGTGTGTCGCTGCTGGCTACACCTTCTACACGATCGATCCAGGTGATCATGTTGACAATGCCGCGCATACTGACGAACTTGCGGTCCTGCGGGAGAAGTTCAACGTGCTGCCGTGGCAGCGGTTACATGACTACCCCGATGCTATGCGTGCGCGTTACCTCTCGTCGTGGGGGAAGCCTGGAGGCGCCGGTGAAGTGCTCGCCCTGGCGTTCGACGAGATGTCATTGCTCCGCGCTGCCTGCAAGTATGGCAAGGCGCTAGGACACACTGCTGCTATGTACGAGCATCTGGTTGTAGCCAAGGGTGGAGAACCCTTTGAACTGGAGGTCTCTGTGGATGAGACCGAGACGCCAACGTCACCACTGGAACATGCTTTTGTCGCCAGCGAGCTATCGCGACTTGGGGTCGTATGGGTGAGCCTGGCTCCCAGGTATGTTGGGAGGTTTGAGAAGGGCGTCGACTATATTGGCGACCTGGCAACTTTCGATGCGGAATTCGCCCAGCATGCTGAGATCGCGAGGGTGCTGGGGCCGTACAAGCTGAGCATCCACTCAGGTTCCGACAAATTCAGCATATACCCCTCGATGGCGAAGCACACGCGCCGGATTGCCCACCTCAAGACGGCGGGCACGAGTTACCTCGAGGCACTTCGCGCCGTGGCAAAGTCAGATCCCACGCTCTTTCGTGAGATCTTGACGTTGGCCAGGGCGAGGTACGGCGAGGACCGGGCGAGCTACCATGTCTCGGCGGATGTGGAAAGGGTGCCCGATCAGAGTGAGTTGACTGATGATGGTTTGCCGGGAGTGCTCGATCTCTTTGATGGGCGAGAGGTGCTGCACGTCACCTTTGGCTCCGTTCTCGCAATGTATGGGGACCAGTTGAGAGCTGTGCTCGATGCGAACGAGGAGGTGTACCGTGATGTCTTGAAGGCACACTTCGTTCGTCATCTGATGCCATTTTCGCAGGATTTTGAGGCTTAAGCGAGGAGAGACCATGGACAGGAGCTATCTGGAACAGCTTTTCGGATTGGAGGGTAAGGTCGCGGTTCTCACCGGCGGTGGTGGAGTGCTGGTCAGCGCCATGGGCCGTGCGCTGGGGAAGGTGGGCGCAAAGGTCGCCATTCTGGACATCGCTGTCCCAGCTGCAGAGCGGGTTGCCAGCGAGATCAGGGAAGCTGGCGGCGAAGCCATCGCTGTGGGCTGTAACGTTCTGGACAAGGCGAGTATCCAGACGGCAGCCGACTCCGTGATCGCCGAGTTCGGCCACATCGATATCCTGATTAATGGTGCCGGCGGCAATAAGAAGGAGGCGACGACGACACCCGATCTGTCTTTCTTCGACTTGCCGGCGGATGCCGTGAACTGGGTGTTCAACCTCAACTTCATCGGAACGCTGCTACCGTGTCAGGTCTTCGGGAAGACGATGGCCGAGAAGGGGCACGGCGTGATCCTGAACGTTTCGTCGATGAATGCCTTCCGTCCTTTGACGCGGATTCCTGCCTACTCGGCTGCAAAGGCGGCGGTCAGCAACTTCACTCAATGGCTTGCGGTTCATATCAACCAGGAGTACTCTCCCCATATCCGGGTTAATGCCCTGGCGCCCGGGTTCTACCTGACTGATCAGAATCGGTTCCTCTTGACGGATGCGGCGACAGGCGACCTCACCCCGCGAGGCCAGTTGATCATCCAGCACACTCCGATGGGGCGCTTCGGGGACCCCGAGGACCTGATCAGTACAACACTGTGGCTCCTCTCCGATGGGGCAAGCTTCGTCACCGGGATCGTTGTTCCGGTAGATGGCGGATTCAGCGCATTCAGCGGTGTGTAGCGGCTTGGCGAGAAGACGGGTGTTGAGGGTCGTCGAATGGGTGGCAACGGACAGACACATCACAAGCGGATCGTAGTAAAGGTTGGTACGAGTGTACTGACGGAGGGAACGCGGCGGCTAAGCCCGCCGCGGATGGTGGACTTGGCGCGACAATGTGCCGAACTGCAGCGCGCCGGGCACGAGGTAGTCCTGTGCACATCGGGCGCGATTGCAGCCGGTCGTGAGCGGCTTGGCTACCCGGAGCTTACGCCAACGGTAGCCACAAAACAGATGCTGGCCGCGGTGGGCCAGAGCCGGCTGATGTTGATGTGGGAGCGTTTCTTTGAGATCTATGGCCTCAATGTGGGCCAGCTTCTCTTGACACACGGCGATGTCGCGAGCCGTAGCCGCTTTCTCAATGCCCAGGATGCCCTCCACACGCTGATCGAGCACAGGATCATCCCGATCATCAATGAGAACGACGCTGTTGCTACCGATGAGATCAAGATTGGTGACAACGATAACCTTTCCGCGCTCGTCGCAGTGCTGGCAGACGCTGACCTGCTAATCCTGTTGACGGACCAGCCCGGGCTCTTCACGGCAGATCCGCGACGTGACCCTGGGGCGCAACTCATTGCCGAGGTGAATGTGATTGACGATCAGTTGCGAGCCCTCGCCGGCGGTAGCCAGACAGGCTTGGGTGTCGGTGGCATGGCCACCAAGTTGGAGGCCGCAACAACTGCACGACGTGCCGGTACCGAGGTTATCATCGCCAACGGGGGCGAGACGGACGTGCTCTCGCGGATAGCTGCGGGCGAGCCGTTGGGGACGCGTGTCCGGGCGCAGAATACTCCCCCCGAGAATCGCAAGCGATGGATTCTGGCCGGCGCTGTCAACAGCGGATCCATTGTCGTCGATCAGGGTGCTGCGCAGGCGTTGCGCACCCAGGGCCGCAGCCTGCTTCCCGCTGGCGTTATGGCAGTGGAGGGAGAGTTCGATCGAGGGGATACGGTTCCGATTCTGTACCGGGAGCCTGGGCCTGCGAGCGTCGCTGCCGAGATCGCTCGAGGGGTCACGCGGTATCCAAGTGACGAGCTGCGGCGCATCAAGGGCTGCCACTCGGACAGGATTGTAGAGGTCCTGGGGTATACGTATGGGCCCGTTGCGGTACATCGGAATGACATGATCGTGCTGTAGGATGGGATAGGCGAGGAGGCGAGGGGAAGCGCGATGACGAGTGAGCGTGGGGGGCCAGGGGCGAAACCGGTGGATCTGGTCGCGATGGGGGCACGGGCGCGGGCCGCAGCGCGAGGGCTGGTCGCATTGACCACCGATGCGAAGAACGCTGCGCTGTTGACGATGGCTGACGAGATCGAGGCACAGACTGACGTGTTGCTGGCTCAGAACGAGCTGGATGTCGAGACAGGGCGCTCAAAGGAGCTCAGCCCGGCTGTGCTGGACCGCTTGCGGCTTAACGAGGCGCGTGTGGCGGCGCTGGCTGAGGGCGTCAGGGCGGTGGCGGCGCTGCCCGATCCAGTGGGTGAGATCATCGAGGGGCGCGTGCTCCCCAACGGACTGCAGGTGAGCCGGCGGCGGACGCCCATTGGGGTTCTCGGCGTGATCTACGAGGCACGTCCGAATGTGACCGTCGACATCGCGGCGCTGACGCTCAAGACCGGGAATGCGGCTATTTTGCGAGGCGGCAGTGAGACGCTGCGCTCCAACCTTGCCCTTGTCGAGGTTATCCGGAAGGCGCTGTCGAAGAGCGGCCTCCCTCTGGATGCGGTGCAGATCATCACCGATCCTGACCGGGCGCTGGTCACGCAGTTGTTGCGTCTCGATACCTACGTGGATATGATCATTCCTCGTGGCGGGGCGGCGCTGCACAGGCTCTGTCGAGAGCAGAGCACGATTCCCGTGATCACGGGGGGGCTTGGGATCTGCCATCTGTATATCGAGCCATCGGCGGATCTCGATGGGGCGCTCAACGTCATCCAGAACGCCAAGGTTCAGCGGCCCAGTGTCTGCAATGCGCTGGATACAGTGTTGGTGCACAGGGATATTGCCGCTACCTTCCTACCACGGGTCGCTGTAAGGCTGGCCCACGATGGCGTCGAACTGCGCGCAGACGAGCGAGCGTGGCAGATCCTGATGGGCAGAGAGACTGGATCTACTGGGACGGCATCTATGGCTGCGGACAACGCGGTTGTGGTCAAGGCGGGGCCGGAGGACTTCGATCAGGAGTGGCTTGGTCTGATCCTCGGCATCAAGGTCGTGGATGACCTCGACGAAGCAATTGGCCACATTCAGGCGCACAGTACATTCCACTCCGATGGTATCCTGTCGAACGATTGGGCCCACGTCACTCGCTTCGTCAACGAGGTGGACTCGGCGGCGGTCTTCGTCAATGCCAGCACGCGGTTCAACGATGGTGGGGAGTTGGGTTTGGGGGCGGAAGTTGCGATCAGCACGCAGAAGCTGCACGCCCGCGGGCCGATGGGACTTGCCGAGCTGACGACGTATAAGTGGGTCGTTGTTGGGCAGATGCACGTACGGAAGTGATCGAGGGAGGGGAAGGTCCGCACGTTGGCAGCATGACAACCGAGCGGGCGAGACGCCGCTGCTGAGCGGCACAGTCCGAGAGGGGATGGCCCTCATGTTGGCGGAACGATATCCAGAATGGGGAGGCTAGAATGGACAGAGTGAGACTTGCGGTGATCGGCATCGGGAATATCGGTAACTTACACCTGGGCAACATCGAGCAGCAGCCTAAGGTGGAGCTGACTGCGGTGTGCGACATTGTCCCGGAGAAGGCGAAGGCGGCAGCCGAGAGGTATGGGGTGAAGGCGTATTTCGAGTCGAATGCCCTGCTTGCCGATAAGGTCTGCGATGCCGTCATTATTGGCACCCCGCACTACTTTCACACGACCATCGGGATTGCCGCGATGAAATCAGGCCACCATGTTCTGGTGGAGAAGCCGATCTCGGTGCACAAGGCTGACTGTGAGCGTCTGATCGCCGCCCATACGGACAAGGCACTCGTGTTCGCCGCTATGTTCAACCAGCGTACGGATCCTGCCTATCAGAAGATCCGCGATATGGTGAAGTCGGGTGAGCTGGGAAAGCTGCTGCGCGTCAACTGGATCATCACCAACTGGTTCCGACCTCAGGCCTATTATGATTCGGGTGGCTGGCGGGCAACCTGGAAGGGGGAGGGTGGAGGCGTGTTGTTGAACCAGTGTCCCCACAACCTTGACCTACTCCAGTGGATCGTCGGGATGCCCCTGAGCGTGCGTGGTTTCTGCGATATTGGTAAGCGGCACTCCATCGAGGTCGAAGATGAGGTCACCGCGTACATGGTCTACCCTGACGGATGCACCGGGCTCTTTGTGACCTCGACGGGCGAGGCGCCCGGGACGAATCGGCTGGAGATCGCCGGCGATCAGGGTAAGTTGGTGATGGAGAACGACAAGATCACGTTTGTGCGTAATGAGATCCCCGCTACCGAGTTCCTGCGCACTTCGCAGGCCTCCTTCGCCAAGCCCGGGACTGAAACCATCGATATTCCCTACGAAGGCCACGGAGGCCAGCACGCCGAGGTATTGGAGAACTTCGCGGACGCCATACTGCAGGGAAACCCACTGGTGGCCCCTGCTGAGGAGGGTATTCATTCGGTGGAGTTGGCGAATGCGATGCTGTATTCATCGTTGATGGGACGACCTGTCGACCTGCCGCTGGATAGCGCCGCCTATGAAGCTGAGCTGATGCGCCTCATCGCGGGCTCCACGTTCACCAAGGATACGGCGGGCGTGGCTGGCGCTGCGGAGTCAGATATGGCGGCGTCGTTCAACCGGGCCTGATGGGATTGGGGATCCGAGTCCATCACGAGCCGGTTACAGAAGAGGAGGACGCAATGGAAAGGGCAGACATCGGGGTCATCGGGCTTGGCGTCATGGGTCAGATGCTGGCTCTGAACATGGATCGAAACGGGTTCCGGGTGGCCGGCTACGATCTGGACGCGGCAAAGGTGGCCAAACTGAGCCAGCGGTCCGAGCAGCGAATCGCCGGCTGCTCCGATCTGGCGACGTTTGTTGCGCTCCTGGAGAGGCCGAGGCGGATCTTGATGATGGTGCCTGCGGGCAGACCGGTCGATGCCGTGATCGACAGCGTCAAAGGGCTGCTCGACCCTGATGACCTGCTCATCGACGGCGGTAACTCGCACTTCACGGAGACAGAGCGGCGCACGGGCGAACTGGAGCCGCTGGGGATTCGGTTCATCGGGACCGGTGTCAGTGGTGGTGAGTATGGTGCACTTTGGGGGCCTGCGATCATGCCCGGCGGGCAACCCGAGGCCTGGGAGCGCATAAAGCCGATCTTCGAGGCGATTGCAGCGAAGGTCGATGGTGAACCGTGCGCTGCTTACATGGGCCCACGGGGGGCAGGACACTACGTGAAGATGGTGCACAATGGCATTGAGTATGGCGATATGCAACTCATTGCTGAGGTGTATGACGTGCTGCATCGGGGACTGGGCCTGACAGCAGATAAACTGCACGAGGTGTTTGCGAGATGGAACGCTGGCAAGCTCGCGTCTTACCTCATCGAGATCACAGCCGATATCTTCACGAAAGTTGACGACGAGACAGGGCTGCCGTTGGTCGACCTGATTCTTGACGAGGCGAAGCAGAAGGGCACGGGCAAGTGGGCCTCGCAGGACTCGTTGGATGTCGGGGCACCGATTCCCACCATCAACGCCGCCGTCGAGGCCCGGATCATCTCGGCCTACAAAGATGAGCGCGTAGCGGCGTCCAGAGTGTTGGCGGGACCTGAGCCGGCGTTTCAGGAAGCGAACCCCGAGCGCTTCATTGGCCAGGTGGAGGACGCACTGTACGTTGCCAAGATCTGCTCCTACGCTCAGGGCTTCGCGCTCCTCCGTGCCGCAAGTGCCGAGTATGGCTACAATCTGACCTACGGCGAGATTGCCAAGATCTGGCGGGGTGGGTGCATCATCCGTGCGGCCCTGCTCGAGGATATCCGCACAGCCTTTGCCGCGGCTCCGGAGCTGCCCAACCTGTTGATGGACAGAACGTTTGGCGCTGCGGTGATGGCGGGTCAGGGGGCACTGCGGGAGGTGGTGGCGTTTGGCGTCAGGAACGGTATCCCGGTGCCAGCACTAGCGTCGGCAGTGGCGTATTTCGATGCTTATCGGAGCGAGCGGCTGCCGGCGAACCTGACACAGGCGCAACGCGACTACTTCGGGGCGCATACCTATAGGCGCGTGGACAGAGAGGGGACGTTCCACACGGTCTGGCAGGATTTCGAGGTTCTGCCGGATTAGGCGGATCGTGTGCGATGACGACTATCACAATCCAGGACAATGCATTTCTTATCGACGGCAGGTTCACCTACGCCGGTCGCTGGTTCGAGGGGCGGCGTATCGAGGGGTTGCTGCTGAACTCGCGGATGGTTCAGGGCATTTTCGATGACCTGAACCCGGTGACGCGGAGTATGTGGGACTATCCCGCCACCGCTCCGAACGGAGCCGGCCCATGGGACCCTGACCGGAACACTGACGAGTTCGTTGCAGCCATGGCTTCGTGGCGCGCATCCGGCTTGTTGGGTTTTACGATCAACCTGCAGGGCGGGAGCCCTCAGGGATACAGCAAGGCACAACCGTGGCACAACTCGGCCTTCACTGCCTCGGGAAGCCTCCGCGAAGCCACTATGGAACGGCTGCGCCGAATCCTCGACGAGGCCGATGCCCTGGGCATGGTAGCGATCGTGGGCTACTTCTACTTCGGTCAGGACGAGCGGCTGGAGGATGAGCAGAGCGTGATCCGGGCTACGGAGAACGCGACGGACTGGTTGCTCGCGCAGGGGTATACGAACGTCCTGGTTGAGGTCGGCAACGAGGTGGACAATCGGGCCTATGACCACGCAATCTTGCGCGCGGACCGTTGCCATGAGCTGATCTCGTTGGTGCAGGCGCGGTCGGAGGGAAGCGTACCCTCTACCCACGGGCGGCTCCTGGTGAGCACCAGCCTGTGTGGCAATGTCGTTCCGCCGGAGAACCTCGTCGCCGTTTCCGACTACCTTTTGTTGCACGGCAATGGCGTTCGCGATCCTGACCGGATTCGTGCGATGGTCGACCAGACACGACAGCGAGCGAACTATCGTGGACAGCCCATTCTGTTCAACGAGGACGACCACTTCGACTTCGGGGCCGAGGACAATAACATGCTGGCGGCGCTCGACCGCTATGCGGGCTGGGGATATTTCGACTATCGCATGGCGGGTGAAGCTCACGAGGAGGGGTATCAGAGTGTTCCGGTCGATTGGGGAATCCGGTCGGAGCGCAAGCGTGGGTTCTTCTCGTTGCTTGCCAGGGTTACGGGTGCTGGGGCAGGGGAAGCTTGATGGACATACGACCATTGGGCCGGACGGGGCTGCCGGTCTCGCGTCTGGGTGTCGGCCTGGCAGAGATCGGTGGTCTGGAGTTGGTAGAGGCGAGGCAAGCGGCAGAGGTACTGAACCTTGCATTGGACAGTGGTGTCACCTTCTTCGATACTTCGGCTTGCTATGACAATAGTGAGGCGTTGATCGGGAAGACGATGACGCACCGGCGCGCGGAGCTCGTGCTCGCAACGAAGGCCGGGCACGTTGTTGGGGGCTATCAGGGTGAGGAGTGGACGGCTCAGACGGTCCTGGACAGTATCGACCGCAGCCTGATGCGGCTGCGAACGGACTACCTGGACCTCGTTCAGCTCCATAGCTGCGACGTCGAGGTGCTCGAGAAGGGCGAGGTGATCCTGGCGCTTCAGGAGGCGCAACGGGCAGGCAAGACGCGTTTCATCGGATACAGTGGCGACAACGAGGGCGCGCTATGGGCTGTGAAGAGCGGCCTCTTCGACACGCTGCAGACTAGCTACAATCTGGTCGATCAAGGGGCACGCCGGGATCTGTTCGGGATCGCGGAGGCCGGAGGTATGGGCATCATCGTGAAGCGCCCGATTGCGAATGGGGCATGGGGCGCGGCAGCATCGCCGAGCCGTTACGCGGACGGTTACTTCCGCCGGGCTGAGATGATGCGCGGGTTGGGAACCCTGCACGGCGCACACCAGGATCGGATCGCCTTGGCGCTGGGTTTCGCGCTGGCTCACGAGGCAGTAGACACTGCGATCGTGGGGACACGCAGTGCTGCGCATATGAGGGCGAACATCGCCTGGGCGGAATCATCACCTCTGCTACCTGCAGAGACTGTGACAGAGCTCCAGAAGCGCTTTGATGTGCTTGCGGCTGAGCACGACTGGCGCCAACTCACGTGAATAGAATCTACGAGGGGAGAGTGGACATGACCTACATTGCTGATGTGGATCGTTATGGGCGAATGACGTACAACCGGTGTGGTCGTAGCGGCCTGAAGCTTCCAGTTGTGTCGCTGGGGTTGTGGCACAACTTCGGTGGCGTCGATGTGTACGAGAATGGGCGCGCGATGCTGCGGCGGGCATTCGACCTGGGAATCACCCACTTCGATCTCGCGAACAACTACGGGCCTCCGCCCGGTTCTGCTGAGGAGGCTTTTGGAAAGGCCCTGGCGCAGGATCTGGCGCCCTATCGGGACGAGCTGATCATCTCGACCAAGGCCGGTTATGGCATGTGGCCAGGGCCCTATGGGGAGTGGGGATCGCGCAAGTACCTCATTGCCAGTCTTGATCAGAGTCTGAAGCGCATGGGGCTCGACTACGTCGACATCTTCTACAGCCATCGACCGGATCCTGAGACGCCTCTGGAAGAGACGATGGGGGCGCTGGACTTTGCGGTTCGCAGCGGGCGGGCGCTCTACGTCGGGATCTCCAACTACAACCCTGAGCAAACCCGCCGCGCGGCGCAGATCCTCCGTGATCTGGGGACGCCATGTCTGATCCACCAACCCTCTTACAGTATGTTCAACCGCTGGGTGGAAGATGGCTTGCTCGACGCGCTCGAGGAGACCGGTATGGGCGCGATCTGCTTCTCGCCACTGGCCCAGGGATTACTGACGAATCGCTACCTCGGAGATGCGATACCCGAGGACTCCCGGGCGGCAAAGCCCCACGGTTTCCTGCGGCCCGCGCATGTCACGGATGAGAAACTGGCGAAAGTGCGAAAGCTCAAGGCGATAGCCGATGGACGAGGGCAGACGATCGCGCAGTTGGCCTTGGTCTGGGTGTTGCGGCACCCGGTCGTGACCTCTGCGTTGATCGGCGCGAGCCGCGTGAGTCAGGTCGAGGACTGCGCCGGGGTGGTGGCGAACCTGACGTTGACCGATGAGGAGTTGCGGGCTATCGAGGAGATCCTCTAGGATGGAAAGGGTTGTGACACCGCGGCAGCGGTTCATCGATGCGCTTGAAGGGACTCCGTACGTCGGGCGGGTTCCCACGTTTGAGCTTGTGTTCTTCCTGACGATGGAGGCCTTTGGCAAGATCCACCCCAGCCATCGGAGCTATCAGCAATGGGTTCAGATGAGCGACGAAGAGCGCCGGCTCCATCGCGAGGACATGGCGGACCTCTATATCGCGACTGCAGAACGGTACGAGCACAACGCGATCTTTCTGCATCCGAATCCTGGCGATCTGGATGAGGTGTTGCGGCTGATCGATCTCGTGCGCGAGAAGAGCGGAGATCGCTACTTCTTGATGATCCACGGAGATGCTACATACAGCATCCCCGGCGGGGACGACATGGCGGCGTTCTCCTATCGCTTGGTCGATGATCCTGAAGGGCTCAAGCGTGAGGCGGCGGCGCATGTGGACCGGGCACTGGCACGTGCCGAGAGGCTGGCGGCTGCCGGCGGGCTCGATGGATTCGCGCTGTGCTCCGACTATTGCTTTAACACGGGGCCATTTCTGAGTCCTTCGCGGTTCAGCGAATTCATCACGCCCTACCTGGCGCGCCTGACCCAGGGGTATCGGGATCAGGGTTTCTACGTCATCAAACACACTGACGGCAACATCATGCCCATTCTGGACCAGTTGGTTCAGACGCAGCCGCATGCGCTACATTCGCTTGACCCTCAGGGCGGGGTGGACATCGCAGAGGTGAAGCGGATCTGCGGCGATTCCATCTGCCTGATCGGCAATGTGAACTGTGGGTTGATGGACACCGGTACCGATGAGGAAGTTGTGGAGTCAGCGCGCTATGCACTGCGCTACGGCATGCCCGGGGGTCGGTACATCTTTTCGACGAGCAACTGCGTCTACACCGGAATGCAGCTCTCACGATACGAGCTGATTCTCGACGTGTGGCGACGGGAGGGGAACTACCTGCCCGACGATGCACTCGTGGTCAGTTAAGTCGGTTCGTAGTAACCGATTCATCGGTTCTGCGACCGCCTCCCGAGGCACCGGAACGACTGAAGTCGTTACTACGAACTCCAAGCATCACTCTGACTGAGGGCTACGAAACGGCACATTCACGAGAAGGGATAGGGAGACAGATCATGACAACGCAGGGGATCGGGACCAACGTAGTGACGCAGATCGCGATTGTGGTGAAGGACATCGACAAGGTAAGCGAAGCCTGGAGCAAGGTGTTTGGACTGCCCAAGCCCACGCCGATCATTGCCGGCGGTGAGGACGCGAACGCCGTGTACCGTGGCAAGCCCACGAATGCCCAGGCGAAGCTGGCCTTCTTCAACCTGGGCCAGGTTGCGCTCGAGCTGATAGAGCCGCTCGGGGGTGACAGCGTCTGGCAGGAGGTGCTCGATCAGAAGGGCGAGGGCGTGCATCACATCGCGTTCAACATCAAGGGGACGGATGAGGTGACGGCGACCCTGGCGGGCCACGGCATCCCGATTATCCAGCAGGGCGAGTACACGGGGGGGATGTACACGTATGTGGATGGCGAGCCGGTGCTCAAGGTCGTGCTCGAGCTGCTCGAGAATTTCTAGGTGACAAGGGTAGAGAACAAGGAGGACTGCGTGACTGAACCAACGCGATATGACTGGGACAACCCTGCGGTTGTCGCGCGCAACCGCGAGCCCGGGCACGTGTCGTTGGTGCCGTACCCGGATGTTGCTGCGGCGACGAAGGGTGTGGATGCTGCCGTTGTGAGCCTGAATGGCGAGTGGGCGTTCCGCTGTTACCCGAACCCGGCTGCCGTTCCCGAGGCTTTTTGGTCGACGGACCCGGGCGATGGCGACCGAGGTCTAGATGACTGGCGTCGCATCGCAGTTCCCGGGAACTGGCAGCTGCAGGGCGCCTACGATATCCCGATCTACACCAATGTTCAGTACCCGTTCCCCATCGATCCGCGCTATGCTGAGGCATCGCGTTCGATGGCCTGGTCGACGCGGATCTCCGAACGTGGGCTTCCCCCGGAGGCATTGAGCTTCCCACTGGATGTTCCGCGCGAGGACAATCCGACGGGGTGCTACAGAACGACGTTCGAGGTCCCAGAGGGTTGGGAGGATCGCCAGATTTTCATCCGCTTCGAAGGTGTTGATTCGGGATTCCACCTATGGATCAATGGGAAGGCGGTTGGATACAACCAGGGGAGCCGCTTGCCGGCAGAGTTCAACATCACGCCGTACCTGAAGCCGGGCGAGAACGTGTTGGCAGCCGAGGTCTATCGCTGGACCGATGGTTCATATCTCGAAGACCAGGACTTCTGGCGTCTGAGTGGCATCTACCGGGACGTCCTGCTCTGGTCGGTGCCAGAGGTCCATCTGTGGGACTTCACCGTGCAGACGGCGTTGGATGCCGACTGCCGGCACGCCGAGCTCGGGGTGTCCGTCGACCTGCGCAACCTGAGGCCAGCCACGGCTGCGGGCTACTCGGTCGAGGGGATGCTCCTTGACGGGGCTGGTCGGGAGGTGGTCCGGTTTGGGTCGGCCTTCGGTGATGTGGCATCTCAGGGGATCACCAAGGTCAGCCTGCAGGCGCAGGTTGCGGATCCCGAGAAGTGGTCGGCTGAGAATCCGGCACTCTACCGGCTCTTCCTGACGCTGCGGGATCCCAGTGGACTGCCGGTGCAAACTGAAAGCGTACGTGTCGGGTTCCGCTCGGTTGAGATCAAGGATGGGCAGCTGATGGTCAACGGTGTCCCAGTCCTCATCAAGGGGGTCAACCGGCACGAGCATGAGCCCGAGACCGGCCACACCGTCTCCGTTGCGTCGATGGTGGAAGACATCCGATTGATGAAGCAGTTCAACATCAATGCAGTGCGGACGTGCCACTATCCCGATGATCCGCGCTGGTACGATCTGTGCGACGAGTATGGGCTCTATGTCCTGGATGAGGCTAATGTCGAGTCCCACGGTGTGTGGGACCGCCCTGCCAAGGACCCTGTGTGGGAGACCGCCTTCATGGAGCGTGTCACGCGTATGGTAGCGCGCGACAAGAACCATCCGTGCGTCATCGGCTGGTCATTGGGAAACGAAGCCGGCTATGGTCCCAACTTCGTTGCCTGTGCCCAGTGGATCCACGAGAACGACCGGACGCGCTTCGTGCACTATCACCCGGCATATGACGAGCCCGACGTTGATATGGTGTCGCTAATGTACCCCACCGTGGGCAGTCTGGCCCAGCATGCCACAGACGAGCATGAGACACGGCCCGTGATCATGTGCGAGTATGCGCACGCCATGGGCAACAGTCCGGGAAACCTCAAGGAGTATTGGGAGGTCATCGAGGCCTACCCGCGCGCTGTCGGGGGTTTTGTCTGGGATTGGGTCGATCAGGGACTCCTGCGCAGGGAAGCGGATGGCGTGACGTGGTATGCCTACGGTGGCGACTACGGCGACGAACCCAACGATGGCAACTTCTGCATCAATGGCCTGATCTGGCCAGACCGGGTTCCGCACCCGTCGCTATGGGAATACAAGAAGGTCCTGGAGCCGGTGCGGGTGGAAGCCGTGGACCTGCAAGCGGGCAAGGTCCGTGTGGTCAACCGGTATCACTTCACCGATCTGAGCGGGCTCGATGGGACCTGGGCCGTGGTGCGCGACGGTGAGACGATCGAGACAGGCGCGTTGCCCCGGCTTTCGACACAACCCGGCCAGGATGAGGTTGTGACATTACCGTACCATCTTCCTGGACCGAAGGCCGCGGCCGAGACCTGGCTGATGGTACGCTTTGCGCTCGCCGAAGCGACGCCTCTGCTCCCACGGGGGCACGAAGTGGCCTGGGCGCAGTTCTTGTTGCCGGTGGAAGCACCTGCTGGAGCGCGTCCCACCTCGATGCCTGCCCTGCAGTTGAGCGATGCAGGAGACCGGGTGGTAGTGCGAGGGGCCCACACCTCCATCGTCTTCGACCGTTCGACTGGGCGCCTGGTTTCCTGGGAGGGGCCTGATGGACACGCTGTTTTCGTGGCAGGCGCCGGTGGTCCCACGACGAACCTTTGGCGCGCACCAACGGACAATGACCGGAAGTTGATGGCTGGACGATGGCGTGAGGCGGGGCTCGATTGTCTCAGCGAGACGCCGGAGCAGGTGATTGTTGAGCAGGTGGCGGCCGATGTCGTCCAGATCAAGGTGCAGATGACGACCAGCGCGGCAGGCATCGCTACGGCGTATGGCTACACCATCTACGGCAGCGGTGACGTCATTCTCGAGCATCGCGTGGAGGTGGCGGAGGATGTTCCGCCGCTTGCGCGTGTGGGCGTGAAGCTGCTGGTGCCCGAAACGTGTGAGACCTTCATGTGGTATGGACGCGGGCCGCACGAGAGCTACGTGGACCGCAAGGAAGGGGCCGCCGTGGATGTCTACCGCAGCACGGTGGATGGTGAGTACGTGCGCTACATCAGGCCGCAGGAGTTCGGCAACAAGACGGATGTCCGCTGGGTGGCTCTCACAGATGCGGACGGACGCGGGTTGCTTGCGGTGGGGATGCCCCATCTGGAGGTGAGTGCACATCACTATAGGGCGGCAGACCTCGAGGCTGCGGCGCATACGCACGAGCTCAAGCGGCGCCCCGAGATCGAGCTGCACCTCGACGTGGCGCAGTCGGGCCTGGGAAGCGCGAGCTGTGGGCCGGGCGTGCTGCCGCAGTATGAGCTTACGGCCCGAGGTTACCGGTACGCGCTGCGGCTGCGCCCGCTGGCGGCGGGCGACGTGCCTGGCGAGCTGGCAAGGGGCATCGGTTAGTTGGAGCTCGAACAGTGCTGAGGGTCGGGGGCGTTGGGAGCACTCGACCCTTGGCCTTCGGAAGGAGTCTGCCATGCGCAGCAATGACTGGCTTCGCCATCGAAATCGTGGGTTTCACGTCACCATCCGCGATGTAGATTGTCGCGACTTCGACGTGCCGCGATTCATCGGGGATTTGGCCTCGATGCATGCGACCTTCTTCAGTTTCTTCGTCGGCGGCTACGTTACGACCTACCCCACGGCACTCGTCTATCAGCGTCAGAGTCCCTATCTGGGGGGACGGGATCTGGCTGGCGAGATCGTCGAGGCCGCCCACGCTGTGGACATCAAGGTTTTGGGTATGATCGATCTGGGCCAGGTGACGGAAGAAGCGGCCCACGACCATCCGGACTGGTGTACACAGGATGCCGAAGGCCGCCCCGTCGCCCGTGTGCCAGGGTTGTACGCCTCTTGCCCTATGGGAGGCTACCAACGGGATTACGTCCGCGAGATCCTCGCTGAGATTCTGGGACGGTATGATCTCGATATGGTCAAGTTCGGTGGAGGGAGCTTTGGGTTCTCACGCTCGGTGTGCTACTGTCCCAACTGCCGCCGGAGCTTCTACGACCTGACAGGGTACGATCTTCCGTCGGGGCCGGACTGGGCTGATCCGCTCTGGCGGACGTACACCGGGTGGCGGCTAGACCAAGCCCGCCGGCGTGTCGTCGAACTGGGCGACATCGTGCACAGCATCGACCCCAACAGGGCCTTCATGGGCAACAGCGTCTGTTTCGGAGATCCTCACTGGACCGTTGGTGCGGCGATCGATGTGGAGTCGCAGGCAGAAGTGGCGGATGCAGTCCAGGTCGAGATCCAGACGCGAGCGCGCTATGAGGAGGTGGCTTCGGACATCCGTACGGCAGGTAGGGCGTCGTGGCAGTACCTGAGCTGGCCTGCGGAGACAGCGCGCTTTATGACTGGGGTGTCGGACACTCCGACCTGGGTCGTAGCGTCCTACTTTCTGGCGTGGCCATGGCGGCGAAGTGCCATGGCGCCAGCCGAGCAGAAGGTCTATCTGGCGCAGGTAGCGGCAAATGGCGCCGACCCGATGGTGAATCTCTCTGGTGGACCACCCGCTGTGCACGAGGATCCACGCGGATTCGACGCCATCCGCGACCTTTACGGATTCCTGGCGACGCATCAGGCCTACTACGAGGGGGATGCCTCGGGCGCCAATGTTGCCATCGTGTATTCGATGGAGACGCTCTTCTTCTACGGTCAGGACGATCCCGACGGGCGTTACGTGAGGGAGATCAGGGGCATCGAGCAAGCGTTGCATGAGGCCCATATCCCGTTTGACATCGTCTCGACCCGCACTTTGTTGCAGAAAGGCCCGGACGGTGTCCTGGCCCGTTACCGCGTACTCGTGTTGCCGAGCCTTGCCTGCATGTCTGAAGACGAGGCATCCGTGTTACGGTCGTACATGTCGGGTGGGGGGAGCCTTGTTGTCACGTTCGAGACCTCGCTTTATGACTCTGCCGGGGTTCGGCGGGAGGACTTCCTCTTGGCCGACTGCTTAGGCACGCACTACAGAGGCGAGACGCGCTCCTCGATGGCGAGCCCTGAGGAAGGCTACAAGCAGGTGTACATGTCCATCGAGCACCCCCACCCGATCCTGGTGGGAACAACGGGTGCAGCGGTTCTGCCCATGGGTGGGCCTGTCGCCGTGGTGGATGTGGCACCCGACGTGGATGTTCCGCTGCGGCTCTCCGCCCCGTTCGTCGTCTTTCCGGAGGGGTTCTCGTACCCAACGATCCCTGCCGGGGGAGAGCTCCTGGCGATCGTCAAAGAGCACCGCGGCGGCGGACGATCCGTTCACTTTACGGGAGCGCTCGGAGCCTTGTCCTGGACGGTGCCCTATCCGGACCTGCGGGACCTGATCAGTAACGCTGTTCGTTGGGCAGCCTGTGATGTGCTTCCACTTCGGGTCGACGGGCCAGCGTCTCTCCAGGTCTCGTTGCGCACTCAGCCTGGGCGATATCTCGTACATCTGATCAATCTGACCGGCGGAGAACGCTTCTATCGGGAGCTGGTTCCGCTTCACGATGTGGTGGTGACACTGCCACTGGAGACCGAGGTGGACATCGATCGTGCGTTCTTGCTCTCCGATGGGTGTGCCCTTCCTGTGACGAGGGGAGCAGCGGGTTGGCAGGTGACGGTGCCCTGGCTCGTGGACTATGACGTTCTGGTGTTGACCAAGGCATAGGGAGGCCCATGGAGACTACAATCCTTGGAAGGACCGGTCTGGCCGTCAGCCGGCTGGGGTTCGGCGGAGCGCCTGCAGGACTGCGAAACTATCTGAGCACCTATTCGCCGGACGACGCTGAGCAGCGGAGAACCGTCATCCGCGCACTGGAGCGTGCCGTCGAGTTGGGGATCACCTACTTCGATACGGCTCCAGCTTACGGGCAGGGGGCCAGCGAGGGGATCTACGGCGAGGCGCTGCAGGGCCTTGGCGATCGGGTAGTCGTGGCCACGAAAGTCTCACCTGACGTGGTAGACGTGCGGGCCAGCGTCGAACGCAGCCTCAATCGGCTGCGTCGCGATCGTCTCGATTTGGTGCAGATTCATGGCTCCAGCTACAGTTTAGCGCAGGCAGAGGCCTTTCTGGCGCCGGGCGGTATGGTGGCGCAGATGGAGGCGTTGCGTGATGAGGGCCTGATCCGATTCCTTGGGTTCACCACGGAGGACAACAATCCTGCCGTGTACCGATTCATGGAGTCGGGTCGCTTTGACGTGATCCAGCTCTGCTACAACCTGCTCTACCAACATCCGGCTGAACAGACACGGCCTTTTGGGAGCATGTTCGAGGCCGAGGCACGGGCGATGGGGATCGTGACCATGCGGACGGTGACCTCGGGACTATTGCAGCGCTGGATTCAGTGGGCAAACCCGGAGAACACCTTCGACTACACGCCAGCCTTGTTGCAGTTCGTGCTGTCCAACCCGCTGGTCGATGTAGCCCTCGTGGGGATGCGGGATGCCGAGGTGGTCGAGGCCAATGTGCGCATAGCGGAGAACCTGGAGGGGCGGCTTGACATCAAGGCGCTGCACGAGAAGTATGTCTGACGCGACATCCGCTCGTCCCAACTTCGTGTTGATCATGACGGATACTCAGGCTACGAACGTGGTCGGCGCGTATGGACATCCGGGACTCCGCACGCCCAACATTGACCGGCTTGCGGAGACGGGCATCAAGTTCGAGCGCGCTTACACGACGTGCCCGTTGTGTACGCCTGCACGGGCTGGCCTGTTCACGGGGATCTACCCTCACACAGCCGGCGCCTGGACAAACAACCTACCCCTGGGCGACAACGTCAAGACAATGGGGCAACGTTTCGCCGATGCAGGCTATGCGACTGCCTACATTGGTAAGTGGCACCTCGATGGCCACGATTACTTCGGCACCGGGCAATGCCCACCTGGGTGGGATCCTGCCTTCTGGTTTGATGGCAGGAATTATCTGGATGAGCTGGCTCGGGAGAGCATCGATGCCGGACGTGATCCCGACGACCTCATTACGCTCTGGCGCCGTGGGCTGGCCAGCCTGGAGGACCTGCGCGCGCATGACATCCGTGCAGAGTTCACCTGGGCCCATCGGAACGGCGATCGGGCGATCGAGTTCCTGAGGAGCCGGACAGAGGCCGGTCGCCAAGTAGATCCCTTTCTGCTCGTCGTCTCGTATGACGAGCCGCACCACCCGTTCACGTGCCCGCCGGCCTACGTCGAGCCGTTCGTCGACTTCGATTACCCGCTGGGACCTGCAGCCTTTGACGAGCTTTCACAGAAGCCGGCACATCAGCTGGAGTGGGCGTCTTCTACAGACGTGACCCGAAGCATCCATGGGGGCACGATTCGTTCGCCGATGTATCTGGGCTGCAACAGCTTCGTCGATGCGGAGATCGGGCGTGTCATCGATGCGGTCCATCGCTATTGGCCGGACAACACCTGGATCATCTTTACGTCGGACCACGGCGAGATGTTGGGCGCGCACCATCTGACGGGCAAGGGGCCGGTGATGTACGAGGAGATCGCGCACATCCCGCTGATCATCGAGGGTCCCCCGAACCGTGACCTTCCGGGCGGCGGAGATCCGCGCAGCAATCGGACACTGGTGAGCCATATTGATCTGCTACCCACGATAATGGAGCTCGCAGGGATGGCCATCCCACCGATTCTGGAAGGGAGCAGTCTGGTGCCGGTCCTGATGGGGGAGGAAGTCCCGGATCGAGACGTGGTTGTGACGTTTCAGCGCTATGAGATCGAGCACGACTCCTGGGGCGGATTCCAGCCTGTGCGGGCCATCGTGAGAGGACCGTATAAGTTGGTCCTTAACTTGCTTCACAGCGATGAGCTTTATGATCTCGAGCATGATCCCGGTGAGGTGCTGAATCTCATCGATGACCCAGATGTCGCGCACGTGCGCGATGCCCTACATGACCGGCTGTTGGACTGGATGTACGAGAAACGCGACCCCTTCCGCGGTCCGGTGTGGGAGCGTCGTCCCTGGTGCGACAGCCGGCGGTTGCAGTGGCGTGGGGAGTTCCGTCCCCGCCCAGCCGATGGCTATGCGCCCGACGTTCGCGATTATGACACGGGCCTGCCTACGAAGGGCGTGAAGACGGAGTATGGGCAGGTCAGGAGTCCGAAGGGCTGACGGCGTTGAGCCGCAGCACTGCAGAGCCGAGAACAGGAAAGACTACAGAAGGGAGCTATGTGATGTCCGCTACATTCCGGATTAGCGCATTTGGCGACGAGATCGCCCCAGACCTGGATGAGCAACTGACCACACTGCGCAGTTTGGCCATTGGTTATCTGGACCTACGCGGCGCCTGGGGCAAGAATGTGCTCCATATGGATGATGATGACCTGACGCGTGTGGCGCAAACCTGTGCCAACCATGGCGTCAAAGTGGCCTGTATCGGAAGTCCGATCGGCAAGTCGCCGATTGCGGAACCCATCGACTTCGAGGTCGAAAACCTACGGCGGATCTTCAGGGCCGGGGAGGTCGTGGAGTGTCGCAACGTGCGTCTGTTTTCGTTCTACCCGCCGGACACCAGCACCAACGAGCGCTATGACGAATACGTCGCGACCGCCATCGAGCGACTGCAGACGCTGACGGATATGGCAGCCCGAGAGGGGTTCACGCTGCTTCTTGAGAATGAGAAGGGGATCGTGACCGATACGCTGGCGCGCTGTGAAACCGTGGTCAAGGCCATCGATCACCCCAGTTTTCGCTTCATCTGGGACTCCGCGAACTTCATCCAGGTTGGGGAGGCCAAGGTCGTCGAGCGCGGTTGGCCCATGCTGGGCGAGGTGATCGGGTACGTGCACGTCAAGGATGCCGTACTCAGCGATGGCCACGTGGTTCCTGCGGGTGAGGGCGATGGCCAGCTCCCGCAGCTGTTCTCGTATCTGAAGGAGGCAGGCTATCAGGGCACAGTGGCGCTTGAGCCACATCTCAAGATCGCGGGACACAGCACGGGGTTCAGCGGAGCGGATGGTATGCGCATCGCGGCTGAAGCCCTGCGCCGGGTGATGGCTGACACCGGGTGTGTGGAGGTCCGGTGACGCGTATGAAAGACTTCACGAAGATCGTGCTCGTTGGTGCCGGAAGCGCCGTCTTCACGAAGGGCCTGGTCGCGGATCTGATCCAGTCACGCGAGCTTGGGCCGTGGGAGCTGGGCCTTGTTGACATCGATCCCGAGGCATTGGAGACGGCTGAGGGGCTGAGCCGCCGGATGGTGGAGGCGATGGGGGCCGATATCAGGGTGAAGGCCTCCGTCGACCGGTGTGACCTCTTGCCTGACGCGGATATCGTCGTCACGACGATTGGGGTAGGTAAGCGACGCGCGTGGGAAGCCGATGTCTTCATCCCGCGGAAGTACGGCATCTATCAGCCCGTGGGCGACACGGTGATGCCCGGAGGCATCTCGCGGGCAATGCGCATGATTCCTGCTCTGGTCGCGATCGCGCGTGATATTGCGCGACTCTGTCCGAAGGCCTGGTTCTTTAACTACAGCAACCCGATGACGGCCAACTGCTGGGCGGTGCGGCAGGCGACGGGTGTTCCGGTGGTGGGGCTTTGCCACGGGACATTCGATGTGAGCCGCCAGTTGGCGCATTTTGTCGGCGCTCCACCCGAGGAGACGACGACGCGTTTTGCGGGCTTGAACCACCTGACGTTCATCCACGATCTCCGGTGGCGGGGACGCGACATGTGGCCTGTTGCGCGTGAGCGACTGGGAGAGACTCCCCTTGACGACTTTGGCGCGCATAACCCGTTTTCGTGGTCGCTCTTTGAGGCGTACGGAGCCTACCCTTCGGCCAATGATCGGCACGTGACCGAGTTCTTTCCAGAACGATTCCCCGGCGGGCAGTACTATGGCAGGAAGCTGGGGGTGGACGCCTACTCGTTTGAGGAGACCATCGCCTCGGGCGATCGTAGTTATGAGCAGATGCGGGCACAGGCACTCGGACGGGAGCCTCTCGATGAGTGGATTTTCCACCACAGTGTAGGGGAGCACGAGCAGCTCCTGAACATCATCCGGGCGTTGCGCTACGACACGCGCGAGATGTTTGCGGTGAACCTGCCCAACGAGGGAACGGTTCCCAACCTCCCCGACGACGCGATCCTGGAGATCCCGGCGGTCGCTACAGCGATTGGCCTACTTCCGGTCAAGACCCCGGACTTCTCCGATGAACTGGCGGCGATCATCAGTCGCCGGTTGGCGTCGACACGCCTTACCGTGGCAGCAGCACTCAGCGGTGAGCGGAAGCTGTTCATCGAAGCGGTGCTTCTCGATGGTGCCGTCACCGATCGGGCCGTGGCTGAGGCGATGGTCAACGAGTTCCTCGTGGCCCACCGGTCCAACCTTCCCAACTTCTTTGCTGGGGAGTCCCTGTCTGGAAAGGTAGTGTGAGGATGAACGATCCGGGTTGTGACGTACCACAGATAAGGGAGCGATTGGTCAGAGCGCGAACGGAGCTGGAGCACCACCTGAGAGAAGGCATCATGCCTTTCTGGACGAAGCGTGCCATCGACGAGCGCTATGGCGGCTACTTCACGTGCTTTGATGCTGAGGGGCGATTGGACGAGGCCGACACTGACAAGCATATCGTGACGCAGACTCGGCTAATCTGGGGGTTCTCGACGTTTCACATGATTGACCCTCAGGATCAGGTTTTCCTTGCGTATGCTCGCCAGGGCGTGGACTTTTTCATAGAGCATTTCTGGGACAC
>JAXDDP010000222.1:0-20799 GCA_034676785.1 Anaerolineae bacterium | reverse complement strand
TGCGGGCAACAGTCCCGAGCTCCTCTGCCAATTCAGGAAGGCGCCAGTCCAGGTGGCGATCTGCCACCTGCCGCAGTGAGAGGGCCAGCTTGTGTGCGATCGCCAGATCGGCTGGCTCCGCGAACAGGTCTTGGCCCAGCGTCAGGATCAGTTGGTCGGCTGGCAGCGACGTCGCCTCGTGCCACCGGCGAACCATCGTACGGAAGATCTCAAGATGCGCCCCGATCTCGAGGGGCAGAGTCGCGTCCCCTCCAAGCGTTTCCAGCCAGTCGTAGCCTGAGCGAGGCCACACATAGTCCTCGACGTGTGGGCACTGAGCGATCAGTTTGGCAGTTCCCTTGATCTCATCAACCTTGGTGTCATCACCGCGCTCATCGCGGCGCCACACCCGATAGACGACGGCTAGCTTGCGCGACGATGCGGGATCCGCGAGATAGCGCACGACGTTCGCGAGGGCACCTGCAGCCTGGCGCGTCATCGGCGTGCTCCGCAACAACTCCACGCTTGGCACGCCAGCCTTCTTGAGTGCATCGGCGATCTCGAACCCCCGCGTGTTTCGCGGCACCAGAATGGCTACAGTCTGCTCAGGGTGATCCCGAATCCAGGCGCCGGACGAGCGGACGAGCGCCTCGATCTCGGCTTGGGGTGCCAGCCCCCGGCTCGTGAACCGGATCTCACGAGGGTCGTCCGGCGGATTGGGCTGCGGGTCACCAGGAGGCGCCGGCTGGATGCAAGGCTCGCCCAGAGCGTTCCTGAGGCCGGGTACCGGGTGTTCCTCGGTCGTCCAGTCTATCAGCGCGTTGGCCAGATCGATCACACTCTGCATCGAACGACCTGAGTTCGGCAGCGCCAGTTTCGCCACGTCGACGCTATCAAGGAACTCCCGGAGATACCGGGGGTTTGCCGTCGTGAACGTCTCGTAGATCGCCTGGTTTGGGTCGCCAACGCGAACCCAGTTCCCCTCAGGTCCGACAAGCTCCTTGAGAATCACCTCCTGCAGGCGGCTGCTGTCCTGAGCCTCATCCTCCAGGATATACGGCCAGCGATGGCGGAGCCTTGCCAGGAATGCGGGATCCAACCGCAGTGCCTGCAGCGCGAGTCGGATCAGATCATCGAAATCGACCGCGCCGCGGTAGGCAAGAGCCCGTTGGTAATCCGCATAGACAGTGCAACCCATCTCGAGCAGCGGCAGCCGCTCAGGAAATTCATCCAGGCTATAGCGCAAGCCCGCTGGCGTGATCTGTAAGTCCTTGGCCTGCTTGATCACCGCCTGGGCGATACCAACGATAAGGTCGGGCCACGGGTTCGCCCGGACACGAGCCAGCGCGGACTCATCAAGGTCCGTGGATAGATAGGCATCATCGAGGTCCGGATGACTCCGCAACCATGCCAGCGCGGCATCGCGCATAATCTCGTCTGACACTCGTTCGTCAACGATACTGAACTCATCCGAGAGGCCCACGAGACCCGGCCGCTCACGCACGATATCGTGTGCCAGACCGTGAAGGGTGCGCACACGGTAACCGATACCTGGAAGCAGGCCGCGTGCCTTGACGAATCCAGCTACGCGCCCGGCGAAGTTGTCCACCGCCGAGTTCACGAGGGTGACGATCAGGACTTCCTGATCATCACCAAGTCCTCCCTCAGCAACAAGCTTGGCAGCCAGGAGGGAGAGCGTCCAGGTCTTCCCACTCCCTGGAACTGCAGCGACGCCCATCCGTCCACCTGTGTACGCCAGAACAGTGGCCTGGCTAGGACGCGGACGGAAACTCGAGACAGTGTCCTCGCTCAGAGCTCAACCTCCGCCCTGACAGTTCCGGCTCGGTCGTGACGGGCTACCAGCTTGACCGTCCCTCCTTGGGGCGCATAGATGACCCAATCGACCTTGATGCGATCATCAGTCGTATCATCGGCACCCGGGAATGCCTCCTTGTAGGCACGCCCTTCGAGTTGGCCTCGCTCCTCACGCGGTTCGCCCGCTTCCAGCGTGGCTCCTTCAGGTAGTTCGATCTCGCAGATCAGTCCCCGGACTACTTTCTTTTCCACGGCCTTCTTGGTCGCATACGACGGTAGCCAGCCAGTGTTGTGGACCACCAGCCGGATGCGGTAGGCACCATCACCAAGCGGCTTGGTCGACGCCTCATACAGCTCCAGCTTGGGCGAGATTAGCAGCGCCCACACCAACAGCTCAGGGAACCGGGCGACCTCCGTCTCCAGGAATGCTGCTGGAGGATTGCGGAAGGCGAAAACGTGATCCCACCCTCCCAACTCAACTGGACCCAGCTGAGGGTGGTCGTACGCGTACCAGTCGACATAGCCCTTACCACTTAGAGCCTCATCACTCCACGCGAGCATCTTGAGGTCGTCGTCCAGCGGGTGCTCACGGTACCAGTCAATGAACTTGTACTCGCTGATGCCTGCCTGCCGCTGGGGGCTCCAAATCTCGATCGTCCACGCAAAGGTCCCCATCTGCTCGTACATCCACGTGTCAAAGCCACCCGTGATGATCTCCTTCGGATGGTAACGGAAATCGTGGTAGACCGACACAGCGGGGTATCCCGTCAGTTCGGTTCCGCGCTTTCCGATCGTCTGATAGGTCCACAGATCCTCGATCGGGAGTTCCTGATCATCGCGGTCGTCATAGGGTCTCAGCATCACGCCACTGTAGGTGTGGAATGCAATGGCACCCGTGATGTTTGGATGCACAGCGATGAAGGAAGCCATTGCCCTCACTTCAGGCTCCGAGGTCGGGAAGGGCCCGGCGCCCCGCTGTTCGTTTTCCTGACGCCAGTGCTCAGGGAAATTGCGGTTGAGGTCGAGACGTTCTTTCTTGGGCTGGATGGCAATGGTTACACCGTCGTACTGGTCGATCCGGCCCTCGGGGAGCAGGCGGTAGTAAGTACCACCCGTCTCGGTCGGATCGCGCCGAACTAACAAGCGAGGCTCTTCAGCACACACCTTCCACGCGCCATTGGGATCAGGGATGCGCATAGTGAGCATCCGTCCATCGCCGTCCATATCTTCGACAACCAGTCCACCCAACGGATCCTCATCATAGGGATAGGGACGTGTGCTCGAGCGGATGTACTTTGGCCGATCCGCCAGTGCCCATTCCGCCCCATCGGGATTCACGCGAGGCACGATGTAGTACGCCCGCGTATCAAGCACACGAGTGACATTCTCGTCTATCCCATAGCGGGTGGTCAGGTAGTTCAGGAAGTAGAGACATGCTGTGGAAGGAGATACCTCAGTGGCATGGATATTGCCATCGATCCAGAAGGCAGGCTTCTCGATATCAGAGCCTGTCTTGGCATTGGTGACGATGACAAGCCAGATGTCACGGCCTTCGTGGCTCTTCCCCAGGCTCTCCAGGCGGATGAGGCCGGGATACTCATCCGCGAATGCCTTCAGATGGCGCGTAAGGTCGTCGTAGCGGTAGAATCGATCGAAAGAGATGTCAGGCATTTTCGGCCTCCATAGGTGAGAAGTCGTGGCGCTGGGATCATGCCCCACGCAGTACATGCTGAAACGCACGCAAGAGAACTCCCTCCTGCTCGTAGCCCTGCTCCGACAGGTCGGACAGGCCAAGGTACAGTTCACGGCGGCAACGACGTATCAGGCCCAGAACCAGCCTCGCCATTGTCTCCTGACGCAAAGCGTACTCCTCCACATCGGTCCACAGTTTGGCAGGCGACCAACGGCGGCTGAGCACATAGGGATGCGTCAAAGGCTGGTACAGCCGTTCCCACCAGCCCTGACCGCCAACATTGAGCCAGAACTGCACGTCCACAGGGTGATTGGACAACAGATAAGTGTAGGCGGGGGCCAGCAGCACAGCATCCTGTGGCTCGTCTTGCCAGGGCTGGAGGTACTGCGCGGCGATGACGCCTTGCTTGACCATCTCGAGATACTCATGTCCAAGGGCTCTATCTGCAGGCAGGTCTTGAGCAACCCATCGAAACTTCCGGATGGATTCGATGACCATTGCCACCACCTGCCCGCCATCGAGGTCGCTGTGGAAGCCAAAGCCAGGCTGAGACAGGACCTCACCGAACAGCCGCGACAGAACGTGATCGAGAGGTGCAGCCGTAGCCCGGCTGGTTTCCTCGATCCACATCCGCAGGGCCTCATACCGTTCGCCGAAAGCGAACGTGATCCGTTCCTGCATCTCTGGCCGAATCGCATCAAAGGATGATAGCTCAGGTACAGCAGCATGAGGCCTGTAGACAATCTCGGCTAGGAGCTGGGCACGGACGAGATCCAGGTCGGCGATCGCGTGAGCAAGGGCATAGGCCACGTCGTACTTCGAGGGCACAATCCCCCAATTGGGATGGATCAACGCGGCCAACGTAAGCAGGGTCTGCGTCGCAGGTTCGTCGCGCAATGCGCGCGACGGCCGATGAGACCGCACAGGAACCTCGAGCTGCTCAAGGCGGTATCCTAACGAGAACCGCAGCGCATCGGTCAGAAAAGGGGCCAGCACCACAATCTCCCCGGACGGAGTCCCCTGGTCGATGAGGCGGCGGATTTCCGCGGCGACCCAGTCGAGCATCTGGGGGTGGAACCGGTGACTCTGGAAATGCAGTCCATCAGTAGGGCTAACCGTAGTCGAGACTACACTGCCAGGTTCAACCGCGTCAGCCTGTACGGGCACCAGATCCCCAATACTGCCATCAAGAGGGCCCTCCATCTGTCCAGGCGCGGCGCTTCGACCGAGGTTCCGCGACAGTGCGTCTGCGAGCGATGCCATCGCCGGCGAGATAACGAAGGATTTCGTGAAACTGACAAACGTGTCGCAGAGCTCGCTCAAAATGCGAGCACCCACAGGATCGGCGCCCAGGAAGCTGCGATAGCCAGCGCCCTGGTCGTAGATCACGAGCGCCGATTCCGCCCTCGCCAGCCACTCGTAGATGATGTCATGAGCAACAGGCGTATCCTCTTCGACGTTGTCAACGATCAGGAATCGGTAACTCGCGGTCAGATAATCCCGGCACAGGGGCTCCTGCCACAGGTGCTCGGCAAAGACGGACATCTGCAGCGAGAAATCGAGTAAGTTGTGCTCGAGACAATAGGCACGGAAAGCCATCGCACACGTCTGCGCCTGGTCGTAGACCAGAGCCTGAGCCTGTTCGCCCATCCAGGAACCTTTGAGGCGCGCGGCAATCTCCGTGGGAGCGAACCCGACGACAGCTGACTTGTTAAGGTTGTCGAGGATCTGACTGTAGAGACGGTTCCGGTCAATGGTGATCGACTCGAAGTAGCCCTCGCGGTCAATGAGCGGACCCACCACACGCGCAATGTAGTATTGGGCCGTCTCCAGGGTCAGAAACGTAGGTCGCCCTTCGGGATCGCCAAAGCCTACCTCTTCAACCACAAGCGGCCAGAACAGATCGATCATACGTCGAGCGAGCCCACCGATAGTGGCAACAGTAGGCTCCCCCCCACGCAGGCTACCCGGTTGCCCCAGCGCATCAAAGTATGGCTTGGCCAAGGTCCGCTGTGGGGTGAGGATCAGTATGCGATCGGCAGGAACGCCGGACTCCAGCATATGGCGGAGCCGCCCCACACCGGCGGTCGTCTTGCCGGTCCCTGCCGCGCCCTCGAGGAAGATCCGGTCGCCCAGCGGCCTCTGGATAAGGTCGAGTTGCTCGGGTGTCAGATCGAGCGCTGTCATTGTGAGCTCCTCATGTGCCTCGGTAGGGCAGCCAGAACGACTGTTCCATATTGTACCCGCCTCACCCGCCACGGCAAACCGCAGCGTCTTGGGGCTATCTCATCTGAGCCATGAAGCGGATCCAGAGTCATCCTGAACGCACCATGGTGATGATACCTCGTTGGTAAGGACACCTTGGCCTGGAAACAGAATCGAACCTGGCGCGTCGGCATCCCGGAAGGTGTTTCCAGAAACCAGCAGAATGCTGTATGCTTCCATTGCGTGTAGAGAGCGATATCGAACAGACGTACGCGCAGAGAGGTCCAAAAAACGTGGACGACTTCTGGCAGCACTTCCTGAAGACAGAGGAACGGGGCTACGCATTTCTGGGCGACTCACCGTGCCAACTGGATGCCTATCAGGTCGCGCTCCGGCTTCACCCTGAGAGCCACAGCATAGATGTCGCCGGCAAGGCGCGTGGTCACGTGATTGGCCCAGTTGCCAGCGAGCTCAGGTTTCTGCTGGGATTGGACTACCGATACCCAGCTTCCTCCTCGGCCTCGATCCGCGAGTTGCACCTCGACGGTACGCCGGCGGTTTACAGCAACGAGGCACACCTGTACCGTCTCGCCTTTCCGCGCGAACTGCCACAAAGCGCTTCTTTCGAGATCGAGTTCGCCTACGAGACTGTGCCCGTAGCCCGGAAGTGCTGGGTGAATGCGCAGTCCGCTTGGCCCATCCCGGGCCTCGGCGAAGGGGACACCGAGCTGTGCTTCGAGGGCTATTGGCTCCCCTTTGCCAACGCGCAGTTCCAACCTGTCTCAACCGAGATCGAGATTGCGGAGCTGCCGGAGGCTATGGTCCTTTTCAACGGCGAGGCTCTCGACGATCTGCGCAGGGATGGGGTGCGCTGGCACCGCTATAGGTCGTCGGGCCTCGTATTCCCGACCGTGCTTGCGGGGCAGTTCGACTTGGTTACGCGATGCCGCTGCAGCGGGATGCTCTCTTTCTACCATCAGCCGGGATATTCCGATGTCGCCGACCAGGTGTTGGCAACGGCAGCGCGCATCCTCGACGTGTTGACGGAGTGGATGGGCATCGAACCTCGTGGGAACCTCACGCTGGTGCAACTCCGGCGGACAAGCTTTGGCCCATATGCCCCATCTCCCTTTGTCATCTTCACCCTCGATGACATCGAAGTCGACGTCGAGGCGAACGACTGGAAGTTGATCTCACAGATGCTGACGCACGAACTTGGTCACTTCTGGTTCGGTGGGATGCTGCGCTCCGCGACCAGCGAACAGTGGTTGAGTGAGGGCTTTGCCCAGTACTTGAACCTGCTCTATACAGAGCATGCCTTTGGCGAGGAGGCGTTCGTCGCGGAGATCCGAGGTTACCTGTGGCAGCTCTCCGAGGTGCCTGTCGCGGACCAGGCTCCCCTGGCAGACATCTCGCTGGCGCATCCGGCACAGGCGATCCTCGTCAGGCTCAAGGGTGCGGTGGTCCTGCACTGCCTGCGGCAGACACTCGGGTGGGAGCGGTTTCTGGCATTCCTGAGGACGCTTGTGCAGCGCTACCGGGACAGGTCCATCGATACGGCGATTGTCGAGACGGTCTACGCCGAGGTCACGACCCCGGAGGAGGCCCGGACGTTCTTCGACATCCACCTGCGTGGCAAGGCCGTCTATGCGTGGTCGAAGTCGACCCATAGCATCCGGATTGTGGACTAGCGCCGCAGAACAAAGGAGGAACCTATGCCCAAAGACGCGATGACCCCGAAGGAACGCTGGCTTGCCGTTCTCGCTCGCGACACGCCAGATCGCCTGCCGATGGACTACTGGGCGACGCCGGAAGCCACTCGTATCGTGATGCGCCACCTGGGCGTGGCAACGGAAAGGGAGATGTTCGATCGACTGCACATCGACTATCTGGTCAACGTTGGGCCGCGGTACGTGGGACCGCCCCTGGCACCTGGTACCGACATCTACGGCGTGCAACACAGAGATGTTGACTATGGCACAGGCCTGTATAGCGAGTCGATCAGCCACCCTCTTGCCACATACACCTCCATCGAGGAGATCGAGGCAGCCTTCACCTGGCCAACGGCCGACTGGTTCGACTACTCGGTCATACCTCAGCAGGTCCGCGGCCAAGAGGATCATGCCGTCCGCGGCGGCGGATCCGAGCCTTTCCTCACCTACTGCACGCTCCGCGGGCTCGAGCAAGCCTATATGGACCTGGCAATCAACCCAGACATCGTGGCCTACTGCCTCGACAAGCTCTTTGACTTCGCCTACGAGAACACAACCCGCATCTACGAAGCGATTCCCGGCAAAGTGAATGTCTCCTACGTTGCCGAGGATATGGGCTCGCAGGAGTCGCTCCTGTTCTCTCCCAGGCAGATCCGGACATTCCTGATCCCCAGGATGAAGCGGATGATCGACTTGGCCCACAGCGCGGGCGCCTATGTCTTCTTCCACAGTGACGGTGCCGTACGCAAGATCATCCCTGACATGATCGCTGCGGGCATTGATGTCCTGAATCCGATCCAGTGGCGCTGTGCGGGCATGGAACGTGAAGGCCTGAAGCGCGATTTTGGCTCGCAGATTGTCTTTCACGGAGGCGTTGACAACCAGCAGACACTCCCCTTTGGCAGCGTGGACGACGTGAGCGACGAAGTGGTCGCGAACATCGAGATCTTGGGCAAGGGAGGCGGCTACATCATTGCTCCCTGCCACAATATCCAGGCCAACACGCCACCTGAGAACGTCGTCACGATGTACGAGACCGGCTATCAGCACGGTCGAATGTAAACAGGGGCCTGACTCGCCGTGCCGGAGCAATCAATCACGACAATGCCCCGGCACGGCCCGCGTCGCCGGTCAGGCCCCTACCCCTCTCCGTGCCAGTAGAGATCCCAGTCAAGATAGGTGGAAATGGCTTCGTTCAGTACAGCAGCCACATGGCCACGAGTTACGGCCGTATGATGCTCAAAGCCGTTCTTCACCATATAGGCCATCAGCCCCTGCAGGTTGTGAACGCGCAGCACCGCTGATCCACCCTGGAAGTTGCCCACTGGGTCATCCGTGATCTCGCCCTCACCCAAGTAGGCTTTCAGCACCCCCATCGGGTCATCGGTCGAGACTCGGAAGAAGGTCATCGGACCGGGCGCAGCCTGCCCTTTGACCGCGCCAAAGCAGTTATCAGGCCCAAGCGAAGCCCCCAGGATATCGAGATTCGAGATTTCGACCTCGGCACGCATGAAGCTCTTGGGGAAGTTGCTGCAGTGCGTGTTGAGGCACATGTCTCGATCGTCGCCGTAGTTGTTATTCCAGTCCTGGAATGACGGTGGATTCCCGGATGCGAGCAACAGGGCGTACATCGAGACGGCGCCCATGACGTCCACCTCGCAGGCACTCGGGAGGAACCGGTCGCCCATCATCGCCATCGACACGCACGTCGCGCAGCCGTAGTTCTTCTGAATGGAGTTCCAGCACTCCACGGCGCTGGCATCACACTCATTCTCATCCATCCAGCGGTCCATCGTGACCGAGAGCTTCGCCTGCTTCATCACATTAGAGGCCGGAATGGTGTCGGGGATGCGACCGTAGTCACGCAATGCAGCAAGCTTGGCCTGGACGGCTGGATCGCCGTCCTTGAGTGCCTGAGCACCGAAGATGATCTCAGACAGATCGACGGGCACCACCGTGATCCCCGTTGACTGCAGGAGTTTCTCGCTGTAGCGAACGGTCTGAAAGGCTGCGGGGCGAGCGCCGATCGCGCCGATGCGGGCGTGGCGTAACCCATTGACAACGCGGCATACAGCTGCAAAGAAGCCCAGGTCTTTCTCAAACTCAGGACTCTCGATCGCGTAGGTATGGTACGTGGTGTTGGTGAAGGGAATCCCGTACTGGTACAGGTTGTTACAGACCGACAACTTGCCGCAGAACGCATCCCGCCGCTCGTCGACCGAGAGCTTGTCCACATCGTCATCGCAAGCCTGGACGAGGACAGGGACATTCAGTTGAGCCATGTCAAGGGTCTGCACAACAGCCAACTCATCGCCGAAGTTGGGAAGGACCACGATGACGCCATCGATCCTCGCAGCATGCTTCCGGAAGAGATCAGACGCCAGTTTGGCATGCTCACGCGTCTCAAGCGCACCGCACGGCGTCGCATCCTCGGGCGGGATGACGTAGTCATAGCCACTGGCTTCCAGGATCTCGAGCAGCTTCCGGCGTACGCCCAACGCTAGCTCGGCGTTGAAGTACCCACGCGTACCGACGATCAGACCAAAGCAGGTTCGTTTCCCCATCATACGCATAACACCTACCTCCAGATCACGGAATAGCTCCGGGGCACCCAGAGGGGCGCCGCCCTATCGGCTCACTTCACGATCGCTATGCGTCCAGCAACGACTCGATGGCCGGCGCGATCTCAGCCGGCTCGACACTGGGAGCATAGCGCTCGATCACGCGGCCCTGTCGGTCAACGAGAAACTTGGTGAAGTTCCACTTCACGGCCTTGACTCCCAGGGTTCCAGGGGCCTCCTTCTTGAGGTATTCAAACAGCGGGTGGGCTTTGTCACCGTTCACATCGATCTTGTCGAACATCGGGAAGGTGACCCCATAGTTCACCTGGCAGAATTGCTGTATCTCATCAGCTCCGCCCGGCTCCTGGTTCATGAACTGATTGCATGGAAACCCAAGAACCTCGAAGCCTCGACCTTGATAGGTGCTGTACAGCTCCTGCAAACCCGCATACTGTGGCGTGAACCCACACTTGCTTGCCGTGTTGACGATGAGCAACACCTTGCCCGCATAGTCGCGCATCGAGCGCGGCAGTCCCATAATCGTTGTTACTGTGAAATCATAGACCGAGTCAGCCATCGTACCCTCCTTATGTGCCGTCAATCTGCGCTATCTGAGTCACATCGACTCGAAGGCCCTTCTTCCACCACCGATGACGTATACTCCCATGCTAGTCCAATCGGGCAAAGCGCTAGAGATCCCGCCGGGGTTCGGCGCCGTGACGAGTGCGACTACACACGGTGTAGGAGATCCTTGAGTGTGGGATAGAGCTCGCGATACAGCTCGAACCGCTCCTGATAACGGCGCTGTCGCTCACGATCGGGTTCGAACCGGCGCACGAGTCGCAGCGGATCACAAGTAGCCGACTCGACAGACCTGAAGCAGCCAGCACCATATCCTGCGAGAACCGCCGCACCCCAACAGGCCGCATCGGTCACCATGGGTGCAACGACAGGGATCCCGGCGACGTCTGCCTTGAGCTGTAGCCACAGGTCCGATCGCGCACCGCCGCCAATGGCACGAAGTTCGTCGACCACTACCCCACCCTCTCTCAGCAGATCCAAGTTCACTCGAAGTTCGAAGGTAAGCCCCTCAAGAATCGCCTTTGCGACTTCGGCCTTGGTCGTTCCGAACGTGAGCCCTAGGATGGCGCCCTTGGACAGCGTATCAAAGGTGGGAGTGCCGCTGCCGGAAAAGTGCGGAAGGAGCAATAACGCAGTCGGTTCAGCGCTGGCTTCGGCGAGGAGCAGGTCATATGCATCGCGAACCCTGGCGTCGACAACGCCCTCGTGGTTGAGCTCCACGACGATTGCGGTCTCCTCTTGCCCAAAGGTATCCCGAAACCACCGCAGGAGCAGGCCACCGCTATGGTTCAGCGACATGGCGAGATAGAGGCCCGGGGAGGTATGGGCATAGACAGAGATGTTGCCCTCGTAGAGCGTCGTGTTCAGGGCCGGCGATGGCAACGCTACCTCGACGACCTCAGCAGTGCCTGTGGAGACCATCGCCAGCCCCGGCGCGGTCAGCCCGACGCCGAGCGCGCCACAGGCCTGATCATGTCCCCCGGTCACCACTACCGGAGGAGGCCCAAACCCAAGGTCGCGAGCGAGATCGGGCTTCATCATCTCGACAGCAGTGCCGGAAGGCAAGACTGGAGACAGCCGCAACCGGTCGAGCCCTACAATGTCGAGGATCTCATCCGACCACGCATCAACACCCAGGTCATAGAGTTGGGTACGGGAAGCAAGACAACGGCTGATCGCGTACACGCCCGTCATCTTACCGATGATGTAGTCTTCGTAGAGGAGAAACCGGTCGGCGGCCTGCCAAAGCGGAAGTTCATGCTCGCGAAGCCAGAGCAGCTTGGGGAGTGTATTGATGGTATGCACGGGCATTCCCGTGCGATCGAAGAGGCGCCGGGCTCCGAAGTTGGCCCTCAACCACGCATTCTGGGCTGTGGTACGGGTGTCCATCCCCAGAATCGCCTGGCGCAGAGCAGCCCCGTTCGTATCGACCGGTATGATGGCTTCGCCCTGAACAGAGAGCCCGACGGCAGCGATCGGCTCACCTCCAGCGGCGGCGATGGCTTCACGCATCGCGTCTCGAGCCAACACCCACACGCGTTCAGCATCCTGCTCAGCCCACGTCGGCTTGGGCATCGAAACACCGTACTCACGTCGGGCGCTCGCGACGGGTGCGCCATCCATCTCAAAGATGGCCGCCTTGCATCCCGTCGTGCCGACGTCCAGACCGAGGAGTCGCATTGTTCCTCCAGACGCTTCCGTGGGTGCTAGAGAGCGTCTACCGCGGCCAATAGCTCGGGGGGACTGATCCGTCCCTCCATCCACCGATCCTGTAACCGGCGTAACGCCAGTAGTTTCGAGGGTCCGTGGAGTACGACATCGTCAAGTGTGATGGGCGCATCCATCCTGACCTCACGCATGACCCGCGCTCCCTTGGCCAACCCAATCGGCAGGAGCCGCGCCTCGCGTGCGACATCATAACGATCGATCAGGCCGTAGAACTTCGTTCCGCCGATGCTGTCGAGGACGTCGCCGGCCATCAAGTCCTGCTTCGCAACAGCAAAGACCTCAGAGACCAAGCGGTCAAGTGGCGCCATATTTGATCTGCCCCCGATCACCAGCATCGCGCACGTGAGTGGCACCTCGATCGAGCAGAGGTGGTAAGGCCGGAAAAGTGTATAGTAAGGTCCTTGGCCCATGTCGCGCAGCACCATCGCCTCACGCAGCCGGGGATGGTCGGTGCGCACGATGAGGAAGACCCCCGGTGCCACCTGTCCGACGCCAAAGTCCACAACGCCCACCCGATTCAGGATCCCACCATCTTCCCGCAGGCGGAACACCGTACTGAGAGCGTCCCGGTGGGTCTCCGGGCCATGCATCCCACGGACATCGGACACCAGTCCCGTAGCATTGGAGACTGCCGCCATCTCTATCATCGTCTTGCTGCCGTCAACGAACTCGATCAGCATGTTCGGGCTGAGACCGCGACGCGCGGCCTCTTGTGCCCAGATCGGGTCAGTCGGTTTGGCGTGACGGTCGAGGGGGTTGTTCTTGCCCTTGCCCGCCGCAACAACTGTGAAGCCCAGAGCATCGGCGAAGTCGTACAGCTCCTTGCACGCGGCAGGCTCATCGCCCGCTGCCAACGCGTAGAGCACGCCCTTCTGTTCAGCATACCATCGAAGCAGTGGCCCGACGGTGATGTCGGTCTCCACGTTCATCATAGCCAGGTGCTTTCCAGCACGAACAGCTGCCAGCGCAGCGCGTGCACCGATCTCCGGCACACCCGTAGCCTCCAGTAGGACATCCACCGTACGCGTTTGTGCCACGACACGGTAATCGGTCGTGTAAACGCGTTTGTTATCTGCTACTGCAGCGTCCGCCTCTGCCGGAGTCGACGCCTCAACAACCTCAGCCTCGCTATGGGCAATCGCATAGGCGGATCTTGCTCGGGCCGCGTCGATATCCGCGGTCACGGAGACCTCGATGCCCTTCATCGTCTCCGCTGTAGCAACGACGTCGGTGCCCATCTGACCTGCACCGACCAAACCAATCCGCACAGGTCGCCCTGTTGCCGCCCGAACCGCAAGCTCCGCGTTGAGTCCGATCATAGTATCTCCCTCAGCACTACGGCGTGATGACGACTTTCAGACCCTCTCCAGACGCAGCCACCTCGAAGGCCTCCGCAATGTCAGCGAGGGGGTAGGTATGAGTGATCATGTCATCTGCAGGAATCAGTCCGCGGCTAAGCACATCAAGGGCCAGGGCGTGCATCGTGGGCTGGTAAGAGAAGGCCCCCACGACCTCGATCTCGCCATAGTGAATCCGGTTGGCGTCCAACGTCGTCATTGAGGCGGCCTTGGGTAACCCGCCGAACAGGACCACGCGGCCACCCTTGCGGACGGCCTCCACAGCATGGGTCTGCGTGGCGGCAACGGGATTGGCGCACACAACGATATCCGCCCCGCGCCCGTCGGTCAGGGCCAAGACGCTGGCGACAAAGGCTTCGCCCACCAGATCCGTAGCCACGTCGGGGCCGAAGCGCCGCGCGTAGTCCAGCCGTCTTGGGCTAGGCTCCGAGATGAGAACACGTGCACCGCGGCTCCTGGCAATGGCGACGTGAAGACAGCCGATCGGCCCCGCCCCCATTATCGCGACGGTATGATCGAGATCGGTCCCTGCCCTGTCGTGGCAGGCCAACACCGAGCTCATAGGCTCAGCAAGCGCTGCATGCAAGCTTGAGAGACCATCAGGGATCCGATGAACGATCCCCTGCGTGATGACCTCGTGGGTAAGCACAAGCTTCTCGGCAAAGCCGCCCGGATAGCCCGGCGTGATACCCAGGAAGTGCAGTGTATCACACAAGTTCACCATACCCCGTCGGCAGTAGAAACAGGTCCCGCAGTGGATATCAGGTGCTATGGCAAGCCGATCGCCCACGGAGAAATCGCACACCGCTGGACCCACGGCCACCACAGTCCCACCGACCTCGTGCCCGGAGATAATGCCCGAGTACCCGTCAAGGCTACCCGCTCCCACGGGAGGACCCTCACGCCAACGACGCAGATCCGACCCACAGACGCCACACGCCTCCACCGCCAACACAACGCCGTCTTCGGGCACCGCCGGATCGGGGATTTCGCGCACAACATAGGTCTGCCTGTCCACCAGAAACGCAGCCTTCACCTACACACCTCCATCATCGCGACGTCTCCGGTTCTGAAGAATCCGAGAGGCCAGCGTTGGCTACCATGCGCCCAACGGCTCCTCCGGGATGCGTCGCACCAAAGGCTTCCCACGAGTAATCGCGGAGTTCGAGCAGGAGCACACAGAGTGCATCGCCTGCTGCAGCGGCGATCAGGGAGCTGCCCAGGGCGATCATTCCGTAAGGATCCACATGTCCGATGGTCCGCACGAGCAAGAGCGCGTCGCATTGCCTAGCCAGGGGCGACAAAGGGTCCTCCGTCTGGGCGATGATCTTTGCTCCGCGGGCGCGCGCGATCTCCACGAGCCGGTTGACCTCAGCACTCAGTCCACCCTTGGAAATGACGAAGAGCACGTCCTCGGGCTTGATCGCGCCGGCACCGCCGTGCAGAGCATCAGAAGCGCCAAGACAAAGCGCAGGCGTACCTACGCAGGACAGAAGGTGTGCAAACCTCTCCGCCATCGCGTGGGATGTTCCTGCTCCGGTAACCAGGACATGACCCGAACACTCAAGCAGCAACCGCACCACCTCAATCAACCTCTCGTCTAGCTGATCTCCAAGGGTTGCCACTGCCACAGCCTCACGCGCGATCACCTCACGCGCCCGGTCGATCAAGCTACTGTCCAGTTCCAGGCTCATCCTCCCCTCGCTCCCCTTTCACCAGCTGTTTCGTTCTTCACCATCTCATCCAACAGAAGCATTTCTGCCGTCATCTGGTCGGTAACAAGGATGTCAATCAGCCCGGCAAGCAACGCCGACCGGACGATCCCCAGTTTCCCGGTACCTCCTGCCACGCCGATAACTCGCGGAATGGCCTTGAGTTGATCCAGCGTCACGCCAACGATCCGGTCATTCAGCGGCAGGTCAATGGGTGATCCCGCCGCATCGAGGTAGCGGAGGACAATATCACCCACAGCGCCAGCCTGAGCCAGAGCTACCAGATCCTCGGTAGTGACGATGGATCCACTGCTCAGCAAGACCGACTCCGGTGTGGGCACACCCATCCCAACCACAGCGATATCCGCAGAGGCGCCAGTAGCCAGAGCGTCGGCGATCTGAGCATCGGCACGCAAAACCCTAGCAGCTTCGGCCGTAGAGACGATTCCCGGGGCCGGAACCAGGCGCAGTCGGGCTGACAGTTTCTGAGCCGCAGCCCGCGCCAGTTCTGCAGAGTGCTCAAGCATCCCCACTGGCCCAAGGCCTCCGTTGAGCTGGACGACGGTGACGCCCGTGACTGGGTGCGCCGGGAGCGCCTCAACCATGGCCAAAAGTGATCGCCCCCACGCCAGACCCAGTATGCAGTCCGGCTCCAGCAGACGGAGCAGGCAGTCTGCAGCAGCCGGACCAAGTTCGTGAGCGACCATGCCAGGGGCAGCGGGATCAGAAGTCTGGACCACGACGGCTTCATCCAGGCTGTAGCGGTACTCCAGTGCTTGCTCAAGGTTTGCGTGACCACCGGGCGGCGGCACCAACGTGATGTTGACAATCCGCGCGTCGCGGGCTCGCTGCAACAGCCGGGACACTTTGGGCCGCGATACGCCAAAGCGCTCGGCGATCTGTTGCTGGGTCTGCCCCTCCAGGTAGTACGCCTGCGCAACTCGATAGAGGAGCCGATGACTTTCAGGGGTAAGGCTCACAGATCCTCATAGTGAACAATTGATCAGTCTCGAGTAGTTGTTCACATTATACGGCAGGCCCCTCTCGGCGTCAATAGCTCGCTGACCTGGATTGTCATCTGACTTGGCACGGAGCTCAGCGCAGTTCGCCTCACCCCCGATTCACTGTACACTCTCCGACACAGGCAAGCTGACTGCTAGAGGAGGTAGATCAGCTGTGGAACCGATCACCTATGACCAGACGTGCTTCTGGATCGGCAACTCCCCGATCTATCTGAACTCGGGCGAGTTTCACTATTTCCGGGTGCCGAGGGCCGATTGGCAGCGCCGCATGGCGCTCTTCAAGGAAGCCGGTGGCAACTGCCTTGCGACCTACATCCCCTGGCTGATCCACGAGCCCGAGGAGGGCCGTTTCGTCTTCGGCGCAGGCGACGGGATCACCGACCTGGAGGCCTTCTTCGAGGCGGCGAGAGCTGCCGGGCTCTACGTGATCGCGCGGCCCGGCCCGTACCAGTACTCCGAGCTGATCTACGGGGGCCTCCCCGAATGGCTCTTCACGCACTACCCTGAGGTCCAGGCACGCACCCTTGGCGGCGAGCCCTTCGGGCTGCCCTCCATCTCGTACCTGCACCCAACCTTCCTTGAGAAGGCCCGTGCCTGGTTCGACGCGGTCTGCCCGCTCATCGCCCGCCACACCGTCAGCCGAGGCGGGCCGGTCGCCCTCACGCAGTTCGATAACGAGTTGATGGGCATCCACGTCTGGTTCGGCGGGCTCGACTACAACCGCGAGGCACTGGGCATCGGACGCACCGGGGGGCGCTATCCCACCTTCCTTGCCGAGCGCTATGACAACGTAGCACGGCTGAACGCCGCTTACGGGACCTCGTACGTAAGCTTCGATGAGGTGATGCCAATCCTGCCGGAGGACCCATTGGCCACCAGCGTCGGCGGCATCCGCAGGCGACGCGACTACTTCGCTTTCTACACTGAGGCAACGACGACCTACGCCCAGACCCTCTGCGCCTGGATGCGCGAGCGAGGGATTGACACTCCCTTCATCCACAACTCTGCCAACCCTGGGATGAACGCCTACTTCGCAGGGATGGTCGAGACACTGGACAGCGCGTTCCTTCTCGGCTCGGACCACTACTACAACCTGAGTCAGAGCTGGCCCCAGAACAACCCTACCCCGCAGTACGCCCGGAACGTGTTCCTGTCCAATGAGGAACTACGCCTGTTCGGGTATCCGCCTACGGTCCTCGAGCTGCCGAGTGGTAGCGCATCGGACTGGCCCCCTATTACGGTCCACGATGCCATCGCCTGCTACATGACGAATCTGGCCTATGGCATGAAGGGGCACAACTACTACGTGTTTACCGGCGGACCCAACCCTCCGGGCGTCGGCGAGACCACCGATTCATACGACTACGGCGCGCCAATCGGGGCCGATGGCCAGCAACGGCCACTGTACGAGGCCCAGGCTGAGGTCGGTCGGTTCATTGGGCGCAATCCGTGGCTCGTACGGGCCGCACGTGCTGGCGACTGTCGGGTAGCCCTGGACCTCGAGTACGGACGCGCCGACCGGTTCTGGAGAGATCGCGGGGACTCCCTCGTTGGCCCGGAGGAGGCGTGGCGCTTCATGAACGAAGGGTTGCTGACAACTGCCTTCTGCGCCAGCTTGAGCCCGATCTGCATAAGCTTGGACGGGGACGACTGGGTCACGGATACATCAACGCCTCTTCTCGTCGCTTCTGCGGAGAGTATGATGAGAGCCCATCAGGAACGGCTCGTCGCCTTTCTCAAGCGCGGCGGCAGTGCTCTGATCGCCCCCATCGTGCCGCGCCTTGATGAAGAGCTGGAGCCCTGCACAGTTCTGGGGGACTATCTAGCAGCACCATCGGCGCGCCTAGCGACCGAGGCCGTTGTCCGCGTTGTCGTGCGCGGCCCCGACTCTGACGTCACCAACGTTCTCAAGAACCGAGTCTTCTACCCCGAGACCGTTCCACAAGGTGCCAACGTGGTCTCGTTTGACGAACGCACTGGCACCGCGATCGGTTACGAGATGGCAACGCCCCACGGCGGACGTGTCATTGTCCTTGGACTTCTGTGGGATCACCGAAAGCACGAACAGACCGCGATGTTGCAGGCTATGATGGCTCGGCTCGGTCTCCGACAGCGGGTCGCATGCTCCAATCCCAATGTCTGGACATCGCTACGGGTCTCCGGAGATCACGGCATCCTGTTCCTGGTGAATCTGTTCACGTCGCCGATGAAGACAACGGTTGGCTACCGCAGTTCGACGGAGGGCTGGGTCGACCTGGGTGAGCATACGGTGCCGGCGGTGTCGGTCGTGCCCCTGGCCGTCCATCCATGAAGGCCGTCCGCCCCGAAACAAAAACCAGAACCAGTAACCACGAAGGAGAGATCATGTCAAACTCATCAGCACCCCTGCGCTGGGGCCTCGTCTCCACTGCGAACATCAACCGGGCGATGATCGACCCCATCCGCAGGGCCGACCGCAGCCAACTCATCGCCGTTGCCAGCCGCGGTCTCGGCAAGGCACGTGCATATGCCGAGGAGTGGTCCATCCCCAAGGCCTTCGGCTCCTATGAGGAGATGCTGGCAGATCCAGAGATCGACGTCGTCTACATATCGCTACCCAACACGCTCCACTCCGAGTGGACGGTCAAGGCAGCCGATGCGGGCAAGCACGTCGTCTGTGAGAAACCGATCGTCCCAACACTCTCAGAGCTTGATCTGATCGAGGCTGCGGCGGCCCGCAACGCCGTCGCGGTCTTCGAGGCCTTTATGTACCTTCACCACCCCCAGACGCTGACTGTGCAGCGCATGGTTTCTGAGGGGCGTGTCGGCCGCCTGCAACTCATCCGAAGCTGGTTCAGCTTCTACTTACCTGCGGAGCAGTCGACGAACATCCGGCTGAATCCGGCGCTCTCCGGCGGGTCGCTCTGGGACGTGGGGGTCTACCCCAACAGCATGGCGATCACGATCGCGGGCCGGCCTCCTGCCGAGGTCTGGGCACAGCAGATCGTGGGCGAGACCGGCGTCGACGTGACAATGGTCGGCCAGATGCGCTTCGCTGACGACATCAGTGCGCAGATCACGTCGAGTTTCCGTATGCCATTCACCGAAGGCACGGTCATCGTTGGCGATGAGGGCACGATCACGATCCCTCACCCTTGGAAACCGGGGATGAACGATGCGCCATCGGAGATCATCTTTGAGCCCCGCCAGGGCGAGGTCGAGGCCATCGCCATCGAGGGAATCGATCCGTACCGGTGCCAGGTGCGGGCGATGGAAGCCTGTGTACTGGATGGTGCGAAACCGGTCGTCCCACTATCGCGGAGCCGCGACTTCCTCCGCAGCGTTCTGGCCCTCTACGAGTCCGCCAAGACGGGCAGAGTTGTGGCACTCTGAGGGTTACTACTGCGTAACCCGTTTAACTCATCTGCATACCTTGACAAGGAGTCTCATATGCCCCCCCTACCTCGCGACTTCGAAGAGCGTGTCTACGCCGGTGTGTTGGGGAAGATCATTGGTGTCTATCTGGGCCGGCCATTCGAGGGATGGACCTACGAACACATCACCGAGACCCTCGGTGACATCACCTACTATGTCCACGACAGGCTCGACAAACCCCTGATCGTTACCGACGATGACATATCGGGGACCTTCACCTTCATCCGCGCGCTTGCCGACCACGGCAACGCGCGTGACCTCACGCCAGCCCAGATCGGGCAGACTTGGCTCAACTACCTCATCGAAGAGCGGACCGTGCTCTGGTGGGGTGGCATGGGTAACTCGACCGAACACACCGCCTATCTCCGGTTGAAGGAGGGTATTCCGGCGCCTCAGAGCGGCTCAATCGCGCTCAACAGCAAGGTCGTCGCAGAGCAGATTGGGGCCCAGATCTTCATCGACGGCTGGGCGATGGTCGCGCCAGGCGACCCTGCCCTTGCAGCAGACCTAGCCCGCCGCGCAGGAAGTGTCAGTCACGATGGTGAAGCGATCTACGGTGCCCAGGTGCTCGCGGCGATGGAGGCCCAGGCCTTTGTCGAGCAGGACCTCAACAGCCTGCTCGATTGTGGCGTGAGCTTCATCCCCAACGATTCGATCATCGCGCGCATGATCAACGAGCTGCGTGACCTGCGCGTCCGCGAGCCCGACTGGCGACAGGCGCGCCAGTGGTTGGATGCCCACTACGGCTATGACATCTACGGTGGCAACTGCCATATGGTGCCCAACCACGGTCTCATCGTCCTGAGCCTGCTCTATGGCGACGATGACTTTCAGAAGACGCTGATGGTCGTCAACACCTCGGGATGGGATACGGACTGCAACTCAGGGAACGTTGGCTGCCTGATGGGCATCAAGAACGGGCTCGCCGGACTTGCGACACGGCCGGCCGTGCGCGGCCCAGGCGCCGACCCCCGCTACCAGCCGACAGCCGCCGGAGGGCGGGCAATCAGCGACGCCG
>JAXDDP010000221.1:0-8530 GCA_034676785.1 Anaerolineae bacterium | reverse complement strand
AGGCGTCGTTAAGTCGCACAGACTCGCGGACGTGGTGCAGAAGGGGCTCCAAATCGGCAAGTTGGCCCTCGGGAGCCCGCAACAGCAAGGTATCCTTGTTGCTCCACATACCCCCACCAAGGGCACCAAGGTTCTCGATAACCGTATAGGACTTCTCTTCAAAACGAAGCCCGTCCTCCGAATAGGTGAATGTGGCAATGGCCCCGTCATAGCCGAAGTTGACTGGCAGGCCCATCGAGGTCATGCGTCGGCAGTAGCCCTCGACAAGTAGAGGTTCCCGTTGGCAGGCCGTTACGGTCACGCCAGAGGCGGCTGGGTGAGCCCAGGGGAATACGACGTACTGCAGGAAGTCCACGGCTGACATCAACGGCATCACCATCATCCCCTGATAGCTGCTACCAGGTGGGAACATGGCACTCACCATCGAGTGTCGCAGATCGCAGTACTTCACCTCCGGGCACCAGCGAACGGCTATGGCGCCCTGTGCATCTTGCTTCACGGTGAAGTCGATTTTGGCCTCGATCGCCTGAACGTTGAGTGCCTGGCGGGCGAGGTCAGCGCGGATGATCCCGCCCTCGATCAGCCAGCCCTGTGGTACTGACAGGGAGAAGGCGTTCTCCCGAGGTTCAGTGCGTCTCTCGAATACCCAACCACCGAAGGGCTCGACGGCGTCCTGTGTTTGCAGATGCTCCGGCGGACGGTCGGTCGCGGACTCCCTGGAGAGATAGCGTCCGCAATACCCGCACTGGATGGTGTCTGGCGGGATGGGTGCACCACATGCCGGACAGCTGACGCTCCTCACAGTTACCATCGCTCACCTCCGATTGCTAAGGCGGCACGGGACAGCGCGCGGCGTTAGTCCAGGGCCTGGTTGCCCGGTGATCCGGTGATTTCCGCAAGCCGGTAGAAGAAGGAACGCTTGAGGCCTGTGTTGAGCGACCAGTTGACGGGCACCGTCTGGAACCCCGTGAGGTGCTCGTAGCTGGCTTCGCGCGGGTGCTGTGGCCACTCATACCGTCCGTGGTCCCATCCGCCACAACCATATCCCTGTATATAGAGACCCCACGAGGCATACTCGTCGACGGCGGCTTCGAGGTTGTTGAGGTACATCGAATCCTCGTTGACCAGAACCGGGCGAGGCCAGGCCTGATAGGCGTCGGTGGCGCGGATCTCACGGAGAGCCTTACGTAGCTCTGGGGCCCAGGCGTTGTTGCCGTGGGGCAGGAAGAAGTCCACACGCGACTGCCAGCGGCCCCCAGGCAGCGCTTTGCCGGGCATGATGCTCGAACTGGCGAGCAGGCGTCGCCCGTTGAGCGTAGTCTGCTGCACGATCTCGACGAGCTCGTGGATGCGTTGCGACTGCACCAGTCCCTCACCTGCGGTGGCCTCGTTGAAGACATCGATCAGGATGTTGCGGTGACCTGTGCGCAGCAGCCAGTCCGTGGCAGTTTCGGTGGCGCGAAGGATGGCTGCGTCTCCAGCCATCTTCTCCGTCTGGCGCCAGTAGAAGAAGTTGACGATAACAACCATTCCTGCAGCGTCGGCAGCCGCAAGGACGCGGGACAGCCGTTCGCAGTAGGCCGGCTTGAGCTCACCAGCAGGCGAAAAGGCCGAGTTGATGTAGTGCGGGTAGACGTCGGGCGTGTAGATGGCGCCCCCACCCTGAAGTCCCACGGTGACGCCCAACAGCCCGTACTGGCGGTACTCCGGTAGCATCGCACAGAACTCGTCCGTATTGCGGTTCGGGTCCCAGACCCCGGTGTCGGGATAGCGCCAGCGGTCGGCAGTCCCGGGGTTCTCATCGTCGAAGATGGCCTGCACCATGCGGCTGTTGAACAGCAGCCCCTGGATGCGTCTCCCCTGGTGCACGACGTCCGGGTAGGTCGGCGCGCCGTTGATAAGGAATTCGACGCCGTCAACGGCGATCTCTGTGGCTTTCGGTGCGGATTGATCGTGCACGGATCCTCCCTTACTCGGAGAAGATGACGCCATCGCGCGCCAATGCGTCGCGGAGGATGGCGTAGGGCAGCTCCCGGGTCCCTTCATCGCGCAGGGCGCAAAGGGCCGCCGCGGTCCCGGCAGCCTGCCCCTGGCCCATGCAGGCGACGGTGTTGCGCGTTGACATATGGGCATCGTGGTCCGATGTGATCAGCATCCCGGCAGCCAGCAGGTTGTCGAATCCGGCGACGCGCAGCGCCCGATAGGGCATACCGTAGCTGCCGCCGTCCTTGATCTGCAGTCGCGGCGCCGAGTCGTGAAAGCCATAGATGAAGACGTCATCGTCGAAATGGCGTCCTTCGAGAACGTCGTCGCGGGTGACATCGTAGTCACACGCGATGCAGCGTCCGCGGCGGATGGTGAGCGACGGGCTGGTGCGGGCAATGAACGCGCGCTCGCAGCCGGGCACGTACTTGCGAAAGAGCTCGACCGCGCGCGCCTGCCGCCGCCGTAGCTCAACTTCGGCGCGTGACGCGGCCTCGCGGTCAGTCGGGCTGATGGGCATCGCATGATTGATCTTGATGAACATAAAGTAGGCATCGTGGACGGTGGTGGTGACCATGGACATGCCGATCTCGGCGGCTTCACGCGCAAACCCTTCGGGCATCCGCGTGGCACGACCGTCGAGCCGCACGATCTGGTCGTCTCTGCCGCTCCGCCAGCCCCGGGCATACTGCGTAAGCGCGTCATTGGCCGTGATGAAGTCGTAGTAGGCTTCCAGGCTGACGTTCGCCAGACCGATGCTGTTGACGACAGGGTAATCGTTGGGCTCGGTGTAGGAAGCACCAGCCCGTGCCGCGAGATCCCCGTAGCCGGTTGTATCGACGAAGGCGCGCGCCATGAGCACCTCACGACCCTGGTGGCTCTCAGTGATCACGCCACGAACGACAGGTCCGTCGACGACGGCATCCACGGCCATCGTGTTGAGGCACAGATCGACGCCCGCTTCTTCCAGCATCGAGAGGGTGACCAGTTTGGTGATCTCCGTATCGATCGCGGTGCAGACGGCGTCGTAGTCATAGCCCGCCAGCATGGCTGCGTGGCCCGTGGTGCCCCCTGCCTGAGCCAGCCGATCGACGATCTCCTGGGGAATGCCTGCCACAAGTTGGCGCTTCTCGACGCCCGGGAAGGCCGTCCAGAGGTTGTAGAAGCTGTGCAGTGCCGTTCCGCCCTCGACGGCTACACCGCCCGTGTACCCTTTGAGCTCGATGAGTGCCGTGCGTGCGCCCTGGCGGGCTGCGGAAAGGGCTGCGACCACGCCGGCGGTTCCTCCGCCAGCGACGACGACGTCGTACGTGCGTGTCGGAAGCGCTCGCGCGGGTTCGGTATAGGTTGCCATGGATGCCTCCTGCGAGTTGGGTATTGAGAAGCTGCTGGAACGTTGCCCCTGAGTCGTGCACCTGTGCCTTGCACCCTCGAGAAGGCACGCATTGCCCAGTATAGGCACCTTGCGAATGACGGGAAGTCGGCTGATGTCCACCCGCAGCATCACAGGCGCGATTCCCGGAATTGGACACCCGTGCGTGACAAGTTGTCGCCGCACGGGGCCGTGCGATACTGGCTTGTCAGCCGTAGATCGAGGAGGTGTTGTCGATGCGTTGGTCACCCTTCAAACTGGAGCGCTACTTCGCACGGTGGGAATTCGCTGTCGACCACGTACTCTGTGCGTCGGATTGTGAGTCGATGGCGGTAGCCGAGCTGCTGGCGCTGGAACCCGGAGCGACTGATCGGTTCCAGGCGTTGTGGCTGGGCTATACGGAGTCTGCAGGCGCTCCCGAACTCCGTGAGGCCATCGCAGGACTTTACGCGGACATCGCGCCCTCAGACATACTCGTTCACAGTGGCGCTGAGGAGGCGATCTTCCTGTTTATGCACGCAGTGCTGGAGCCGGGCGACCATATCGTTGTGCATTGGCCCTGCTACCAGTCGCTTGCCGAGGTTGCGCGAGGCCTGGGATGTGAGGTGACACCTTGGAGGGCAGTCGCGTCCCGCGGCTGGGCACTGGATCCCGATGATCTGCCGCATCTCCTACGGCCGAACACCCGTGCGGTGATCATCAACTCGCCCCACAATCCGACTGGCTATCAGATACCCGAGGCGCACTTCCGCGCCATCGTGGCTACGGTCGAGCAGTCCGGGTGTCTTCTCTTCTCTGACGAAGTCTACCGGGAGTCAGAGTATGCACCCACGGACCGCCTCCCGGCAGCGTGTGACCTCAGCTCGAGGGCGGTCTCGCTCGGGGTGCTGTCGAAGACATACGGGCTGCCTGGTCTGCGCATTGGGTGGGTCGCCACGCACAATGCGGCGCTCCTGCAGCGGATGGCAGAGCTCAAGGACTACACGACCATCTGCAATGCAGCTCCCAGCGAGTTCCTCGCGGCTCTGGCGCTCCGCCATCGCCAGCTGCTCGTCGACCGGACTGTGGCGTTGCTCCGAAGGAATCTTGGCGTGCTCAATGCCTTTATGGACGAACACACAGAGACATTCGTCTGGCATCCGCCGATCGCTGGACCTATCGCCTTTCCCGCGCTCACCGGGTCTGGCGAGAGCGTTGATGCCGAGACCTTCTGCGAACGGCTGGTGCGCGAGACCGGCGTGCTGCTGCTACCTGGCACCGTCTACGACGTGCCGGGTCACGTCCGGATTGGCTTTGGACGACGCGACCTGGCGGAGGCGCTAACCAAGATCGGTCGCGCGCTTTGACCTCTTGCCGTGCCGTCCTATACTGATGGTATTCACCATCCACCCCCTCTGCGCTGAGTCGTAGCCTGGAGCCTGATGTGAGCACGCCGGACGACACGACGACGTTGATGACCAAGGTGTTGCTTCCCCGTCGCCGGGACGACGTCCTGACGCGTCAGCGCCTCCTCAACGGGCTGTATGACATGGTGGACTACCGGCTGGCGCTGGTCTCGGCGCCGGCGGGTTACGGCAAGACTACGCTGCTGGTCGACTTTGCGACCGATCTCGAACACCCCGTATGCTGGTACGCGCTTGACGCCAGCGACCGGGATCCCCGCGTGTTCCTCGAGCGTCTCGTTGCCTCCCTACGCCATCGCTTCCCGGGGTTCGGCAGCGAGACGCTGCGCGCGCTGGCTGCCAGCACCGACCTTGGGGGCGGGGCGCCGGGCGTACTGCGCGTGCTCGTCAATGAGATTGTTCTGACCATCCCACGATGGTTTGTCCTGGTTCTGGATGACTATCACTCCCTGGGCCGTTCGCCGGAGGTGGATAGCATCATCAGCAATTTCGTCGCGTACCAACGCGATCAGTGCCTCACGATCATCGCCAGCCGCACCGTGCCCAACCTGCCGCTCATCATCCCGCTGGTAGCGCGGGGCGGCGTCGGAGGCATCGGTCCGGAGCAGATGCGATTCCTGCCAGAAGAGATCCAAACGCTCTTCGCTCACAACTACGGCACTGAGTTGACATTGGCGGAGGCCACGGCCCTGGCAGACCAGTCAGAGGGGTGGATCACCGGCCTGCTACTCACCGCCTATACGCGCTGGCAGGGGGTCCTGCAGAGCTGGATGCGGGCGCGTAGTTCTCACCAGCCGGTCTATGACTATCTGGCGCAGGAGGTTTTTGAGCGGCAACCCGCCGATATGCAGTCATTTCTGGCGGTCTCCTCAGTACTCGATGAGATGAACGAGCTGCTGTGCCACGAGATCCTGGGGGTCGAGCAGGCGGCAGATCTGCTCAACAGGCTCGAGACGGAGAACCTCTTCGTTGCGCGCCTGGAGAACGACTGGTACCGCTATCATCACCTCTTTCGCGAGTTCTTGCAGAGCCGTCTTGCGCATCACGACCCGGATCGGTGGGCGGCGCTCCACAGCCGTGCCGCGGCGTGGTTTGAGGGCCATGGGCAGATGCGCGAGGCAGTGGCGCATTACCACGCCATTGGAGATCCTGCTGCTGCCGCGCGGCTGATGTCTGCAATCGCCTTCGACCTCTACCTGGGAAACCAGTTCACCACGCTCATGACGTGGCGAGAGCAGATTCCAGACGCAGTGCTCGTGCAGCAGCCGCGTCTGGCGCTGTATCAGTCGCGGGCCGCGTACAAACTGGGGCAACGCGAGGTATCTCTGGCCCTGACCGAGATCGCTGAAGCTGGCTATCGGGCGGCCGGCGATACGGACGGCCTGGCCTACACCCTTTTGCATCGTTGCCAGATCTGGCTCGCCCAGGGGCAGGCCGGGGAGGCATTGGCTCTGGCAGTATCGACATTGGCCCTGATCGGAGATGCCCAGCTTCCCGTTGCGCTTGAGGCGCACCGGATTCTGGGAATGGCGTACATCGACCGGGCAGACCTCCGGCAGGCATTCTGGCATCTGAGCCAGGCGCTCGCCTTGGCCGACTCCCAGAGTTCGACCTATATGCGCGCCCTGGTCAGGACCGGGTTGGCCCACTGCATCAGTCTGATGGGCCAGCTGGAAGAGGCTGTGAAACTCAACCGGGAAGCCGTCGCGATCTGGCGTCAGGTCGGCAGCGATGCCGGGCTGGCAGACGAGCTGAACGATCTGGGTTTCCATCTGCTCGCGCTGGGTGAGTATGACGAATCGTTGCGCTGTCTGCAAGAAGCCCTGGCGTTGAGCCGGCAGACAGGCTTGCGGCAGGCAGAGGCTGTTGCGTTGGTGAACCTGGGCGAACTCACGCGAGACCTCAATCTACTCGACCAGGCAGCAGACTACCTCGAGCAGGGTCACGCTCTGGCACGGTCTATCGCCTCCGCGTTTCTGACGGCTTACAGTCTCGAGGCCCAGGGGCTGGTCTTCCGAGCTCAGGGCCGACGCGCAGAGGCAGTTACAGCTGTTCAGGCCGCACTGGAGCTGGCAACGGCGCAGAACTCCGACTACCAGACCGGGCGCTATCGAGCGTCATTGGGGCTGGTTCGCGTTGAGAGCGGCACAGTCGATGTTGGGATGGACGATCTCGATGCTGCCATTGCGCTGTTGGAGACGATCGGCTCTCCTGCCGAGCACCACCGGGCGCTGCTGTTCAGGGCGTGTGCGCTCTTCGAGGCTGGGGTCACGTCTGAGGCCCTCGACGCGGTTGGCGATCTCCTGGACAACGTCGACATTGAGACTGAGGCCCAACTCTTTGTGAGTACTGGGAGAGCGGCGAAGGCGCTGCTCACTGCGGCGCGCAAGTCGGCGGAAGGAGCGCGTCTGCAGCACATCCGGACCCTCCTGCGGCGATTCACCGGGCTCGAGAAGGTTGTGGCCCGGCTGTATCCCCTCGCCGTCACACCAAGGCGTGATGCCGGGCCAGCGTTGCGTGTGTACGGGTTTGGGCCAGGACGTGTCGATCTCAACGGGGAAGCAGTTCCCGCCTCAGCGTGGGGATCTGTGACGGCCCGGCAGCTGCTGTTCTATATGCTGGTCCACAGCGCGCGCTCGCGAGAGCAGATCTTTGCCGATTTCTGGCCAGAGCTGTCGGCGCAGAAAGCCAAGACGAGTTTCCACACCACCAAGTTTCGGCTGAACCGCGCTCTGGGTATGGACGCCATCGATTTCGATGGACAGCTGTACACGCTGCATCCTGATCTTCAGGTCTGGTTCGATGTCGCCTCGTTCCATGCCGGCCTGAGTGCGTGGCGGGAATCGCAGGATGTTGATGCGCTCGAACAGGTAACTGCCCTCTACGTTGGCGATTTCCTGACTGACTGCTATAGCGACTGGTGTGAGATCGAGCGTGAAGCGCTGCGCGTGCAGTGTATGGAAGCCCTGGAGGCGTTGGCAGAACGTCTGCTGGGCAGGCGCCAGTACCGTCGTGCGGTGCGCGCCCTCCGGCAGGCGCTCAGCCTTGATCCGACCCGAGAGGTCTTCCACCAGCACCTGATGCGCGCCTATGCCCTCTCAGACGAACGGAGCAGCGCCCTGGCTCAGTATGAGCGCTGTGTGACCGAGCTGCGCGATGGGCTGGGCGCGACACCATCGAAGACGACGGTGCAGCTCTATCGCCGCATTCTTAGCGAGGCTCCTCTGGACTAGCGCCGGGTTCGCGAGGGCGCCGGGTGATCGCCTCCCCCCAACAGGCCGCGTGGGATACAGTCCTACGCGGCCTGTTGCATTTCGCGCCGGTGGATGTGGGCTCAAGCCATCGCCACGGAAGATGGGATCCCGTAACCGGCGCGTATACCGTTTGGTAATCGGCTCTTGGTACCCTATGGCCAGTTTAGACAGGATATCAACAAGCACTCGGAGGTATAGCAATGAAAGCTCAGATGCAACTGGCCCTGCTCAAGGTTGAAGATCCCCGCATCATTCGCGTGGCTCTTGTCGCTCTGGCATTGGTGTTCGCGCTCGTAGCCCAGGGTGTGCCGGGCGGGGCGGAGGCGGTCTACGCTTGTCCCTCGACGGGTGGCGGCGGCTGCGTCGGCGGCTAGGGGTAGGGGTGATGCAATGTCAGATATGGCCCTGCGGAGTCTGATCGCCCACGCTGTGGTCGATCCCCAGCTTTGCACCAAATTGCTCGATGGCGAGCGTGAACACGTGCTCTCTCAATTCGAGTTGAGCGACATGGAGCGGTT